>QCRX01000001.1:0-87500 GCA_003209275.1 Prochlorococcus sp. AG-463-P14
TGATTGCTTTCGTTCTATCGAGTTTTCAGTGATACTTTTTTTAGAGATCTTTGACTTTATTTCTTCCCATAGCTCTGGCTTCTCTTCTAAAGGTGTGTTAAAAGCTGAGGCAATTGCCTCGGTTGTAATATCATCGGGTGTTGGCCCTAGACCACCAGTTGTAATAAGAAGTCTTGATCTATTAGATGCTTCAAGAATTACTTCCTTTAGTCTGTTGAAATTATCACCAACAACTGTTTGTCTGTAGTGAGGCAGGCCAAGTGATGCTAGTTCCTCAGCAATCCAACGAGCATTACTGTTGAGAATATCGCCCAGCAAAAGCTCTGTTCCAATGCATAGCACTTCTACACTATCGACTTCTTTGCCTATTCTATTCACCAGACTTGTTCGAACTATAGAGAGGGAATTTAATGCAAAGTTGAAGAACTTTTTCTTTGCATTCTTTTTGAATGATTAAGTCTGAAGGGTGAATTAATCGATTTGCAATTATATCTGCAATTTCCTTGAAAGCCGATTCATTAAAACCTCGTGTTGTGAGTGCGGCTGTTCCAAGCCTTAGACCACTAGTAACAAAGGGTGATTCAGGGTCAAATGGAACTGTGTTCTTGTTGGCAGTGATATTTACATCACTAACAAGAGAATCTGCGACTTTCCCTGTTATGCCAATACTGCGAAGATCTAGCAGAACCAAATGATTATCAGTACCACCACTAACTACATCAATCCCTTTATCTTGAAGCTGTTGCGCTAAAGCTTTTGCATTTGCAATTACTTGCTGGCTGTACTCAATAAAACTTTGTTGCAAAGCTTCTCCAAAGGCCACAGCTTTTGCCGCTATGACATGTTCTAAAGGACCTCCCTGAATCCCCGGAAAGACAGCTTTGTCGAACTGTTTTCCAAACTCTTTATCTCTACAAAGTATTAATCCACCTCTAGGACCACGAAGAGTTTTGTGAGTAGTAGTTGTTACCACATCACAGTATGGCAAGGGATTTGGATGTAATCCTGCAGCCACTAGTCCAGCAATATGAGCGATGTCGGCGAAAAGATATGCGCCAACTTCATCTGCAATAGCTCTAAATGC
Source organism: Prochlorococcus sp. AG-463-P14 (assembly GCA_003209275.1). Lineage (GTDB taxonomy): Bacteria > Cyanobacteriota > Cyanobacteriia > PCC-6307 > Cyanobiaceae > AG-463-P14. The sequence continues at coordinate 1,085 of QCRX01000001.1, forward strand.
TTGGAAATCGATTGTTCTCGGATATGCCGAATAACCGCAGATTATTAATTTTGGCTTATGTCTTAAGGCTTGATCTCTTATTGATTGCATATTCAGCTGCTGAGTATCAGGATCAACTCCGTAGTGAACAGTTTTGAACCATTTTCCGCTTACATTGACAGGTGAGCCATGGGTTAGATGTCCTCCGTGAGAGAGGTCCATTCCCATGATTGTTTCTCCAGGCTTAAGCAGTGCCAGAAATACTGCGAAATTAGCTTGAGCTCCACTATGAGGCTGAACATTGGCCCAGTCTGCACTGAAAAGTTTCTTTGCTCGTTCAATGGCTAACTCTTCTATTGCATCTACATGTTCACAGCCTCCGTAGTAACGCTTGTGTGGAAGGCCTTCTGCGTACTTGTTTGTTAGGACAGAGCCCTGAGCTTGCATTACTGCCCGAGAGGTGAAATTCTCGCTGGCAATTAGTTCTAAATGAGTTTCTTGTCTTTCCTTTTCCTTATTGATTAAAAAGGAGATCTCAGGATCGGAGTCCTGAATCGCTGCATTAATCGGCAACAAGGTGGCGCCCTTCATCTTTAAGCTTTATAAGCCTTGGGATAGTAGACAAAACTTTTACCTTATTTAAAAAGCATCTACCTCTATTTTTAGTGGGATGCCCCACAAGGCTCTGGGTATTTAACTCAAGCGCGCCTGGAGAGATTCGAACTCCCGACCCTCTGATCCGTAGTCAGATGCTCTAATCCGCTGAGCTACAGGCGCTTGCAAGAATTCATAAGACTCCATTAAGGGGACCTTCGTCAACCAATTGATGCTAATAACACCACAATCTCAGCAATTGGATGGGTTGGAGTGTTAAGGCTTAAGGGCTATCCCTAGAGAGTTTTTCGCTAGTCAAAATCGCAACAATTTGATTCTTATGGCACTTGCTCCAACTGCTCTCAATGATCTCAAGAACTCTATAGCTGATCGATTATTCATTCAGATCGCGAATTGGCATCTTTATCTTGGAGATGCTGGACTCGCAGAGACTTTGGCAATCGAATGTAATGCATATCTTGATCAAGGTTCGACTATTGCGGCAAGGCAAGGACTTGAGTCAGTCCAAGTTCAATTAGCTGGAGGAAGTACTCGTTTACCTTTGGCAAGGTTGGTTCCACCAGGTCAGCTTTTTGATTTAGCTGAGATTTTGGAGCCCTATTGCACATAAGGTTGTTTTGATAAGAGAGGTCCCTTGCTGATTATTTAGGTAGCCAATGTTGCTGAACTAATGCGTGAGCGCTCCGGTGCTTGGGCGAAAGGCTGATTGGGCAGAGCGTTGAGGCTGAGTGTCAAGTGGAGAAGGCGCTTATCCAGGAAATGGAAATTCCTTGACAGGAGATTGGGATCGAAGCACGCATTGTTTAAGTTCAAGGCCCCGAATTATCAGGTGGCAATAACTTAAGAATTCCGCTTCAAATTAAAGGGGAACGTGAAATTAAGCTCAGTGATTCATAAATTTCTTTCGTATCATTATTAGAGGCTCCTGAACTTCTTTTATTCCCAAAGAGCTACTTATTAAGCTAAATAAAGCAATACACATCATGCCTGAAAGCAATATCTCAAAAATTAGGCCTAAAAGACTTTGAGGCCACAGAACTTGAGTCTTTAGTGCCCAAGTAATTGATCCAGAGATTATTCCTGCGAAAAGAACTTTTAGTCCGTCGAAACTCCATTGCCTTAAAGGTAACCCATTAAGTTTTTGATTTAAAGCAAAGATTAGAGCTGCGCAGCTAATAAAGTTTACTGCTGCTGTTGCAAGAACTAGTCCTGGGGCTCCAAGATTGAATGGAAGTTGCTTACCCCAAGGAGTTGGTCCCCCGATCAGAGACCAATCAAAGGTAATATTCAGAACAATACTTATTATTGATACTTTTAAAGGTGTTGCTGCATCTCCTATTGCATAGAAAAAACGAACTAACAAATCTCGGCCTAGATAGGCAGGCATTCCAATTCCGTAAGCAATTAGCAATCCAGATACAACACTTACAGCCTGATTATCAAAGGCTCCTCTCTCATAGATTAGGCTAACTATTTCATTCCCTAGAGCAATAAATACTGCTCCTATTCCAACCATACTTGTCGAAGAAATTAATAATCCTTGCCTGAGCCGGCTTATTAGCGCTGGATTATCTCCAGATGCAGCAAGTTTTGCGAATGTAGGAAATAAAGGTACTAAAAGTGCATTTGAAATGAGTCCTAATGGTGCCTGAATTAGTAGGCTTGCATAACCAAGACCTGCAGCTGCCCCAACTATTCCGGAGGCAAAAAATAAATCAATACATACGTTTATCTGTAGCATCCCTGAAGAGATTGTTGCTGGACCAATAATTCTTAAAACTTCTTTTACTCCTGGATGATTCCAATCAAATACAATTTTTATACTTGCCAATCTTTGCTTTATTAAAGCTGGAATTTGGACAAATAATTGCAGTAGTGCTCCAGTTAGTGTGGCAACTGCAAGAGTGATGCCACCTTTAAGAGAAAGTACATCTGCTTGAAGTAATTGATTTGTTTGTATTTGAAAGATTCCTAAACCAATAACAATTGCAATGCTGGACATTAGAGGAGAAATTGCAGGAATCCAGAACTCATTAGATGCATTTAAAGAGCCAAATCCCAGCCCTATCAGACCTGCTAAAAGGGCAATTGGCGCCATGATTTGGAGCTGAATTACCGCAATTTTGTGGATTTCAATATTTAGCCCTGGTCCTAAAACACTGATAAGAGGATCAGCTGCAAAAAAAAGAATTGCAGTGATAATTAGCAGTACTGCGCTAGCAATACTATTAAGTGCAGCAAATATATGAGCTCTTTCATGGTCTGGGCGACGGCTTAGCCCGCTAACCATTGCGCTATGAAATGGCCCATTGATGCCTCCTAGTAGAACTAAAAGAAATCCAGGAAGGATATATGCATAGTTGTATGCGTCATATGCGGCTCCTACTCCAAAAGCACTAGCAATAACAAGTTGGCGAACCAATCCGCCGGCCTTACTTAGCAAAGTTCCAGAAGTCACCACTAGCGCAATGCGCTTTAAAGATCTCACCATGTTTTTTTGACTGACAAGTTCATTATTTAGGTTCCACTCTTTGTATGGCTTAACCAGTCACTATGGCTATAGCCAAATGGTCTAGATGGAAGGTAATGCACTATTGAAATTCCAACCTTTGGAGGAGGGGATCTTGCTGAAGAGGTACAAGCGCTTTTTGGCGGATGTGGAATTAGACAATGGCCAAGTTGTTACTGCCCATTGTGCCAATACAGGTCCAATGAAAGGAGTCCTTTGTTTAGGTGGTCGGGTCAGACTTCGTTATGCTCCATCTCCTACTCGTAAATTGTCATGGTCATGGGAGCAAGCAGAAGTCCAAGGTGCCGGAGGCAAGCTTTGCTGGGCAGGAATTAATACTGGGCTGCCAAATACTCTTGTTCGATTGGCAATAGAGGCTGGCTATCTGATTGATGTACTTGGCAAAATCTCAGAAATTCGAAATGAAGTTAGATATGGCAGCGAACTACGTAGTCGAATTGATTTACTTTTGACTCCATTTCAGGACGCTGAGGATCAAAGGTTGATTTATCTCGAAGTCAAGAACACAACCTGGACTAATGGCTCTTTAGCCTTATTCCCAGACACAGTTACTGAAAGAGGTCAGAAACATTTGAAAGAGCTGATGGGCCTCTTGCCAGATCAAAGGGGGGTTCTTGTTCCTTGTTTGAGTCGTTCAGATGTTGGGGTTTTTGCTCCTGGTGATTCTGCTGACCGGGTTTATGGAGAGCTTTTTCGCAGAGCACTTGCCTCTGGAGTAGAAGTTTTCCCTTGTTGTTTTGGTTTTCATAGAGATCACATCACTTGGGAAGGTATGAGGCCTGTGCAGACTCATGAAAACCCTTCTTAGGAACCTCAAAAGTTAAGCATTAACATGCAGGTAAAGGGTTTTGTATCAACGACGACAAGAGAAGAAATGGATTTGGCTCATTTTGTACTAGTCAAATTTTGGACTCTTTGTTCCAGATTAATTAGCAGCTTTAATTATCCATGACCACTGCTTTGCATTCGCCGACTAGGCGGCGCACTGCCCGTATCCAAGAGGCAAGCCTTTTGGAAGGGCCAATGCTCCTGCTTAGAAGCATCCGCGGCTTTAGCTCCCATCGATCTTTGATGTGGCTGGCTTGCGTTCCCATAGCGCTTTTAGGCCTAGGCCTATTTAATCTCTCAGCTCATGCGGCTGAGATGCCTGAATTAAATGCAGCTTTTCTTGCTAACAACCTTTGGCTATTAGTTGCCACCATCTTGGTGATCTTTATGAACGCCGGCTTCGCGATGGTAGAAGCTGGAATGTGCCGCCAGAAGAATGCAGTAAACATTCTTGCTAAAAACCTTTTTGTTTTTGCTCTTGCTGTAACTGCATATTGGTTCGTTGGCTATTCACTGATGTATGGCGATCCGATTGCAGCAGGTTGGCTTTTCTTTAATGGTCTTTTCTTCGACCCGATAGTTACTCCTGAAGTAATAGGTGAAGCCGGACTTGTTCCAACTGTTGATTTTCTTTTTCAAGCAGCTTTCGCAGGCACTGCCGCAACAATCGTCTCTGGTCTAGTTGCTGAGAGAGTCAAGTTTGGAGAATTTGTAGTTTTCTCTTTAGTCCTAACAGCCTTTATCTATCCAGTTTCTGGTAGTTGGCAATGGAATGGTGGATGGCTTAGTGAAGCTGGCTTTATTGATTTTGCTGGTTCCTCAATTGTTCATTCCGTTGGTGCTTGGGCTGGTTTGGTTGGAGCAATGCTTCTTGGACCTCGTATTGGCAAGTTTGTAAATGGCAAGGCTCAGGCCATGCCAGGACACAATATGGCTATTGCAACTCTTGGAGCACTTGTTCTGTGGATCGGTTGGTATGGATTTAACCCTGGTTCTCAGCTTGCTATGGATCAATGGGTTCCATATGTTGCAGTAACAACAACTCTTGCTGCTGCAGGTGGTGCGATTGGAGCGACAATTGTTTCTACTTTGACCTCTGGCAAGCCTGATTTGACAATGATCATTAATGGAATACTTGCAGGCTTGGTAAGCATTACTGCAGGTTGTGCGAACCTCACCATGTCTGGTGCCTGGTTGGCAGGCCTGGTTGGAGGAGTGATTGTTGTCTTCTCAGTTTCTGCTCTTGATTCATTGGGTGTTGATGATCCAGTAGGTGCCTTTTCTGTCCATGGTGTATGTGGAATCTGGGGCACATTAGTTATTGGACTTTGGGGTTATGACATTCAAGGTTCTGGTGCTGGCCTAGGACTTTTAACTGGTGGTGGTTTAGGCCAACTCTGGATTCAGTTTGTTGGCTGTGCTGCTTATGCCATTTGGACCGTAGTTACTTGTTGGATAGCTTGGAAAGTTATTGGAAGTTTCTTCGGTGGTATTCGTGTTTCTGAGGATGAAGAGATCGCAGGTCTCGACATTGGTGAGCACGGTATGGAGGCTTATCCAGATTTTGCCTCTGCTGGAAACTGATTCCTTCAACTAAAAAGCTAAAAGCTTAAAAGCCTGGCTAAATGCCAGGCTTTTTTTTTAGTTCTATTTACTAAGGCAAATAATTCCCATCTTCGGTGTAACCTTTCCGCTATGGATACACAAGCTTTTAAACGTTCACTTCACCGCTCCGATAGATATAACCGGAGAGGTTTTGGATCCCCTACTAAAAGGGCGCAAGCGCTTGAACAGGCTTATCAAAGCAGTCTCATAGCTTCTATTCGAGATAATGGCTATTTACTTGAGCATGGCAGATTAAAAGTAAAGCTTGCTGAAGCATTTGGGTTTTGTTGGGGTGTTGAACGGGCTGTTGCAATGGCTTATGAAACAAGAAGGCATTATCCAAATGAGAGTATCTGGATAACTAATGAGATTATTCATAATCCTTCAGTAAATGATCACCTAAGGAATATGAATGTGAGCTTTATACCAACACAAAATGGGGAGAAAGATTTCTCTTCTGTGGCAGAAGGTGATGTTGTTATTTTGCCTGCATTTGGTGCCACTGTTCAGGAAATGCAGCTACTTCATGAAAGAGGATGCCACATAATTGATACCACCTGTCCATGGGTTTCGAAGGTTTGGCATACCGTTGAGAAGCATAAGAAGCATACCTTTACTTCAATTATTCATGGCAAAGTAAAACATGAGGAAACCCTAGCAACAAGCTCATTTGCCGGAACTTATTTAGTAGTGCTTGACCTTGATGAAGCTCAATATGTTTCTGAGTATATTCTTGGGAAAGGTGATAGGAAAGAATTCCTTAATCGCTTCTCTAAAGCATCTTCCCCAGGGTTTGATCCAGATAGAGATTTGGAAAGAATCGGAGTGGCAAATCAAACAACAATGTTGAAAAGTGAAACTGAAGAGATAGGCCGTTTGTTTGAACTTACTATGTTAAAGAAATTTGGACCTTCCGACCTAAGTGAACATTTTTTAGCTTTTAATACTATTTGTGATGCAACTGAAGAACGGCAAGATGCTATGTTTTCGCTAGTAGATGAACCATTAGATATGCTTGTTGTTATTGGTGGATTTAACTCTTCTAATACTACACATTTACAAGAAATTGCAATAAGTAGAGGAATTCGTTCTTTTCATATAGATACTCCTGAAAGAATTGGTGAGGATGATAATACTATTACTCACAAGCCTCTTGGAGAGCCTCTTTTGGAAGAGGAGAACTTTTTACCTGAGGGAGAAATTAGTGTTGGGATAACATCTGGTGCCTCTACCCCAGATAGAGTTGTTGAGCATGTTATTCAAAAAATAATTAAATTAAGTGATTGAGTGCACTCTTCGGAGGTCTTAAATTCTGGAATTAGGGTTTCTTCCCTGATATAGATTTAGGCAATATAAGCAAAGCTCTACGGTCTAAATCAGCCATGAGATGTTCCTCAGTTTAAAGATCAAAATCCTTTAGCCGAAACCTTTAATCTCTCAATAGAGTGATATTTGCTATGAATGAGGCTCGTTTAGGGTGATAACCAACTAAGATAACTCTGCTAAAACTGAGTTACGATGACTGACTCTGGAACTCCTCAGCCTCCTGATTCTGAAATTGAATCGTCACCTCAAATCAATGCCTCTAAAGCTCCTCAAAAGGTAGAGGTTGTTGTTCAGAGTCCCGCTTCTCAGGGCGAAATCAATATCACTGCAGAATTAGCAATTTTTGTGCTTCGTGTAGTTTTCAGTGTGATGATGATCCATCATGGATTAGAGAAATTTCAAGACCCAGAAGGGTTCTCAGAATTTGTAGTGGGGAAATACTTTGGGTTTTTGCCTGGTAATCCAATTATTTGGACTTTTGCAGCTGCTACAACTCAAATAGTATGTCCAATTGGCCTTGCTCTAGGAGTATTTGCAAGAATATCTGCTTTGGGACTTTTATCTACAATGCTGTTTGCTCTGTATTTCCATTTCCTGGATACAGGGTTGGAAGGATTTCCATTAGCAGTGGTTGAGAATCATAATTATATTTTTGAACTATCTGCAATTTATGCGGCCATATCTTTTTATTTTGCATGCGCAGGGCCAGGAAGATTATCTGCTTTTAGGAAGACAAATAAAATAACTTATTATCCTAAAACGAATGATTGAATTGAATATCTACACAGAATTTTGTTACTAGAAACGTATGAATATTTAAGCTAATCTTATTACTTTTATTGCTTTTAGGTCATTCAATCCCAGGCTATTGTTTGCGCTTCTTTTATAACTAGTGCAGAAAATGACGCCTTTTCGTGAATATCATTGATAAGCCTAATTCATCACAGGCAGCAATAGAATCTCCGTCTCTAATACTTCCACCAGGTTGGATAATTGCTTTAATCCCATTTTGAGCGGCGAATCTGATAGTGTCATCAAATGGAAAAAATCCATCACTAGCTAGAACAGCTCCATTAGCTTTTTGACCAGCTGATTCAATCGCTAATTTTGCTGACCCGATACGGTTCATCTGACCAGCACCGATACCTAAACTTTGCCCATTTAAGGCTACTGCTATAGCGTTAGAGCGAACATGTCTAACAACTTTCCAGGCAAAGGAAAGATCGTTTCTTTCTCTTTCAGTTGGTAAACGCTTTGTTGCGACTTCCCAGTCTTTAGTATTAATTTTTTGGTCATCTAATTCTTGAACTAGGATCCCTCCAAGAATGCTTCTAATATTATCTCGAGTGGCTTTTTCTATAGAATCATTAGTTAGTTCTAATACACGTAAGTTTGATTTCTGCGAGAGGACTTGCTTGGCTTCTTTGTCAAAACTTGGTGCGACTACGCATTCTAGGAAAAGACTTTTTAGTTCTTCAGCAGTTGATTTATCTACATTCCCATTGATTGCAACTATTCCTCCAAAAGCACTAACTCGGTCTGCATCAAGAGCATGTTTGAGAGCTTTATAAACCGAATCACTTATTGCTACTCCACAGGGGTTGGTATGTTTGATTACCACAGCTGCTGATTGAAAAGAATTAGATTGATAATTGCCATACCCAAACTCCCTCACTGTGGCCAAAGCTGCTTCTAAATCAAGCAAGTTATTTGTGCTGAGTTCTTTGCCTTGTACTTTTATTGCGCCCCCCCAACCTTGATTGTCGGAGCTATACCAAGAGGCAGATTGATGTGGATTCTCTCCATATCGAAGAGTTTGTTTAAGAGGAAGTTCTTGCAGCCATTGAGTTGACTTGGATTGAATTTCCCCAGTGATCCATCTACTAATCGCTATGTCATAACTAGCTGTGTGTTCGAATGCTTCAAGTGCAAGCTTCCGCCGAGTTTCCGTAGATACCTTTCCTTTCCCTTTATCTAGAGTTTCTAAGAAAGGTGAATATTGATCAGGTCTAGTAAGTATTGAGACATAGGCATGATTTTTTGCTGAAGCCCGAATCATTGCTGGTCCCCCAATATCTATGTTCTCGACGGCTTTTTCCCAGCTAACACTAGGGTCCTTGATTGTTTCCCTAAACGGGTAGAGATTGACAACTACTAAGTCAATAGTTTTTATATCTTGTTTCTCTAGATCGGCTCTATGTGCTGGATCGTCTCTTTTTGCAAGTATTCCTCCGTGAACTCTTGGATGAAGGGTTTTTACTCTTCCTCCAAGAATTTCCGGAGCACCTGTGAAGTCAGCGACTCTTGTTACAGGTAAACCTGCTTCTTCAAGAAGCTTGGCTGTCCCACCACTAGAAATGATTTGATAGCCGTGTATTTCTACAAGGGCCTTTGCTAAAGGCAGCAATCCTTGTTTGTCTGACACACTTAATAAGGCAATTGGTGCCATGGCAGAAGTTAAAAAATCATTCCGAACGTCAACCTACGCATAACTGAGGGAATTTGTTGATATGAATGATGATCTGATTTGTTTTAGCTCCGAGGAGGCAACGCATAGATTGGTATTACTTCATGGTTGGGGAGCAGATGCTGAGGATTTAATTCCAGTTGGTAAGGAATTGAGTCGCATCGTGGGCGTATCAATAGAACTGGTTTCTTTGAGAGCTCCTCAGATCCATCCCCAAGGCATAGGTCGCCAGTGGTATGGACTTTTCCCCGCGGATTGGGCTGCCGTTCCACTTGTGGTTACTAATTTGCAGTCTCGCTTGAGGGCCTTGTCAAATATGTCTATACCGTTAAATAGGACTGCTTTATTGGGGTTCTCACAGGGTGGGGCTATGGCAGTTGCTAGTGGATGTGAGCTACCTCTAGCGGGTTTGATTGGTTGTAGTGCTTACCCACACCCTAATTGGAGTCCATCTCGTGGAGGCCCACCAATTCTTTTAACTCATGGCACCAAAGATGAAGTAGTACCTTTCGCTGCATCTAAAGAGTTGCTTGGGTCATTACAAGAAAATCAGTTAGATGCAGAATTATTAGCCTTTGAAGGAGGACACGAAATTCCTCCTGCAGTTTTACCGCAAATTCGATTGGCTTTAAATCAATGGTTTTCTTAACTTATTAGCAATGATTAAACAAAGGCATACTCATATTCTTCAATTTCTTCCCAGTCATCAGCTGTAAGTTCCAGACCTTGAAACATGATTTCCTCTCCAACGGCGTCAACAATTATTCTTAGAGATGGAAACAGGAAGTGATTCTCTTCAGCGTATTGAGCACTAAAGAGACCTTTTTCACCCCAGAAAAAACGATCTGTAGTGTGTTCGTTTCTCCTAACATTCAGAATTGCGGGTGAAGTTAAACCTCCTTCAGCTATAAAGCGTCGTGCAGCTGTAACAGGCTTATGGTCTCCTGTTTGAAGATGAAATGTTGGAACATGCGCTAATACCCTTTGGCCAGCGAGGCGTCTGCGGCTGATACGTTTGCGCTTCTTAGACATTAGGAAAATCCTTTTAGGAGCGAGAAGGGAGAACGGAGAACGGGATTTGGTAGCTGGAGGCCTACCGCTTAGAAAATCTCGATTTAATAGTCGAGTTATGAGACGCCCAAACGTCGACAGGCCGTGAGGTAAAAATTTGCCGTAGAAAATGACACGACAAACTCATTTGATTCAAAATCAACTCAACCCATCAAAAGCAGGGGAACTCATCTACCTCTGCTGTAGCTTTGGTTGCCCTTATCGTGCAACCCCTGCTGAGTCGACCTTGCGATCACCTTACGGATGAGACGTTGTACTGGTCGGTAAGAATTATCTTAATACTTTTTTCTGAATTTTCAAGCTTTTGAATTTCTTGCTCGTCAGATGAGGTACTTGTAAATCGCTTGTTATGCAACTATCTGAACGTTTTTTGAACTTAGTTCATCAACAGCTAAACAGCTATGAGGCTGAAGCTGAAATTGAACATTTGGTTGTTTACGTTGCACAGTCACGAGAAGGGCTAGACCCAAGCTTGGAGCCTATAGGCGAGTACCCCCTAGGTGAGAAGGTTTTACCTCCTGTGGAATCAGACCCTGAATTAAGAGCACCTTCTTCTGATAGGAGATGGTATCCCTTGCAAGATGGATCGCTTTTATTAGGAGCATTAAGGGTTGAAAGGTATGGATCAGATCAGGATTGGTCTAATCCTTTAGATCAACGACTTCAGGCAACTGCTGCTGCGCTAGCTCAATGCTTAGGGCTAGAAATCGATCGAAGGAAACTTCTTAATGAGATAACTCAACAGCGAGAACAAGTGAATCTGATGGTGCATCAGTTGCGTAACCCATTGGCTGCTTTGAGAACTTATGCACAGCTTTTGTTACGTAAACTGGGCCCAGAAAGTAATCATCTGAATTTGGTTGAAGGCTTGTTAAGTGAACAGGATCAACTTAATAGATATATATCAGCTCTTGATGATTTAAGTCAGGCAAAACTACCTTTGCAGAAAAATAATATTTCTCCATTGCTATTGCCTCCAGTCCTTTCAGAAAATGTGAATTTGAATATTAGATCTTTATTGGATCCATTAATTGACCGAGCTTCAGTAACAGCTAATGTGCAAGGGAGAAAATGGTTTAGTCCTTCTCACTGGCCTACTTGGTCTGATCAGTCAAGACCAGTGGAAGATGGAGTAATAGCGGAAATCGTAGCTAATCTTCTTGAGAATGCATTTAGATATAGTTCTGAGGGTAGTTCTATAGGACTTTGGTTGACTGAGAAAGGGCTATGTGTTTGGGATGGAGGCCTCCCAATTCCATTGAATGAACGAGAGCGAATTTTTGAAAAAGGTGTAAGAGGTGAAAACAGCTTGAAAAGTTCTGGAAGTGGAATTGGGTTAGCTCTTGGTCGTCAATTAGCTGAAGATTTAGGCGGCTCTCTTCAATTGATTATTCCGCCTAAAGAATTTGATCCTGCCCTACCAAGTGAAGGAAATGCTTTTGTAATTAGTCTATCTGGCATATAAATGCTAATAAAAATAGCGTAACTGTTTCAGCAATTACTAGCGATGCACCATATGAATCACCAGTATGTCCACCTAATTTTTTACCTATTAATTGAGGAGTTATAAAAGCAGGAAAAGCTCCTATTATGATCATTAAAGATTGCTTGCTAATTATTCCGATTGAGGACAATTGTAAATATATAAAAGTGGCTAAAAAGATTATTAATGCCGGGATAGCTTCTTTGACCCCACTCCAATTTTTTTGATGGAAATAACCTGACCCATCTTCGCGTAAATAGATAAAATTATTAATTGCCCAAAGGGGAGAACATCTTCCCCAAAAAGTTGCTATTGGGAAAGCAATTGGAGCAAAAGAGCCAAGTTTAATAATAGAAGAAATCTGAATTAAAAGAACAATAATTAGTGCTTGAACACCACTTGCACCAATCCTGCTGTCTTCCATTGCTTCCAAGCATCTTTCTCGACCAGCACCAAGTCCATCTGCAGTATCCATTAGCCCATCAAGATGGAGTCCACCAGTAAGCCAAGCGCCTAATGCGATTACTAAAAGAGCTGTTGGAATAGATCCCCAACCGATCTGAATAAGAATTAACCACGACATACTTTGTATACCCCCTATCACTAATCCGATTAAAGGGGCAAAGCGAGCTATCCGATCAAATTTTGGTCTAATAGATCGCCAACTCGGTAAAATTGTATAGAAGATCCAAGCTCCAGCAAGATCCCTAAGCCAAGCAGGATTAGTCAGGATAAGTAACCTCTTGACTTATTTGGAACCTGATTGGGTTTCATTAAAAGGCATCGTGACTTTTGGCTATTTAGCATTTTCGCACTACTTAAAGTGTCTCAATTTCAGATCAAAGTAAAATGTCCGAACACTCTCGCAAGAGTGGGGATTTTTAGAACCGGACATGGACTTGTAAATACTCCTAGGTTTATGCCTGTTGGGACTTTAGGAACAGTTAAAGGTATTACTCCCAATCAGCTTCTTCAAACAGGAGCTCAAATGGTCCTTTCAAATACTTATCACCTTCATTTGCAACCAGGTGAAGCAGTAGTTGAGGAGGCTGGTGGCCTTCATAAATTTATGGGTTGGGACAGACCATTGCTAACAGATTCAGGCGGCTTCCAAGTCTTTAGTCTTGCCAAACTCAATCAAATAAGTGATAAGGGTGTTTCTTTTAGAAACCCTCGCGATGGTAGTCAGATTGACCTAACTCCTGAAAGAGCTATTGATATTCAGATGGCTTTAGGAGCTGATGTGATCATGGCTTTTGATCAATGTCCTCCTTATCCCGCTACTGAGAATGATGTCGAGATTGCTTGTAAACGAACCCATAAGTGGTTAGAACGTTCTGTCGCGGCGCATAAAAAATCAGATCAGGCTCTTTTTGGCATTGTCCAAGGAGGATGTTTCCCACATTTACGAGCTGAAAGTGCAAGGGTCGTAGCCAGTTTTAATCTTCCTGGAATTGCAATAGGAGGAGTCAGTGTTGGAGAGCCTGTAGATGAAATGCACAAAATTATTCGTCAGGTAACTCCATTGCTCCCAGAAGATTGTCCTAGGTATCTAATGGGTATAGGGACCATACGAGAAATGGCCATTGCAGTAGCTAATGGCATTGATCTCTTTGATTGTGTGCTTCCTACTCGGTTGGGCCGACATGGCACCGCATTAGTAAGAGACGAGAGATGGAATTTACGTAATGCTTGTTTTCGCAAAGATTACAAACCTCTTGATGAAAGTTGTCCTTGTTTGGCTTGTTCTAAGCACAGCAGGGCCTATTTGCATCATTTGATTCGTAGTGAAGAGCTCCTAGGGCTAACGCTTTTGAGCCTGCATAACATCACTCATTTGCTTCGATTTACTACTGCAATGGGCCAGGCAATTGGGGATGGTTGTTTTTCAGAGGATTTCGCTCCCTGGCAGACAAGCTCATTGGCACATCACACGTGGTAGTTTCTTGTGGAATATTCATTCAATTCCTAGGAATGGCAGCCTTGACTCTCAATTTGCTGGCCGAACTGCCTGAGGCTTATCAGGCTTTTGCTCCAACAGTCGATATTCTTCCTCTAATACCAATTTTCTTTTTCCTGCTTGTTTTCGTTTGGCAAGCAGCAGTTGGTTTTCGTTGAAGCACCAATAAAGCCTTGCTATTTAACTTCGATATCAACTAATTATTGCAGTTAAATAGAATTTGGTAATCTCATAAAGGCTGATCGAAAGACCAGTCTTTATGTTTTTTTGTGTGAATTTTGAGGCTTGTTTATATAGGTTCAGACAGAGAAAGTCCTCTGCCTGGATTCTCTACTGCATTTTCTATTAGATCAGCAAGGCGTAGAGCTCTTGAGGCTTGTTCACCATCTACTGCAGGAGTCTCGCAGCCATGTACACATTGGAGAAAATGTTCAAGTTCTGCGTAAAGAGGCTCTATAGATGTTGTACTGACTTCTTCGATAAACCCATCATTTCGATAAAGCAATTCTCCATGATCCGCGGAGTACCACTCGTGAGCACGTCGGTGTATATGCAAGGTGTGGTTTAAAAAGTCAGTCTCAACTAGGCTTCCTCGGCAATGGGCGCTTAAGTTCCTAATCTTTCTGTGACTCATCTTGCTAGCAGTCAGGCTTGCAATTACTCCATTGTTGAAGCCAAGAGTGGCATTAACATAATCAATTGGCCCTTCTCCACTTCGACCTCCAACTGCGGCAAGGCGCACTACTGGGGCACTTGCTAATTCAAGAACTAGATCTAGATCGTGAATCATCAAATCAAGTACTACTGAAACGTCATTAGCTCTATCAGCATGGGGGCTATGCCGACGGGCTTCTAGGACAACAACCTCTTCATTGGCGACAACCTTTATTAATTCGCGGAAAGCAGGGTTGAATCTTTCAATATGCCCTACTTGTAGTAATCGCCCTGCTTTGTTGGCGGCACTAATTAAAGAGGCGGCTTCATCTTGACTAGCCGCAATAGGTTTTTCGATCAAAACATGCTTTCCTTTTTCTAAGCATTCGAGGCCAACTTGGTGATGTAGCAGTGTTGGGACAGCAATACAAACTGCTTCTACTTCGTTTAATAAGTTTTTGTAGTCCTGAAAGCAGCTGCAATCAAATTGTTCTGTAGCTAGTCGACATCTCTCAGGATCTGGGTCTGCGACACCTATTAATTCAGCATCTTTTAAGAGACTGAGTACTCTTGCATGATGCCAGCCCATATTGCCAACACCAATAACCCCAACCTTTACGGGAGCCATTAGGGCGCTCATTTGATGCACATCATGGATCGGAATAGATGATTAATCATCCATCATGAGTGTTTGAGGATAAGGTTAATTTCACACGCTTGATACGAGGCCCCTTCATTGAAGTGACTTCAAATTTGATCCCACCATAAATTAGACCTTCGCCTGTGGTTGGAACATGTTGAAGCTTTTCTAGTAGAAATCCAGCAAGAGTATGGTGACCTTCTGCTTCTGGGAGCTCAAGATTTAATTGACGATTCAGTTCGATAATTTCAAGATCACCGGCAACTAGCCAGTTATTAGTCTGACCATCAATGGGAAGTAGATTTTCTGCGTCATTAGTTTTTTCTATCTCGTCTCCAACAATTTCTCCAGTTAGATCTGCTGCAGTAACAAGTCCTTCAGTACCTCCATGTTCATCTACTACTAGAAGTAAAGGTTGTCCATTTCTAATAATTGGCAAAAGCTCTGCCAAGGTGGTTGTTTCGAGAACTGTTGGAGCATTTTGAAGATAAGGCTGAAGAGGGGTGTCAGGCCTCATGGCTCCACGAGATATAGGTTCAGCGAGTTGCCTTAGATCTAAAACACCTCTTACATCATCTAGAGATTCTCCTATTACGGGGAAGCGAGCATGTCTAGTCCTATGAACTTCTTTCATTAACTCAGAGAATCGCACTTCTATAGGCAAAGTCACCATCCCAGAACGGTTGATCATGACTTCTCTTACTTGGGTGTCGCGGAGAGCAAAAACCCCTTCAAGTATGTTCCGCTCATCAGGACGTAAACCTGTTACCCCGCCTGTCTCAATGAGTGTTTCTAGTTCTTCGGCTGATAGTGCAGGAACTAGAGCATCCCAATGGCTATTAAGACCCACTAGGCGTAACAACAGCGAAGCAGCTGATTCGAGTAAAGAGAGTATTGGGGTAAGTGCTCGCATTACGGCCTCTAGTAATGGCGTAAGTCGCAGAGCTGCTGCTTCTGGTCGATTCAGGACCAATGCTTTTGGAAGCAACCCAGCTAAAAGAGTTGCTATTACTACTATTAAGAGAAATAATCCTACATCCCAAAAACGGTTACTTGCAAGATTCCCTGGCCACCAGCGTAGTCCAAACCCTCTGCCCATCCAGCCAAGTGCGATTAATGCAAGGGTTCCACCTAGCTGGGAAACCATCAGGGCGCGTCTTAAGCGACGCTGGAGTCTATGAATTGCTTGAGCTCCAGGCTTTCCATCCTCAACTAATCTCTGTACTCGACTTGGTCTAAGTCGCAAGAGAGAAACTTCACTGGCTGCGAAGAAAGCCGGTAAAGCAAGCAAAATGCCAAGAATTAGCAGTCGCATTGAAAGGATTGTATGGGGGTCGCGAGGATCGAACTCGCCTTAGCCAAATTATGAGTTTGGTGCATTCACCAGATTGCTAGACCCCCTCTTAATGGATCTCAGATGCTCTTTTGATGATAGAGAAAGTCTTGCAGGAATAATAAAAGGAGCATCATACTCAGCTCAACTTAGTGAATTCATTGACAGTGGACTATCCACTATGACTTCTATTCCTCTTGATCAGAAGACTTCTAGAGAGAAGCTTCTGAAATTGCTTGCTACTAAGGCCTATCGAAATGGCCATTTCATACTTTCCTCCGGGAAGGAAAGTAACCATTATGTCAATTGCAAACCTGTCAGCTTGAGTGGAGATGGTCTTGCTTTGCTGAGTTATGAGCTTCTTGCCCATATCGAAGAAAGATCTTTAGCAGTAGCTGGTTTAACCCTTGGAGCAGATCCATTGGTTAGTGGTGTTGCTATGGCGGCTGCGCAGAAAGATCGCTCTTTGGACGCTTTAATAGTTCGGAAAGAAGCCAAAAGTCATGGAACTGGTGATTGGTTAGAGGGGCCCTTACCTCCTTCAGGGGGGCTGGTAACTGTGCTTGAGGATGTCGTAACGACTGGGGGATCATGCTTGATGGCAGTTGATAAGCTTCGTGAAGCTGGTTATGAGGTTGGTCGTGTTATTACGATTGTTGATCGACAAGAAGGTGGAGAGACTTTAATAAAGGAAGCAGGCTTGGAACTTGTTAGCCTTTTCCTCTTGGATGAAGTGGCTACTTGTGCTAAGAATTTAGAGAAATGAGTGTTGATCTTGGATTTTATTGGGACGAAAAATGGCCTCTTTTGAGGTTGAAAGGTGAAGGTTGTAGAGCGTTTCTTCAAGGGCAAACAACTTCAGATATTTTTAAAAGGGAAGAAGGTGTAATCTTTTCAACTTGTTGGTTGAATGCAATTGGGAGATTACGTGCTCTTTTAGAAGTTCGTTTAGATATTGATGGGGCAAACATAGTCGTTCTTTCAGGAAATATGGATCAGTTAATTAAGGGCTTCGAGCAGGTTATTTTCCCTTCTGACAAAGTAAATATTGATTCTTTAGAAACAGTTCGAAGGATGCAAATTATTACATCTAAAAAACCGGAAATTTTGCATAAGGTTTTTTGGCTTGAAGTGTCAATGACTTTTCCTGAAGACTTAAATGGTTTTACTAGAGCAACTAAGCAACAAATTGAGCATTGGAGACTAGAACAAGGCTTGCCGATTGGGGAAGGTGAAATAAATGGAGATGCTAATCCATTTGAACTTGGTTTGGCTGATTTAGTTGATTTGAATAAAGGTTGTTATTTAGGGCAAGAAGTGATGGCAAAGATATCCAGAGCGCCTTCTTTAAAGAAGGAATTGCGATTTTGGCAAGCTAACTCTAAAGTTTCTCAAGGGCAAGTTTTGGTAAGCTCTTCTTCGCAATTTAAGAATCAAAAAGCAGGTGTGATTACTTCCGCGATGGAAGATCCTATCTCAGGCAATAGTGTTGGGCTTGCACTTATAAGAAGACAAGCTTTGTCCGAGAAACAACTTTGTACAGCCGCAAATCTTAGAAGTTTAAATATTAGAAAGCCTAGTGGATTTTCGTCATTGATGAGTTGATCTTTTCTCAGGAATGGTTGCATGTGTATCTTGTCTAAGAAGCCATTCTGTTACTTTCCATGTTGCCAAACAATCATCCTTATTGTACTCAAAGATTTTTTTTAATTTAGTTGAGTTTAAAGAAGAAGAGCCTTTTGCTGCCTTCCACTGTCGCCACCAAAGCAAAGCCCTTGCACCATCGGCCCCAGATTGAGTCCAGTGAAATCCAGTCCAGTTAGCAACTGTCTTTAAACCATAGCTATTAAGGGGTAAACACCAATTTTTCCTAATACGATCATGAATATCAATAAATCTATTTTTTAAGACTCTTAATTCCTTAGTTTCTGCACCATTCCTTTCTCCCATCCTATAAATTGATAGAGCCTCTGTCTCTCCATAATGAAGGACTGGCCAATTAGGATAATAATTTAATTTGCTATTAAGTCTTTTCCAGCTAAGAGATTCTCCATGTTTTAGGAGAACTAATACTGGATGATATTTAGCATTCTTTAGATCCCATTTGCCATTAGATTTCTTATGAATTGAAAGAAATCCATGTAGGAAATCATCTCTATCATCAGGATCTGATTCAATATCATATAACAAAACTCCAGATACTGAACTCAGTTCTGGGAGTGCTAATCCTTGGCACAATTTTTCTGCAATACCAGTTTTTTGTACTCTTGCTTGTTGCACAAGTTGTTTTGCAATATCTTTGTGCTGCTCTCCAAAGCGTGCAATATCTTCACGTAGATTACTTGGATTAGTTGTTGCTAATTCATTTAGGTCTTTGATCCCTAAGTCTTGAAGTATTTGACGCCGACGTGCACCTACTCCACTTACTTCGCTTAGATCATTGTTTGCTTTTGCCTCTGCATTGCATATGCTTCTCCAAGAGCAGAGTGTACATTTTTTTCGATCAGTGGTTATGGGTGGTGCTTCTTTTAGCTTTAGATCCAAATCAAGCTTTATTAGTGATTCAATCAATTGTTGATGAAGGCCTTCCTTTAAAAAAACTTTTTCCTTTTCTAGACCTTTATTAGACTTGCAAACTGCTAAACCATAGGCTACTTTTTCACCTTGAATTGACTCTAGTAAGAATCCTGTTAGTGCTAAAGACAGCCTATGCTCTCTAGTAATTCTTCGTCCTTGACGAGCAATTACTGGTCTATATGCAAAATTTCCCCATATACTTTGACCATTAATTTTCTGAAGTAGTTGAGGATGGGCTTCAATTAATTGACCTTGTGGTCCTTGCCCTTTCAGTCTTAATCCAACTACTCCATGCTCTCCACGAATTAAGGCCTCTAGCCCTCTCCCTGGTTTTTGATGCATTAAGTCAATAAAACTGCGATGTTGATGGTCTAGTTGAAGGGTTCTATGGGCTGTCCAAGCTCTTGATTCTTTATTGCCATAGAGATCTAGCCATGCCTTTCTTCTGCAACGAATCCAGCTGCGTAGCAATCTGTCAGTAAGTATTTTGGATTTTGGCGAAGTTTGCTCCATGTCACGACGTTACGGTGCTTGTCAGATAGATCCAGATCATCTATTTGTTGTTAATGGTGTTTAATTCGCTTCGTTTTAAAGCTTCTCCTATTCAATTTGGAACCGACGGTTGGCGTGGGGTTCTTGGAGTAGATATCACGATTGAAAGACTTTTGAGAGTCGCAGCGGCAGCTTCTCAGGAGTTGGCTTATAGAGCACCTTTAAACTTTCAGAGTCGACAGATAGTCATTGGCTATGACCGTCGCTTTTTAGCACCTGAGTTAGCTGAGGCAACAGCAGCAGCAGTAAGAGGGTGTGAGCTTGAACCTCTATTAACTGAAACTTCTTTGCCAACCCCAGCTTGCAGTTGGGCTGTCGTAGAGCGGCGTGCATTAGGTGCATTAGTAATAACTGCAAGCCACAACCCTCCAGAGTGGATTGGCCTCAAAATTAAGGGGCCTTTTGGGGGATCTGTTGAAGAGGACTTCACTGAGGCCGTGGAGAAGAGGCTCTCAGTTGGTGGAATAACTCTTCCTCAAACAACTTCTATTGAGAGGTTTGATGGTAGGAGAGAGCATTTAGATGGTTTAAGAAAAAAAATTGATTTGCCTTCGTTGATATATGGACTGAAGAAAATGCGTTTAAAAGTAATTGTGGATTCGATGCATGGATCTGCAGCTGGATGTATTGCAGAGCTTTTAGGTGAAGGCCTGAATGGTTTAGTTCAAGAAATCCGTAGTAATCGAGATCCTCTATTTGGTGGCAATCCACCAGAGCCACTCCCCAGATATTTAAGTGAGCTAATTAGTGCTGTAAAGGCTTCTACCCAAGCTGGCGAACCGGCTGTTGGATTGGTTTTTGATGGAGATGGTGATCGAATAGCGGCAATTGATGAAAGAGGAAGATTCTGCAGTACTCAGTTGCTAATGCCGTTATTAATAGATCATTTGATAAGAGTACGGAAGTTGCCAGGCGATGTTGTTAAGACTGTTAGTGGTTCGGATTTAATGCGCTTAGTTGCTGAAGACTTAGGTCGAGAAGTTCATGAACTTCCAGTTGGATTTAAGTACATCGCCTCAAAAATGCTTTCCGGACAAGTCCTTGTAGGGGGTGAAGAATCAGGAGGCATAGGTTTCGGCATGCATCTGCCAGAGAGAGATGCGATTTTTGCCGCATTGCTGGTTTTAGAAGCCATTAATGATTCTTGTAAGCCATTGGGAATTTGTATAGAAGATTTGGAAAATCGTTTTGGGCCAAGTCACTATGACCGAGTTGATATGCGCCTTCCAAATAGCAAGTCGCGAATGAAGCTAGAAGCATTGCTAAAAGAATCACCACCTTTAGTTGTGGCTGGTAAAAAAGTTCAGGAGATTATTTCTATTGATGGATTCAAACTAAGACTTGGTAAAAGTCATTGGTTGATGTTTAGATTCTCTGGGACTGAGCCTCTCCTGAGAATTTACTGTGAAGGACCTACTTTAAAAGATGTTCAATTAGTATTGAACTGGGCAAAGGAATTTGCTGAAGATCAATGACTTCTTTTAAGCCAGCTGATCCTGTTTTAGTTATCGCTAGCGGCAACCTTGGAAAAGTAAAAGAGTTTCGAGAACTTCTTTGTAATTTTCAGATCCAAGTTATTGCTAAACCTGAGAGTTTGGAAGTTGATGAAACAGGAAGATCTTTTAAGGAGAATGCAAGATTAAAAGCTATTTCTGTAGCTAATAACACTGGTGAATGGGCCCTTGCTGATGACTCTGGATTAAGTGTTTTGGCACTATCTGGCAAGCCAGGAATTCATTCTGCTAGGTATGCAGATAGTGACTCTGAACGGATTAATCGCTTGCTTGCTGAAATGAGCACTTGCGATGATCGTCGCGCAATTTTCGTTGCAGCTCTTTGTGTCGCTGCCCCTAAGGATCAAATACTTATTGAAGTAGAGGGTTTATGCGAGGGAGTGATTACCAAAGCCCCTAGAGGAGAAAGTGGTTTTGGTTATGATCCAATTTTTGAGGTTATTCCAACAGGTTTAACTTACGCAGAAATGAGCAGGAATCAAAAACAAGAATTAAGTCATAGAGCTAATGCCTTTCGCTCTTTAGAACCACAATTTAGAAACCTAATTGCTAATAATTCGGACCTTAGGAATTAAGATTTCATCTTTCTTAAGGCCTAATCTATCCTGAAATATTAAGAGGAATATGTGATGGTTTATATTATTATTTAATTCTTATTTACTTGATGCCCAGCTCCCATGTAATCCATATGGATGGTTGATCGGTAACTTTAATACAGCCTTTTCTTCTAAATCAATAGCGTTAAGAACAACTAATTCTGATGAGCGAGTTTCTCCATTCCATATTACAACAAGCACCCATCCATCATCTTCTGTATTTGAATATTCTTTTGGAACGAATAATGGCTCGTTAATAAATCCACGCTCACCAGCTGACCATGAGTAATTGTTGCCAGTTATAAGGTCAAGTTTTTTAATAGATTGAAGGGGCCCATTCCCTTCACTTTTTTGTGCAGTTGCCATCCATGAGTATCTAGCTTTAAGTCCTAAGAAGTTTGGGTTTACCATAGCAAATTCACAGCATTGCTCGCTTAAGGTAGTAGTTTTTATTTCGCCGCTGGATAGATTTATTTTGCATCTTTTTAGTTGTCCTTCTGGAAGTGCTTTGAAATCTATATTTCGAAAATCTTGTTTAGGTCCGATTGATGGGAAATCATTGTAATAGATACTTTCTAAAATGACTTCATTTTTATCTTCCCATGCATTTAAATGATGAAAAACAAAACCACTTGGAGCATCGAATATCTTAGGATTTTCTCCTGCATACACACCAGAATTTCTAGGAATTAGTAAGAATTTTCCCTGAGTATTTTTTTGTGATGAAAGGCATTGAGCAGCTCCTTTTTGTCCCAGAATGAATGGGATTGGGTTGAACGAAATTGAGTTTTGTAGAAATATTGCCCAGTTAGGAGTAATTGCAAAATCATGTAGAAAGGCAAAGCCATTAAATGTATCTTTTCGATCACTAATAATATTGCCTGCATTATTATTTTCAGTGGCAAATTCCATCAGCCTAATGCTACTTTTTGGACCTGTCTTGACGCTATAAGTCACCATACAAGGTTCGTTATTATGGCCTGGGTCAAAACGTGGGTGAGCGCTTAATGCTTCTTTAGGGGCCAGAGCACCATTGAGTGAAGACAGTCCAAATGTTTCGAGCGAATTCGGGTCTAGAGCGTGAGGGTTAGCAGCTTCCCAAAGTGCTAACAACTTATTCCCTAGTTTTACAACATTTGTATTTGCAATATTTTTTAAACGAAGGTCAAAGATGTTTGCAATTAGGCCACCAGATTTATTAGTCCCAAAAACTCCTCTATATAAAAACCTACCTGCTTTTTGTTCTTCTTCCCAGGCTTGAGTACGAATAAAACGATTAGAGAAATTTACCTTGCCATTAGCAAACCTCATTGATGAGATCATCCCATCTCCGTCAAATGGATGATGAATCCATTGACCACCTCTCTCTAACAGCCCAGGTCCATTGCGATATAGGGTGCCAAAAAGCTCTTGGGGAACTTCTCCTTTGATTAGATCTAAGGGGACATTTTCCAGTTCTTTCTCCACATTGCAATAAGCGCTTGACCAGTCTTGCTGATCAAATTTCCTTGGAGCTTTTTCTTTGAAAGCTTTCAAAGCAGATTTGCTCACAGGATGGACTTCAGTTGATTATTAATAATCGCGCAAAAAACTTTAAGTCGCGAGTTCAGGTACTTCTCTTTTGGCTGGAAGTTTTATGTTTTAGGGCCAGCTTGTTCAAGTATGCCCTTGCTGCTTGGAACAGCTCCTTTTCTCCGAGGGTCGGATTCAGTAGCCATTCTTAGAGCTCGTGAAAAGGCCTTAAAGCTTGCTTCCACTATGTGGTGGGAATTACTTCCGTTTAATTGCCTTATGTGTAGGGTTAAACCACTGTTGTTTACAACGGCTACAAAGAATTCTTTGACTAATTCAGTCTCATAGGTCCCAATCCGTTGAGTCGGTATTTGTAATTCGAAATTGAGATGAGGACGACCAGAACAATCGAGTACAACTTGGACTAATGCTTCATCAAGTGGAGCAACAAAGTGACCAAAACGATTTATGCCACACCGGTCACCAAGAGCTTCTGCTAGAGCCTGTCCAAAGGCAATTCCTACATCTTCATTTGTGTGATGGTCATCAATATGAATATCACCCGTTGCTTTGATCTCTAGATCTAGAAGTCCATGACTGGCTATCTGATTAAGCATGTGATCGAGGAAAGCAATTCCGGTGGACACTTTGCAGGTGCCACAACCATCAAGGGATAGGTTGACATTGACGTTTGTTTCATTAGTAACGCGATGAACTTGTCCCAGCCGTGGTGAAGTCATCTTGCTAATGCGATTGAAATTTTGTGGTTGGTTACATCACATTCCATTAATGCAATAACCAGCATCGACATAAATGGTTTGACCTGAGATACCGCTTGAGAGGTCACTAAGCAAGAAAGCGGCAGTATTTCCCACTTCTTTTTGTGTGACGGTTCTTCTCAATGGGGCTTTCTCTTCAACGTTGTGAATCATGTCGAGTATGCCTCCAATGGCGGAACTTGCCAGGGTTCTAATAGGACCTGCGCTAATTGCATTAACTTTTACTTGCTTATTTGGTCCAAGCTCTGCGGAGAGATAGCGCACGGAGGCCTCGAGAGCTGCTTTTGCTACTCCCATGACGTTGTAGTTAGGTATAGCTCGTTCCGCTCCCAGATAAGTCAGTGTTACCACCCCGGCGCCTTCGCTAAATAGTGGTTTGGCTGCTTTACAAAGTGGTGCTAAAGAGTATGCACTGATTTCAAGAGCTCGAGAAAATCCTTCAGCTGTAGTAGCGCTGTAATCCCCAATAAGCTCCTCTTTACCTGCAAATGCCAGACAATGAACCAATCCATCTAATTGCCCCCATTGTTTCGAGATGGAATCAAAAACCTCTTGAATCTGGGATTTGTCTTGCACATTTAATGGAAGGAAAAGACTGGGATTTAATGGCGCAGTTAATTCGCGGACCTTCCCTTCAAAACGGCCTTTTTCATCTGGAAGATAGGTGATCCCAAGTTCAGCTCCTGCTGCGTTCAATTGCTGGGCTACACCCCAAGCAATTGAACGATTGTTTGCTATGCCTGTTACTAGGATTTTTTTGCCACTTAGATCGAGAAGCATCTGTCCGAAAAACTAGCGATATTTCTTTGATTCTCTCTTACGCGGTGCTCAGTTTCGTAAAAGAAGTTTCATTTTTGGATTTAGCACTCTCTTCCAATCAGTAATAGTGGGGCATCAGGGCATCTATTAATGGTCCGTACAAATTCCACAATGCTCCCCCTTGGAACTGCCTTGCCAGTTTTTGATCTTCCAGTTGTACCTGGAAGATCTCGCACAGGCATAGATTTTCTTGAGGATAAAGGCCTGGCTCGAATCAACAACGGCTCACTTCTCAAGAAGCCTTTATTAATCATGGTGATTTGTGCACATTGTCCTTTTGTTAAGCACATAGAAGATGGTTTAACTTCCTTGGCAAATGATTTCGCTGATCAAGTTCAAATCCTTGCTGTTTCTAGCAATAGCTTGATTACTCATCCTCAAGATGGACCAGATCACCTAGCTAAACAGGCTGCTCAAAAGGGTTGGCAATTCCCTTATTTGTTAGATGCTGATCAGAGTTTTGCAAAGGCTCTTCGTGCAGCTTGCACTCCAGACTTCTTTCTTTTCTCATGCTTTCAAAATGGGGAACACCACTTGCAATATCGAGGCCAATTAGATGGCAGTCGACCTGGGAACGAAGTCCCTGTGACAGGTAAAGACCTTCGAGCAGCTATAGCAGCTGTTTTGGCTGGTCAGATGGTTCCTAAAGATCAGAAACCGTCGATTGGGTGCAACATCAAATGGCATCCAGGGAATGAGCCTTCATGGTTTGGCTGATTGTCATTGCTCACAAGGAGTCGTGCAGCAAGACTTATGGTGCCTTTTATGCAGGTGCCTCCTTTTAGTCTCTCTAAACAGCTTTCCGAGATAGGAAAAGACCTTGATGCAGCTGTGTTGCGGGTGCTTCGCAGTGGTCATTACATTGGTGGCGAGGAAGTTCGGACTTTTGAAAACTCCTTTGCGTTAAGTATTGGTGTCCCACATGTTGTTGGTTGCAACAGTGGTACGGATGCTTTGATAATTGCTCTTAGAGCTTTAGATATAGGTCCAGGCGATGAGGTGATTACTTGCTCATTTAGTTTTTTTGCTACTGCAGAGGCAATAAGTGCAGTTGGAGCAAAACCTGTATTTGTAGAAGTTAATCCAAGTACTTATTTGATAGAACTAAATGATGTAGAGCAAGCAATTAACTCTTCAACAAAAGCAATTTTACCTGTCCATCTTTTTGGGTGTCCTGTTGATATGAGCTCGCTGATGGATTTGGCGAATAAGTATGGTCTCAAAGTTGTTGAAGATTGTGCTCAGGCAACTGGTGCGAAATGGGATGGAAGATCTGTTGGTAGTTGGGGAGATGTTGGGTGCTTTAGTTTTTTCCCAACTAAAAATCTTGGAGCAGCTGGAGATGGCGGGGCTATCTCTACGAAAGATTCTGGACTTGCAAAACGAATGAGAGAACTGGCTGTTCACGGTATGCCTCGTAGATATGTTCATCATGAGCTTGGATATAACAGTCGACTTGATTCTTTGCAGGCAGCAGTCCTGAATGTGAAATTACCTAAGCTTTCAATATGGGTAAAACAGAGGCAAGATATAGCACTTAGATATCAAAAACTTCTTGCAGATATCCCTGGATTGGAATTGCCTTCTTATCCTTCTGATAAAACTATTTCGCATGCATGGAATCAATTCGTCGTGAGAGTAAATAAAACTTCTTTGGAAATAGATCCTAAATCTAATAAAATCAATTCTTGTGATATCAAATCTAATCCCAGAGATTGTCTTCAGGATAAGTTAAAGGATAGAGAAATTAATACTATTATTTATTATCCGATCCCTATACATTTGCAGCCTGCATATCAATATCTTTCAATGCCTCAAGTAAGCCTACCAGTTACAGAAAAACTTTGTACCGAAGTCTTAAGTCTCCCAATGTTCCCTGAGTTAACTATTGATCAACAACTTTATGTTGTTGATACTTTAAAATTACTGTTTGAGCAATCAGGTGATTCGTGCCTAAAAGAATTAGTATAAACTTCTCTCGTCAATTATATCTTTTGTGATGGTCTGGATTATTATTTATTTTCGAGAATCATGCTTGATAGCAGCCTTTATATGATTATAGCCCTTCCCTAAGTAAAATTTATAGGCAGAAAGCTTCTTAGCAATTTAATAATTTTCTAGCTCGATACCATGCTGCGATACTTTTACCATCTAGGGCTTCTTCATGGCTAAAAAGATAGTGATCTAGTTCTTCTTTGTTTAAATGAAGTATCTCAATATCTTCGTCTTGATCTCCTGGTGGTTTGAGATCTAATTTTTTGAGATCTCTTGCAAGAAATAAGTGGATTACCTCGTCAGAATATCCAGGGCATGGAAGCATTGCCCCAAGAGAATCCCATCGGCTTGCCAAGTATCCAGCTTCTTCGGCTAGTTCTCTTTTCATAGAAGTCAGAGGATCTTCTCCTTCTTCTAATGTTCCTGCAGGAAATTCAAGAACTCTTCTAGCCACAGCAAAGCGGTATTGCCTAAGAATAATGATTTGACCTTCTTCGTTAATTGGCACCGCAAGGGAAGCTCCAGGATGCCGAATCAATCCAAAGGTTCCTTCTATTCCAATGGGAAGTTTTATGCGATTGATCTCAAATCGGATCTTCTTTGCATCTAAAGCAGCCTCAGTTTTCAGAAATTCCGAGGGTTCAGGTGGAGATAAAGGCACCATCTGGCGTGTAATCAATTCTTTACCAGCATGCCTCTTTAAGGAATTTGATGGAACCTAGAGGTTAATTATTCAGGCCAATTGATTTGAGGAGGTAATTGATAAGGTGTAGTTCCATCGTTCGCAAGAGCCGCTGCGAGGGGTACTACCACAAAATTTCTTTCTATAAGCCGTGGATGTGGGAGGGTCAATGATGGATGCTTTACATGAAGGTCTCCCCATGCAAGAAGATCTAAATCAAGAGTTCTTGGTCCCCAGTGAGTACAGTTTTCCCCTCGATGCCTGCCGAAGGATTTTTCAATTATTAAAAATTCGTTTAGCAACGCAATAGCTGCTTCTTCAGAGGGCTTTAGAGCCGCAAGCTTTGGTCCATCAACTATTAGTGCAGCATTTACATAGATTGGTTGCTCGCTAGGGCCTCCGACTGGATCGGTCTCAAACAAAGGCGACCATCGATAACGCAACTTTTTTTTGCTAATTGTTATCAATTGTTCTTTTGCTAAGAACGATTCGAGCCAGGCGAGAATAACTAGTTCGAGTTTGGGACGAGCCGCGCCTAGTGTTGCTTTTGGAGGACCTTGATCGCTAGGAATGTTTGCTCCCAGAGCAATAGCAAGAGTATGAGGGAAGGAAAAGTTTGATGAGATTATGAGTTGATCAGCGAGACTGTCATAAACGTAATCGGATTTGGTTAATTAAATGTCTGTAAGTGGGACGACGGTCAATTCTCCTTCAAGAGGGTTGGCTGATCGAGAAATGCAATTGAAAGAGATGGCTAATCGAGCTTTTCCGATTGCAGCTATCACTGGACATGGAACTCTGAAGTTAGCGTTACTTTTGGCTGCAGTTGATCCAGGATTAGGGGGAGTGATTATCGCTGGTGGAAGAGGGACAGGGAAATCTGTTTTAGCTAGAGGTTTGCATGCTCTACTCCCCCCAATTGAGGTGTTAGAGCTTTCTTCTGAGGTAGAGAAATTAAAAAACAATTTTGGTCCGAGGCCATTTGGTCTAAATCTTGACCCTGAGGCCCCTGAAGAATGGGATCAAGGAACAAGAATGGTTATAAAGAGGATTGGAGAATTAACTAATGATGAAGGCTTAAAGAAAGCTTTACCCAAGCGTGTAATTCCCGCACCATTTGTGCAGGTTCCTTTAGGCATTACTGAGGACAGATTGGTTGGAGCAGTTGATGTTGCAGCGTCTTTGGAGAGCGGTTCGGCCATTTTTCAGCCAGGTCTTCTTGCAGAGGCTCACCGTGGTGTTCTTTATGTAGATGAATTGAATTTGCTTGATGATGGAATTATCAATCTTTTGTTAGCGGCGGTTGGTGCTGGAGAAAATCGTGTAGAGAGAGAAGGACTTAGTCTTAGACATCCTTGTTCTCCACTGCTTCTTGCGACTTATAACCCTGAGGAGGGAGCCGTTCGTGATCATTTGCTTGATCGTTTTGCAATTGTTCTATCCGCAGATCAGCTCATTACTAATGAGCAAAGGGTAGAGATTACTCAGTCTGTTTTGGCGCATGGTGAATGCAGTTCAAGTTTTGCCTCTAAATGGTCTAAGGAAACCGAATCTTTGGCGACTCAACTGTTGTTAGCTAGACAGTGGCTGCCAGATGTTCAAATTAGTCAAAGTCAAATTGAATATCTGGTAAAGGAAGCCATTCGTGGCAGCGTTGAGGGACATCGTTCTGAATTGTATGCAGTTCGAGTAGCAAAAGCTCATGCTGCTTTAGCAGGTCGTGATGAAGTGAATGCTGACGACCTTCAGGTAGCAGTCCGACTAGTAATTGCACCACGTGCATTGCAGCTACCGCCTCAAGAAGAACAGATGGAGCCCCCCCCTCCTGAAGAGCAACAAGAGCCCCCTTCTCCAGAAGATCAAGCTGAGGATGATTCCTTAGAAGAAGAAAATGAATCAGAAGATCAGGAGGAGACCCCAGAGGATCAAACTCCTCCTGTGCCTGAAGAGTTCATGCTTGATCCAGAAGCATGTGCAATAGATCCAGACTTGTTATTGTTTTCTTCTGCAAAATCCAAGAGTGGAAATAGTGGAAGTAGAGCGGCTGTACTAAGTGATAGTCGAGGTAGGTATGTCAAGCCCATCATCCCTCGTGGTCCTGTGAGGCGAATTGCAGTAGATGCAACTTTAAGGGCTGCGGCTCCATATCAAAAAGCCAGAAGAGAAAGGCAGCCTGACCGAAAAGTCATTGTTCAGGAGGGAGACTTGCGCGCCAAGCTTCTCCAAAGAAAGGCTGGTGCTTTGGTGATTTTTCTTGTTGATGCAAGTGGTTCTATGGCTCTTAATCGAATGCAAAGTGCTAAAGGAGCTGTAATTCGATTGCTCACAGAGGCTTATGAAAATCGAGATGAGGTGTCTTTGATCCCATTTCGCGGTGAACAAGCTGAGGTTTTACTACCACCCACCCGATCAATTACTGCAGCAAAGCGTCGATTGGAAACCATGCCTTGCGGTGGAGGTTCCCCCCTCGCGCATGGGTTAACTCAGGCTGCACGTGTAGGAGCGAATGCTTTATCAACAGGCGATCTTGGCCAAGTTGTTGTGGTTGCTATTACTGATGGCAGAGGGAATGTCCCTCTCGGGAAATCCCTTGGTCAGCCTCAACTTGAAGGAGAAGATCCAGTTGATTTAAAACAAGAAGTTCTTGATGTAGCAACTCGTTATCGCAGTTTAGGTATCAAATTATTAGTTATAGATACTGAGCGTAAATTTATAGGAAGTGGAATGGGAAAGGATTTAGCTGAAGCCTCAGGAGGAAAATATGTCCAACTTCCAAAAGCGAGTGATCAGGCCATTGCTTCTATAGCAATGGATGCTATTAATAGCGTTAACTAGCTTTAATTATTAAATATATTTGAGCTCAAACAATTAAGCCTGCTATTGAATATCATTTGGGGCCATTTGTTCCCTGCGGATATAACTCATTAAACAATTCACCTAGGCCAATCGTAACGCTTCTTATGGCAGACATTAATTCTTTGTCATCCATTATTTTACTTACGTCGCTTCCTAAATCATCAATTTTTTCAGTCAGAGATCTTGTGGAGCTTGCAGTTTTTTGAATGTCACTGAGAGTTTTGGGATTGTCAATTGCAGCTAATATGCTGTTGATATGATTGGTGGCTTGATTAAGGTTGGTAATAATTGGCTCTGCTCTGGAAATTTCTTCTTTGGTCTGAAGAATTAATTCATCTAGATTTTTTTGTGTGCGATCAAATTGTTTTGTTGAATCAACCAAGTTTGAGACAATATTTTGTTGATCTGCCTTTTGAATAATTTTCTCAATTTCTTCTGTCAAGGTTGATATGCTCATTAATGATTCACCTTTAATAATATCGTTTGCACAAAGGATTCCATTCCCCGAGCATTCTTTTGACCAAGGCATTGGGGTGTTGGGAGATAGTTTGTCCCCAAGACTGACTAAAGAAACTTGTGCATCTCCTCCTAGGATTGAGCTAGTAACTACTTTCGCAAAAACAGGTTTAGGTAATTGAAGATCTCCTTTATTGATTTCAAGAGTTGCTTTTACTGATTTTGGGCTTATATCAATTTTACCGATAGATCCAACAAGGATGCCTCTATAGGTAACAGGTGAACGTTCTGCTAGACCTGTAGCATCTGCAAAATTTGCGGACACTTTCCAAGTATTTGCACCAATCTTCAATCCGCGAAGCCAAAGTGTTGTGCCTGCAAAGCCAACTATGCCTCCCAGAATGGTTAATCCAACAAGAGCATCACGAACACTTCGGCGCATGGAATTTAACTATCAGTTGGTTGCATGGGTCCTTTAAGGCTACCTGTGCGGAATTGATTGACATATGGATTTTTGCTTTCTTTGAACTCTTCAATTGATCCATCCCATTGGAATTTACCTCCATAGAGCATGAGAACCCTTTTGGAACAGCGCTCAATTGTGCTTTGAACGTGACTTACAACCATTGAGCATCCGCGAGCAACTTGAGTTGTTTTTACTATTAAATCCTCTATACGGGTGCATGCGACTGGATCAAGTCCAGCTGTAGGTTCATCATATAAAAGGAGTGGCATAGCACTTTCTTCTAGATGCGGATCATGAATTAAGGCCCTTGCAAAACTAACTCTTTTTTGCATACCTCCACTTAATTGACCAGGAAATTTATCTGCTACGTCGTAAAGTCCAACTTCTTTTAGACAAGTCATAACTAACTCACGAATATCTTTGTGAGTTAGTCGATGATTCTTCATAAGGAGGAATCCTACGTTCTCCTCAACTGTGAGTGATCCCAATAGAGCAGGGTTTTGAAAAACTAATCTGACATCTGGTGGATGACTTTGATCAAGTCGAAGATAATCTTGATTCTTTCCAAATAAACTAATCTTTCCTTCTGTAGGTAATAGAAGTCCAGCCAATAGCCTTAGGACTGTTGACTTCCCACAGCCTGACGGTCCTACTATGGCTATGCGTTCTCCTGGATTCATCAGCAAGCTGACTTGATCTAACACTGGGTTAGAACCCCATTGCATTGTTAGGTCTTGCATCTCGACCACCGGCCTGTTTTGAGGCACGATTATTACTAACTAGAAAAGTGCTCTCTTATCTTGCCTTAGCTGTGAAATAAGGGAAGCTTCTTTAGAGTTCTCAAACTATCTCCTGTCGAGCTTCGCTCGCACTATTGACCTCGTCGAACATTTCCCATCCACAAAATCGTCGCAGAAAGCGCAGAGCCTCAAGAAGGCGTAACAAATCTGCCCCATTTACCCATCGTGGGGATTTTGTTACCCGTTCTCTTAGGGCAGTCCGTTGGCTTTTGCCAGGACTAGTAGTTAAGAGATGGATGCTTACTTCTGGAATGGGCTTGTTAATGGCCCTTATAGGTGCAGCAATTTGGGCTGATCTCAAGCCAATTTATTGGATGATTGAGATTCTTGTTTGGTTGCTTGGTGCCATAACAAACGTTTTACCTCGCAGCATTACTGGTCCAATTGTTCTTCTTGTTGGCGCAGGATTGTTGCTATGGGGACAAAGCCGAAGCTTTGGGTCAATTCAACAGGCATTAGCGCCAGATAAGGACACTGTTCTTGTTGATGCATTAATGGCTAAAAGTAAATTAAAAAGAGGGCCAAATATCGTTGCAATAGGAGGTGGAACTGGTCTTTCGACTCTTTTGAATGGACTCAAGCGGTATAGCGGCAGAATCACAGCAATAGTTACTGTTGCCGATGACGGTGGTAGTAGCGGCATTCTCCGTCGAGAAATGGGTGTTCAACCCCCTGGAGATATTCGTAATTGTCTTGCAGCGCTTTCGACTGAAGAACCATTACTGACTAGACTTTTTCAATATCGCTTCTCAGCAGGGAGTGGATTAGAAGGACATAGTTTTGGGAATTTATTCCTTTCAGCGTTAACTGCTATTACTGGTAATTTTGAAACTGCGATAACGGCTTCTAGCAGAGTTCTTGCTGTTCAAGGACAGGTTGTACCTGCAACAAATGTAGATGTGAGGTTATGGGCTGAATTAGAAAACGGCCAACGAATTGAAGGTGAATCTGCTATTGGGAAAGCTCCTAGTCCAATAGTCAGAATGGGATGCTTGCCCGAACGTCCTCCGGCTTTGCCCAGGGCCTTGGAAGCTATAGCAAATGCAGAACTTATTGTGCTTGGTCCTGGGAGTCTCTACACATCACTTTTGCCAAACTTGTTAGTTCCTGAACTTGTTGAAGCGATTCAGCGAAGTAATGCACCAAAGTTGTATATATGTAATTTGATGACTCAACCAGGAGAAACTGATGGGCTTGATGTTTCTGGCCATCTAAGAGCAATAGAAGCACAGCTTGCAAGCCTGGGAATTACTAAGAGAATTTTTAGCTCAGTACTTGCACAAGATGATATGGAGCCATCACCATTAGTTGATTATTATCGAGCTAGGGGTGCTGAACCAGTTATTTGTGACAGGAGAGCCCTTCAAACTCAGGGATATGAGGTCATGCAAGCTTCTCTCCAAGGAGGCCGGCCTACGGCAACTTTGCGTCATGACCCAAGAAGTCTTTCGCTCGCAATAATGCGGTTTTTTCGAAAATACAAGAGAGAGGCTTAGTAAGCATCTTGCATTTCATAAAAGTCAGGCTGAACATAATCTTTTCTCAATGGCCAGCCTTTCCAATCTTCTGGCATTAAAAGTCTTTTTGGATGTGGATGACCTTCGAAATTAATTCCGAACATATCGAAAGTTTCTCTTTCTTGCCAATCAGAGCCTTTAAAAAGTCTATAAAGACTAGGCACTTTAAGCTCCCCATCACGAGATAAGAAAACTTTCAGTCTTACCTCTCTAGGTTTTGATACTGGTTTTATTTTTGAATCTAGGACTAGTTCGCTCATTGCAATGAGATGGTAGAAGCAAACTAGGTTTTGGCCTGGTCCTTCATCGTAACCACCTTGGCATTGTAAATAGTCGAAACCATTGCTCTTTAAAGCTGATGCAATATCAAGAAGCGAATGAGGTTCTATACCAATTACTTCTACATCTATGTGGTCTGGTTGCAGTGAATCATGGTGAAAACCTTTGCTTTTCAGCCATTGACTTGTTGGACCAGGTTCTGGTCCAGGAGTTATTTCGATATCAGCTTGAGGATCAGCATTGTTATTAGCTTGTGAAGTTTCTTGATTCATTAATTTTTTTCGCTTGATGTAATAGGTTCTAAGGAGCTCTCTCCCTCAATCTCTATTTGCGTCTCAGATGCTGGGGCAAGTGCAGCTTTTTGAGAGGGACTATTTAAGTAAGAACCAGTAACTTGTGGCTCAATTCTTTTCATTTGGTGGGGGATTGTGAAATAGCGATGTGTTTGAGACATTTGCCCCCTCTCAGTAATTGATTCATTCCCTACTTTTTTACGGAGCTTGATCACAGCATCAAAAATTGCTTCTGGTCTTGGAGGACATCCTGGAAGATATAAATCTACTGGAATTAATTTATCTACTCCTCGAACTGCCGTAGTGGAATCAGCACTAAACATTCCCCCAGTAATTGTGCATGCACCCATTGCGATGACATATTTTGGTTCAGGCATCTGTTCATAAAGTCTTACTAAAGCAGGAGCCATTTTCATCGTTACTGTTCCAGCGACTATTAGGAGGTCGGCTTGCCGAGGAGAGCTACGCGGTACCAATCCAAAACGGTCAAAATCGAATCTTGAACCAATTAAGGCTGCAAACTCTATAAAACAGCAGGCAGTGCCATATAGGAGAGGCCAAAGACTACTGAGTCTGGCCCAGTTATGAAGATCATCCAGACTAGTGAGAATAATGTTTTCACTAAGTTCGTTTGTCACTGTCGGAGCCCCGATAGGGCCACAACTTGCTTCACGAAGTTCTCGTATTGCTTTTATAGATGGGGATTCAGTCAAGGAATTAACTCCATTCAAGTGCTCCTTTTCGCCATGCATAGGCTAAGGCAACAATAAGGATGGCGATAAAAATCAGTGCTTCTATAAAGGCCAATAGGCCTAGCCGATGAAACGCAACGGCCCATGGATATAAAAAAACTGTCTCAACATCAAATATCACGAACACCAAAGCAAACATGTAATACCTGATATTGAATTGAATCCATGCGCCACCTATAGGCTCCATTCCAGACTCGTATGTGAGTTCTCTTTCACCTTTGCGACTTTTGGGAGAAATTAGCTTGTTGGTTACTAATGCCAATACAGGCACTGCAGTTGCTAACAGGAGAAAGCCCAGAAAGGAGTCATAACCCTGCAATGCAAACATTGAAAAGTATCCATTTGATTAACAGTCTGACATTCGCTGACAAGGACTTCCGCCGATAGAGTTGGTTTGAATAAAAAAGTCGCTGCAAATTTTGGTTTCAGCTCCTTAAATGGCTTAGTAACTAGCCAACTCAGTTCAAAAATTCGTTATTTACGAAATGGACCAACCAGACAAACAAGCTGCAGAATCAAGTGCTGATGAAAGCGCTCATCGATTTGAGTGCCAGGTTTGCTCTTATGTCTATGACCCTAAAGATGGTGTTCAGAAGTTTGGAATACCCAAAGGAACTGCATTCAAAAGTTTGGATCAATCCAGTTTCCGATGTCCTGTTTGTCGTGAAGGCATCGCAGGCTTTCGAGACATTGGTCCAGCTTCTAGGCCTAGTGGCTTTGAGGAGAATCTGAATTATGGCTTTGGAGTCAACAACCTCACACCAGGTCAAAAGAATGTATTGATTTTCGGTGGCTTGGCGCTTGGCTTAGCTTGTTTTCTATCTCTTTACTCCCTGAACTGAAACCCTGCATTCTTATGAACCGCCTGCTTTCTTACTCTGTCAATTTTATTTTGGTTTGTTGCCTTGTCTTAGGACTCGGTGGATGTGTAACCACTCGCATTCCATTAGCTTCTTCAAGTCCTTGGCGAGAAGTTCAACTTGACACTCAGGCAAATCCTTTAGATATAAGTTTTGTTGACGAGAATCGTGGATTCTTGGTTGGGACTAATCGGTTGATTCTTGAAACCAATGATGGTGGTAAAACCTGGAAAGATAGGGATTTGGATTTGGAGGATCAGGAGAATTTTCGATTAATTAGTATTGACTTCAATGGGGATGAAGGTTGGATAGCGGGCCAACCGGGTTTGGTCTTGCACACTACTGATGGAGGTCAGAATTGGATTCGTTTGGATTTAGGCAACAAATTGCCTGGAGATCCATACCTAATTACAACTCTTGGAGCAGAAGAAGCTGAATTGGCAACTACAGCAGGAGCTTTATATATGACAAAAGATTCTGGGCAAACTTGGGAAGGGAAGGTAAGTGATGCATCCGGAGGTGTACGAGACCTCAGGAGAAGTCCTGATGGAAATTATGTGAGCGTAAGCAGCCTTGGGAACTTTTTTGCGACTTTTGAACCTAATCAAGAGAATTGGGAACCCCATCAAAGAGCAAGTAGCAAAAGAGTTCAGAGCGTTGGATATCAACCTAATGGTCAATTATGGATGCTCTCAAGGGGGGCTGAGATTCGCTTTAATGACGAGAGTGGCGATATAGAGAGTTGGGAAAAGCCAGTGCTTCCAATAGTCAATGGATACAACTATTTGGATCTTGCATGGGATCCAAATCAGAATATTTGGGCTGCTGGAGGGAATGGGACTCTTTTAGTTAGTAAGGATGGCGGTAAAGAGTGGGAAATAGATCCTGTAGGAGACAGTCAACCTTCTAATTTTATTCGGATTTTGTTTGAACCTAGTTCTGATCAGGGAAAAACGAAGGGATTTGTCCTTGGCGAGAGAGGAATCCTGCTTAGATGGAGTGAATTAGCCGCAAATTACAGCTAATGCACAACGCTCTGTAACCATGCCGGCCAACTATTCCCATAGTTGACGCTCATTGTTGATAGGATCTGCAAGCTGATACGCATGAGGCTATGGCTGCCGGCTCAACCGGGGAACGCCCGTTTTTTGAGATCGTTACCGACATCAAGTTTTGGGTCATCCAAATCGTTACCCTGCCGGCGATCTTTGTTTCAGGATTCTTGTTTGTGTCTACAGGCCTTGCCTATGACGTATTCGGGACTCCAACTCCAGATGCTTATTTCCAGGCTTCTGAATCAAAGGCTCCAGTAGTAAGTCAGCGATTTGAATCCAAGTCCCAACTAGACCTGCGCTTGAAATAAACCATGACACAATCTGCTCCTCTCCAATCTGAAAGGGTCTATCCGATTTTTACGGTTAGATTTTTTGCCGTGCACGCTCTGGGAGTACCTTCGGTGTTTTTCCTAGGTGCGATTGCAGCTATGCAGTTCATCCGCCGCTAATCGATCACCATTACTCTCAATGCAAGTCAACCCTAATCCAAACAAATTGCCGGTTGAACTAAACCGCACAAGCCTTTATTTAGGACTTTTGCTGGTTTTCGTCATGGGAATTTTGTTTTCCAGCTATTTCTTTAACTGAGCTTTTTGAATCATGAGCACGAAACTTAAAGGACCAGATGGACGAATCCCTGATCGATTACCAGATGGTCGTCCTTCAGTTTCTTGGGAACGTAGATGGACTGAGGGTTCTCTACCTTTATGGGTAGTAGCAACCACAGGTGGAATCGCTGTGATTTTTGTCCTGGGTATTTTCTTCTACGGTTCTTATACAGGAATTGGCAACGCAAGCTTCTAAAGAATTCTTGCCAAGCTTTTGAGATTTAAAAATCCTCCAAATGGGGGATTTTTTTTTTAGTTTTTTGTGGTTTTTAATTCTTGGGTTGAGTTTTCCAATCACCTATTCAAACAATATTGAATTAAACCGAGGTGAAGTCTCCCCAATATGGAGCTGTAAAGAGATTGATTCTCTCCCGAGTTGCTGAAGGCACCTTGTCTTTTGATGTCATAAGTCCATTTTTTAGGGCTGTATGGGCATCGCTAGAAGGTCGTGATAATGAGATTTTCTGGGCAGCAGCCTTTATGATCTTGGTCGCTAATTTTGCGTTTGCTTGAAGATTCTCCAGCACCATTTCTACCGTTACATTCTCATGATTTTCATGCCAGCAGTCATAGTCAGTTGCCATTGATAAAGAGGCATAGGCTATTTCTGCCTCTCTGGCTAGTCGAGCCTCTGTGTGATTTGTCATGCCAATAATTGTGCATCCCCAGTTTCTATAAAGATTGGATTCAGCACGAGTTGAGAATGCTGGTCCTTCCATGGCGAGATAAGTACCGCCTCTATGCAGTTGGCGTCCTTCCGGCATCAACATTTCTCCTTCATCAGCAAGTATTCGAGAAAGAGTTTGACAAAAGGGATCAGCCATAGTTACGTGCGCCACTGCACCATTTGAAAAGAAGGTGAGAGGACGTTGATGTGTCCTATCAATGAATTGATCAGGTACGACCATGTCAAGAGGACGTACTTGTTCTTGTAGTGAGCCAACAGCTGAAGGAGACAAGATCCATCTAACATCTAGTGACCTTAAAGCCCAGATGTTTGCTTGATATGGCACGTCTGTTGGAGTGAAGTTGTGATGACGTCCATGACGAGCAAGAAAAACAACTTCAATGTCACCAATTTTTCCTAGACGTAATTTGTCTGATGGCTTTCCAAAAGGAGTTTCGATTGTAAGCTCTTTTATATCTGCCAGTTCATTCATGTGGTAGAGGCCACTACCTCCTAGGACTCCAATCCTGGCATTGTTTAGACAATGGGACATTGATTTGGTCAATTAGTAGCAAAGTTTCCGATGGAACTTATTCTAGAGGATCTGTTCTTTAGCATCTCTAACTGTTGGCATGGAAATGTATTTATTCAGTTACTCTTTAAGAGCTTGTAAAAAGTGACCATCTCCTTCTAGCTTTATAGATTTTACTTTAAATAGACTTTGAGATTCTCTAGGAACCTTGATTTGAAAGATCCTATACTTATCCTTATATCTTCTTCCTGAGTAGAATAAAATAGGCTAAATAATTTTTTAGATAGACTCCACCTTTAAATTATGAACATACAAAATAAGGCATGGAGAACTATATGGGTAGAACAAGGAGGACATTCAATTGGGGTTATTAATCAAACTAAATTGCCACATGAATTCTTAACTTGCACTCTTTCTAATTATCAAGATGTAGTTGAAGCTATTAAAACGATGAAAGTGCGTGGTGCCCCATTGATTGGAGTGGCTGGAGCTTATGGATTGATGTTGGCTATTCAAGAAGATCCAGATGATTCTTTTCTTGAATTGGCTTCTTCTAAGTTGCTCGCTACACGCCCTACTGCTGTAAACCTTCTTTGGGCTCTTACACGTGTTCTTGAGAGGGTTAAGCCACTCTCCCTGGCTGAGAGGGCTGAAGCAGCAAGGTTAGAAGCTGATTTGATTGCAGAAGAAGATGTAGCAATGTGTGAGGCGATTGGAGTGCATGGATGTGAGCTAATTCAAAAACTTGCATCTGCTAGACCTGTAGAACGCCAGAAAGAGCCTTTAAATCTTCTTACGCATTGCAATGCCGGTTGGTTGGCAACAGTTGATTGGGGTACAGCATTGGCGCCTATCTATAAAGCGCATAGAGCTGGAGTTGACCTTCATGTTTGGGTCGATGAAACTCGCCCTAGGAATCAGGGAGCTAGCCTTACTGCTTACGAGTTATCTCGTGAAGGAATCCCACATACTTTGATAGTAGACAATGCAGGAGGTTATTTGATGCAACATGGCTATGTGGATGCCGTAATCGTTGGGGCTGATCGAGTAACTCGCTCAGGTGATGTGTGTAATAAAATTGGAACCTATTTAAAGGCTTTGGCGGCTCAAGATAATGATCTACCTTTTTATGTAGCAATTCCTTCTTCAACTATTGATTGGTCTATGAGCGATGGTGTGAGAGAGATACCAATTGAGATCCGTTCACCTAGAGAGATTACACATATTGATGGATGTTTGCTTGAGTCAGCTATTAATACTCGATTGGCTACTATTCAAATCAGCCCTAGTGGAACGAAAGGCTTTAACCCGGCATTTGATATCACTCCTTCTAGACTAGTAAGTGCTTTGATTACTGAGAGAGGTGTGACTTCATCAAGAGAAGAAGGGTTGAAAAAACTTTTTCCAGACCTCTCGAATGGCCAACATCCATAAGGAAAATATGTGTAGGTTGGTTTGGAAAAGTTGTTAATTTCTAAAGTTGATTATAAATAATAGTCTTGATACCAATTGGCGAAATTCCTCACACCTTCCTCAATTGGCGTACTAGGTCGAAACCCTATCCAATCCTGCAGGGCAAAAGTATCTGCTGCAGTAGCTTGAACGTCACCGGGCTGCATTGGTTGGAAATCTTTAATTGCTCGTTTATCTAAGGCTTGCTCTAATAAGTCTATAAAGTGCATTAAGTCTATTGGCTGTGAATTGCCTATATTAAATAGTCTATGAGGAACTGCTGCTGTGGCAGGATCAGGATTTAATGGATCAAACTCAAGATTAGGTGTCGCAGGCTTGTAGCAGCAACGTAAAACTCCTTCGACAATGTCATCAATATAAGTGAAATCACGTTTCATTTTTCCATGATTGAAAACTTTAATTGGTTTCCCAGCAAGGATAGATTCAGCAAAAAGCATAGGTGCCATATCAGGTCGACCCCAGGGACCATAGACAGTAAAGAAGCGTAACCCTGTTGTAGGAATTTTATATAGATGACTATATGTATGAGCCATTAGCTCATTTGCTTTTTTTGAGGCTGCATAGAGACTTACTGGATGATTAACTGGATGTCTTTCATTGAAAGGTAATCTTGTATTCCCTCCGTATACCGAACTACTTGAGGCATAAATTAAATGCTCAACTCCATAGGCTCGACATGCCTCGAGTATGTAACCAAAGCCTACAATATTTGCTTGTATGTAGGCAGAAGGATTCTTAAGAGAATATCGGACACCTGCTTGAGCAGCGAGGTTAATTACTACTTGGGGCTTTTCTTTTTCAAAAATATGCTCTAGAGAC
The DNA here is from genome assembly GCA_003209275.1 of Prochlorococcus sp. AG-463-P14. Classification (GTDB taxonomy): domain Bacteria; phylum Cyanobacteriota; class Cyanobacteriia; order PCC-6307; family Cyanobiaceae; genus AG-463-P14. The sequence goes on from QCRX01000001.1 coordinate 42,035, forward strand.
CCCTTGTTTTCAATGTCTATTTGATGAAATGACCAGTATGCACTTTGAGGACAGTTTTCAATTTTTTTTATTCTCGCCGCCTTTAGACTTTGGTCATAGTAGTCGTTCAGGTTATCTATGCCGATTACTCGCTCTCCATTAGCGAGTAGCCGGCGTACAAGTGCGGCACCTATGAATCCTGCTGCACCTGTAACTAGGAAGGATCCTCTCAAGAATCTCCGTCTCCAACACGCCAGAGCTTTAATCCAGTTGATCTAACCGCTATTGGATCTACGACTGCTCTTGCATCAAAGACCCACGCTGGTTGTCGCATCTTAGGTGCGATCATTGCCCAGTTTAAATGTCGGAATTCTTCCCATTCAGTGAGGATTAAAACCGCATCTGCTCCATTAACAGCTTCTATAACACTACTTTCTGGCCACCATGTTCCTTCACCATTTAGGGCTGCTCGGGTGGGCCCAGCTTCTGAATCGGGAGGTGAGCTTTCATGGAGTTGTAAGTCCATACTGATTTGTTTGGCATTTACTTTTGGGTCATAAATGGCAAGTTGGGCCCCCTCCTCGAGTAAATCCTTAGCAATATTGATAGCTGGAGCCTCACGGGTGTCATTTGTATTGGCTTTGAATGCAAAACCAAGTAACGCGAGTCTTTTGCCAGTGACAGTCCCGAAGAGTTGTTTTACAACTAACCGAGCTATGCGATGTTGTTGCCAAGTGTTTAGTGTCACTACGTTTTGCCAATAGTCAGCCACTTCAGGAAGACTGAAATATCTGCAGAGATAAACTAGATTAAGTATGTCTTTTTTAAAACAGCTACCACCAAACCCAGGACCTGAATTCAGAAATCTTTCACCTATTCGACTATCCGCACCAATCGCCATTGAAACTTCTCTTACGTCAGCACCGGTAACTTCACATAAAGCTGCTACAGAGTTAATGGAACTAATGCGTTGTGCAAGAAATGCATTAGCAGTGAGTTTAGAAAGCTCACTGCTCCAAAGGTTTGTCCGGAGAATTTTTTCAGAAGGTACCCATTGGCTATATATTTTTGCAAGTGCCTCTATTGCGTCGTTGTCTTCTCCACCAATGAGAACTCTGTCTGGTGACTCCAGATCTTGAATGGCTGTTCCTTCCGCCAGAAACTCAGGATTAGATAAAACTACAAAGCTTCGAGGGGAACTTTCATCTACAAGAGGCTTCTGTGCAGCATGCAGAATTGCTTGGATTGTTTCAGCTGTTCTAACTGGCAGCGTGCTTTTCTCAACAACTATCGTGTGACCTTTAGCGCATTTTGCGACTTGTCTTGCACAGGCCTCAACCCATCGTAAATCACTTGCTTGTCCTGAACCAAGGCCTTTAGCTTTGGTTGGAGTATTCACTGAGATGAATACCATGTCTGCTTTTGATATCGCAATATCCACTTCGGTTGAAAAATGGAGATTTTGACCACGTGCTCTACCTACTACAGCATCTAACCCTGGCTCATAGACCGGTAATTTGCTCAGATCACTATCGTTCCAAGCCGCAATGCGTGCTGCATCAAGATCAACCACATTTACTTGTATATTTGGACACCGATCCGCAATCACAGCCATTGTTGGACCTCCAACGTAGCCCGCACCTATGCAGCAAATATTCCGTATTTCTTTTGGAGGTTTAGTCACTCAGCAAAATCCAGGGATGTTTTTGGCAACTTACTTAAGCGAATCGCATTAACAAAGTCTCTAAGTTGATGCGCTCTTCTTTTGAAACGTCTTGAGCCTTTGAGCGTAGATCTTTGAGCGTAATTTCATTTTCATGGGCTTCTTGGTCACCTATAACTATTGCCCAGCGAGCGCCACTTCGATCAGCTCTTTTAAGTTGTTTACTAAAGGCTGCTCCAGTTAAATCAATTTCAACAGCTTTGTCATTTTGCCGAAGCTTTCGACCAATGATGAGAGCGAAAGCTTCGGCCTGCTCTCCACGGTTCACGACATATATTTCAGGCCCTTCTCGGGGCTTTAAGGAATCGGTTTTGGAAAGCAATAACACCAAACGTTCCATACCTATAGCCCATCCGATTGCAGGGGTGGCAGCTCCTCCTAGTTGCTCCACTAATCCGTCATATCTTCCTCCGCCACAAATTGTGCTTTGTGCTCCCAGTTGATCTGACTTTATTTCAAATGCTGTATGGCTGTAGTAGTCCAATCCACGTACGAGCAGTGGGTTGATATGAAAAGGAATACCCAGATCTGAGAGCCCCATTTGAACCATCTCAAACCTCTTAACGCTTTCTGGAGCTAACGATTCCGAAAGTGTTGGTGCATCCTTAAGAAGATTTTGTGTTAATGGATCTTTTGAATCCAAGATTCTTAAGGGATTTGTCGCAAGTCGATTTTTTGAATCTTTGTCTAGTTGGTCACGATGCTCCTCTAGCCATTTAACAAGGTCTTGGCGATAAATGAGTCTGTCTTCATTGTTCCCGAGGGTATTAATTTCTACGGTTAAATCATTGATCTGAAGCTTCCTAAGAAGATCCCAAGCAATTGAGATCGCTTCTACATCACTTCTTGGGTCTGTAAAGCCGAGAAATTCAATTCCAATTTGGTGAAATTGTCTTTGCCGACCAGCTTGAGGCCTTTCATATCGAAACATTGGGCCTGAATACCAGAATCGTTGTGCTCCTTGATTGATTAAACCGTGCTGTATTAGGGCTCTGACAACTGATGCTGTCCCTTCAGGCCTAAGAGTGCAATGTCTATTACTTCTATCGGAGAAGGAGTACATTTCCTTGCCAACAACATCTGTGGATTCACCAATCCCCCGAGAGAAGAGTTCTGTTGCTTCTAGTAGTGGGGTCCTGATTTCAGAAATAGAAGCTCTTTGGAAGTGATTGCGAGCAGTGGCTTCGATTTCCTGCCATAAGGCAGTTTGATCTGGCAACAGATCAACCATGCCTCGTAAACCTTGCAATTTCTCCAATCGATGGCCAAGAGCTTTTGCCATATTGCGCGATAACCTCGAAAAAAGCCTTATCCACTCTGCAAATATTTTAGTTTTCATTCTTTTGGTTCCTCTTCCCCTTACATATCGGCGCTGAGCTGTTACTTGAATTAAAATTGAGAAAGGGCTTTGCAGATCTTTCTTAAGAAGGTTGATCGATTCCTTAGACAGCTTTTTAAGGATCTTCAATATTGATTATTTAGGAGTTTTTCAGAATGAATGAAAGATTTCTCTTCCGAAGAACTACTTTTGATGAATCGGTTTTATGAAGGTGTCCTGGCGTAACCCTCGCCGAAATTTGTTTTTATGTGCCCTTCTAGACCTGTTGGGCATGCTTGTTGTTTTGTTGGGTTTAGTCAGTATTTGGCCTCAGCCTCTTAGAGGTCAAGAGCTTTGGATAGTGATCACTGTCGTTGCGTATTTGCTTTTGGGGTGGCTTTTAGGCACTTATACGGTGCTTGGTTGGCCTCGTCTTTCTCGTTGGACACTTATGCAGCGATTAGGGCTTTGCTTATTTACCACCTTGATGTTGGTGGCAATTTGTCGTTGGGTTATTAATCCTTCTTTAGATGTTTGGTTGGTATATCGGAGTAGACAGGTTTCATGGCTTTTGCCTACGACAATTTGGTCCTTGATGGTGCGAGTTGGATTGCGTCGGGGAGCATTGCAATCTGATGATCCGAAACTAGTACTTGTAGCTCCTCAGGATGAGGCGCATAAGGCCCTTATGGCTTGGCAATTAACTCCTACACGGATAATGCCTAGTTGGATGACATCTGAGAACGCTGTTTTACAGGAAAGCCCTCTTGTGTTAGCTGTTTCGCCCAGAGTGAGACATCAGCCTGAATATCGACAGCTATTGGAAGAATTTGAGCAACGAGATCCTAGACAGTACAGCTTGACTACTCCATTAGCTTTGGCTGAACGTCAACTTGAGAGAATTCCGCCTGCTCTTCTCCCAGAGCCTTGGCTGAGTTATTTAGAGATTCCGTGGAATGCAATGTTTAGTCCTCAAAGGCAGCTCAAGCGGGTTTCTGATGTTCTGTTGGCACTGTTTTTGTTGGCGGTTACATCTCCTTTAGTAATTCTTGCCGCGACTTTGATTTGGCTTGAGGATCGTGGGCCTATTTTTTATGTTCAAGAGCGAAGTGGCTGGCTGGGACAGCCATTCAAAGTTTTGAAGCTGCGAACTATGAAAGTAGCTTCTTCTCAGGCCCCTGTATCTTGGACTTTGCCTGGGGATCAACGAATCACACGAGTGGGAGCTTGGTTAAGGCGTTCAAGACTTGATGAGCTACCTCAATTGGTTAATGTTGTCCTAGGTGATATGAGCCTTATTGGTCCTAGACCAGAGAGGCCCGAATTAGAGCTTCAGCTAGAAGCAAGTATTCCGCACTATCGCAAGCGCCACTGGATGAGGCCAGGACTCAGTGGTTGGGCTCAAGTTTGTGCTCCATATGCCGCTAGCGTTCAGGATTCTGAATTAAAGCTTTCTTATGATTTGTATTACCTCAAATATTTCAGCACCTGGCTAGATTTGCTAATACTTTTTCGAACAATTAAGACAGTTCTCAAAGTAGCAGGACGTTAAAAGTTGAATCTAATTTTATTCACTTATTAAATGCCTGATTCTCGATTTGATCAATATTTAAATCTAAGGCAAGATGATCATCTTCTTCTTGCTGGTGGTGGCCATAGCCACGCATTGATTTTACTTCGATGGGCCATGAATCCACATTTAAGGCCTAAAGGTTTGATCACACTTGTAAGTAAAAATAGTACTACTTTATATTCTGGAATGGTGCCTGGTCTAATTGCAGGCCAATATAAATATGATGAACTTTCAATAGATCTTCACTGCTTGACTAGTCAAGCAGGAGTGTCATTCGTCTTGGCTAAAATTGTTGGCTTGGACTTAATTAGAAATTGCTTGTTACTCCAAGACCGTCCCCCGATTTATTTCGGTAAATTGAGTCTTAATGTTGGAGCAGAAACTTTAAATACTGAGCATCAAAAGCATTCTAAGAAAAATAATTTAGTTATGCCAATTAAGCCTTTAGAACCAGCAATTGAATGGCTTATATCACAAGATATAGAAGAATTAAATCCTAATCCTTCCACTTTCACAGTAATTGGAGCTGGACTTGCAGGACTGGAAGTTGCGTTGGCATTGCGCCAACGGTGGCCCAATAGAACTATTGAATTACATTCTCATCATGGAGAACCTAATCCTCAGCTTAGGTCTGCAATTTCGCAAGCCAGGATCAGATTAGTCTCAGGTGCTTCTGATGTAATGGGCCCTGCGCTGTTATGTACTGGTAATCGTGCTCCTGTTTGGTTAGAAAAAAGCGGCCTCCCTATTAATGCTTCAGGGAGAATATTGACAACTCAAACATTCCAAGCAATTGACCATCCACACATATTTGCTGTTGGTGATTGCGGAGTGATTCAAGATAACTCCCGACCTGCTTCGGGCGTCTGGGCCGTTAGATCTTCTACGCCTCTTGCAAGGAATTTAGAGGCGTCTAGCCGTAAAGCACGTTTAGCTTTTTGGAGTCCACAACGTAGAGGCTTGCAACTAATGGGAGGAAGACTTGCTATTGGCAGAAATGTTGCTTGGGCTTTTTGGGGTGGTTTAATGATTGGTCCTCATCCATTGCTATGGAAGTGGAAGCAGCATATAGACAAAGGGTTTATGGCTAAGTTTGTTGTTGATAAGAAAATGTTTGCTTCAAACTATGCGAAAGATAAAGTCATTGCTTGTAGGGGTTGTGCTTCAAAGGTTGCATCAAAACCATTAAAGAATGCTCTTAAGCAAGCAGACCTTTTCTCGTTATCTGACCATCCAGAAGATGCAGCATTTATTGGTTCACACATCACAAATATTATTCAAAGTGTTGATGGATTCCCGGCATTAGTAAGCGATCCTTGGCTCAATGGGCGTATAACAGCTTTGCATGCTTGCTCAGATCTTTGGGCAAGCGGTGCTTTGCCTATTTCAGCGCAAGTAATAGTTACTTTGCCTGTAGCAAAAGCTCAGCTTCAGCAAGAGTTGTTGGCCCATAGCTTGGCAGGCATTCAGTCTGCATTAGCTCCTCAGAGAGCTGGAATCATAGGTGGCCATACTATTGAAGATAGAAGTATCCCTTCAGAGCCATTAAGCCTGGGTATACAGCTGGCATTAAGTGTTAATGGTGTGTTAGGAGGGAATGAGATTTTTTGGACTAAAAATGGGTTGCAGTCAGGTGATGTATTACTACTAAGTAGAGGTATTGGTAGTGGAGTGATTTTTGCGGCTGCAATGAGTGGTCAAGTGGACCCGCACTTTTTAGATGCTGCGCTTGCGCAAATGACTACTAGTCAACATGTTTTATTGGACCCATTATTCAAAATGCAGAATGAATTGGTAGGATCTAAACTAATTCATGCCTGCACAGATATCACAGGGTTTGGACTACTTGGTCATATAGGTGAAATGTTAAACGCAAGTAATCAATCTTTTATTCAAAATGGACTTGACCCTTTAAGAATTAGATTAGAGGCAGAATCGATCCCTTCCTTTCAGGGTTCCTTGAGTCTTTTGGAGGAAGGATTCTCTAGTAGTTTTGCACCGGCCAACCGAAGTGCTTTGAAATTACTTCAACCCAATGGGTGTTTTCCAGCGAGTGTGGAAATAGAGCTAGGCAATATCTCTACTGGAAGTAAAAAACATAAGTCAATTTTGGATTTAATAATTGATCCTCAGACTTGTGGCCCTTTACTTTTAGCTTGTTCTCCAGAAGTTGCTTCAAATATCCTTTCAAAAGACTGTTGGTATAAAATAGGTGATGTTATTTAGCAACCTATCGGTAGGAGTTGGAAGTTTTCTACTTAAGTCTTGTTATCAGATCTTATTTTATCGATTTGTGTTGCCCTAAGCCTGCGCAGCTCGGCCCCTAATTCTGGACCAGGTTGCCACCCTTGATTGATGAGTTCTATTGCCGAAATAGGAGAAGTGATTTGTCTCCATCTCCCCCACCACCTTAATAATGGTCGCCACATTGAGACACCTTTGCAAATTGAAATCGCAATTGCATCTGGTTTTAGGTTGGCATTTTCTATCTCTTGGCTCCAGCGAGATGGCAACCAATGTGAAAGTTCATTGGTGGCAATAGAAGATAGTAAATCTTCTAATTTGAGACTTTCAGCCAGGAGTTCTATTTGCTTTTTAGGTATATCTAGTCTTGTTGCTAAAGAAATAGGATTGTTTGCTCCTGCAATAAATGCTGTGAGGGGTTCGACTTTGAGTTTCTTTGCCCATCGGATTCGCCTTCTCCATTGTTGATCATATTGAAGCTTCTGCTCTAGTAAGACAAAGGCCTCCCATTCTTGTAGATTTTTCAGTGCTTCTTCCCATGGTTCTTGAGTGAGAAGAAGCTCTAGCTCTAGACGAAGCCTTGTAGACATAGCGGGTGGCATGGGACAGGCTTCTTTTGTTACGTGTAAATCCCATGGCCAGTTTTGCAACGTTGAGCAAATTTGTTTAAGACTGTTTGGACTCATCTCAAGTCCTAATCTTGCGGCATAACGAGCTCCGCGAATTATTCGAGTTGGGTCTTCTTCAACACTTCGGTCGTGAAGGAAATTAAGTTCTCCTTTCTCCAGATCTTTGACGCCTCCAAATGGATCGATTAGACGAAGCTCGTCTGTAGATATATCTAGGGCAATTGAATTAACTGTGAAGTCTCTTCTGGCCAGATCTTGCTCAATGTTGCTAGGTGTTATTTGAGGATTCTGTCCAGGGGCAGAGTAATTTTCAAGTCTGGCAGTCGTTAGGTCTATTAAGGTTCCATCTACTCTCATTTCGACGGTGTCATAAGCCTGATGGATACGAAGTTCGGACAGCCTTTCTGTACCAAGCGCATATTGCAATTCCTTGGCTAATTTAGATGCCGAGCCTTCAATAATTAGATCTATATCTTTAGCACCTTGCCAATACTTGATCCCTAAGTCATGTAGCAGTGCATCTCGAACGACTCCTCCTGTCAAAGCTATGCGATTAATACCTGCATTCTTTGCAACGTCTCTAATTAGCTTAAATAATTCCAAGGGAATACCTTGAAGATCAAGTCCAAAATCTGGCTTGATCGGCATATTCATGCTCAAGGAACAAGTAAGTTGTAGCTCATGATCTTTAATTTCCTAATTGTTCGATTGGCGCAAGCCTAGGGTCAAGAATCTTGGGACCCATGCCATTGAATTTAACTGCGATAGAAATTTTTTCCCCTTCACCAAAGATATGTGTTATCTCACCTTCCCCAAAGTTTAAGTGCCTTACACGATCACCTATTTGCCAGGTCCCTCCGGGGAAAGGACCAGCATGTAGACGTCTAACAGCATTACTTGGTGCAGCGACCGTATTTCCATTTGGTACGCCTTTCCGGTCGACTCGCGTAAGACGCTCGAGATGATTCTGTCGTCTGAGTGCTGCGCCACCACTTCTGGGAATATCACCTTGTATTAAATCCGTTGGTATTTCTGAGAGAAATATCGAAGGTATTGCAGGCTCTCTTGCACCTCCCCAAATACGTCTTTCACTTGCATGTGAAAGAAACAGCCTTTCCTTTGCTCGTGTTAACCCTACATAACATAATCTTCTCTCCTCTTCTAGCGAGGATGGATCATCAAGAGAGCGATAGCTTGGGAAGAGGCCTTGTTCCATACCTACGAGACAGACGATGGGAAACTCAAGTCCTTTACTACTGTGTAAGGTCATGAGAGTGACTCTATTTACAGCAGTATCTTTGCTATCTGCATCACTTGCTAAGGCAGCTGAGGCCAGAAAACCTTCAAGGTCTCCTTCATCATTTTCTTCTTGGTATTGGAGAGCAGCATTGACGAGTTCTTGTAGATTTCGGCGACGTTCTTCTGCTTCATCGGATGCTTCTGCAATCAATTGTCCTACATAACCGCTTTTCTCAATTACTTGCTGAATTAGTTCGGAAGGCGTTGTTAATTCTAAGTTGCTTTGGAGATCATTGATGAGCTCATAGAATTGCAATAAGCCTTTAGCAGATCTTCCGCCAAGAGTTCGCACTGCTTCCTCATCCCTAACTACCTCCCATAGTGGGATCCCTAACTGATTTGCGGCATCTGTTAAGCGTTGAATAGTCGTTTTCCCTATCCCACGTTTTGGAACGTTCATTACTCTGAGTAGACTCACGGTGTCAGAAGGATTAACTAACAAACGTAAATAGGCAAGAACATCTTTGATCTCTCTTCGATCGTAGAAGCGTAGCCCTCCTACAACTATGTAAGGAATTCTCCAGCGCACCAGAGATTCTTCAATTGCTCTTGATTGTGCATTGGTTCGATAAAGAATTGCCATATCTCCCCAATTCAATTCTGAATCTCCTGCCTCAAGTAGGCGAAGTCGATGAACGACTGCTTCTGCCTCAGCAATTTCATCATCACAGTGAGTAAGTTTGATTAGTTCCCCTTCACTGCGAGTAGCCCGTAAGATTTTATCGATTCTTTCAGTGTTGTGAGCAATAAGTGCATTAGCTGCTTTGAGAATTGTGGATGTTGATCGATAGTTGTCCTCTAGTTTGACCATAGTGTGTGTTAACTCGTCTGAGGCCTTGTCTCCAAAATCTTCTTGGAAACCCATAAGGATTCTAAAATCAGCTGCTCTGAAGCTATAGATACTTTGATCAGCATCTCCGACTACAAAAATTGAACGGTCATCCCAGTCGTCATAAGAAGAAGGATCTCTACCATTAGTAGCTAATAATTTAATTAATTCGTATTGAGTCCTGTTGGTATCTTGATACTCATCAACCAGCACATGTCGGAATCTACGGTGCCAATACAATCTGATGTCTGTGCTTTGCTTTAAAAGTTGTACAGGAACTAGTAATAGATCGTCAAAATCCAAGGCATTATTTGCTGCCAAAGCTTTGCGATAGTGCCTATAAGTTTGTGCAATTAATTTGCCTCGTTGCCCATCCGCCTGTTGTTCTAATTGATCGGGTAACAGACCCTGGTTTTTTGCATTGCTTATAGCCCATCTTATTTTTTTAGGCTCAAATCTCTTGGGGTCTAATTGCATATCCTGTGTGATTATTTCCTTGATCAAGTTCTGAGCATCAGATTCGTCGTAGATAGAGAATTGACGAGTCCATTTGAGTCCTTCGGAATCATGGAATTTGTCAATATCAAAACGAAGTAAGCGTGCAAAAATTGAATGAAAAGTTCCAATCCAAAGCTCTTTTACTATCCCTTGATGAATTTGAGTCTTTAACTGTCGTTGCTCTACTTGTGGCAAAGTCCGAAATGGTTGGCCGAATTGGCTTTGTGCCAGTTTCATTGATAAGAGGAGCTCAAGTCTCTCTTGCATTTCTTTGGCAGCTTTATTTGTAAAAGTGACAGCAAGTATTGATGCAGGGTCTACATTATGTTGACTAATTAAATGAGCAATTCGATGAGTTAACGCTCTAGTCTTGCCGCTTCCTGCTCCAGCAACTACCAAGAGCGGTCCGCTGTAATGATCTACTGCTGTGCATTGAGCATCATTTAAACCTTCAAGAAAGGCAGAGTTTGCGCCAGTCATTCAGTACCTATATTTTGAATATTATGATTTTGCGAACCTTTGACACTCATCCCTAGAGGATGGTTGGGATTACAAAGATCCATGTAAGTTCCAGAAGAAGCTACAAGCCCGTCTTTTATTTCATAAATATGATCACATTTTGAAAGGGTGTTTAAACGATGTGCAATAACCACTGTTGTACATCTACGGCCTACAATCTCTAATGAATTTATAACATCACTCTCGGTTTTCTCATCCAATGAGCTTGTTGCCTCATCAAGAACCAGGAATTTTGTTTTTCTATAAAATACTCTGGCTAATGCAATCCGTTGCCTTTGACCACCAGATAAATTAAACCCATTCTCACCTATACATGTATATAGTCCGTGAGGCATTTCTGTGATTAGATCATATAATTGAGCAGCCGAAATTGCTTCCCATACCTCGTCGTAGTTTATTGCTTCCTCAGGGGTTCCAAATGCAATATTCTCAACAATACTTGTATCTAAAAGATGTATATTTTGTGGAACTTCTGAACAACACCTTTGCCAAGCTGAAATATCTGAAGCAGCTAGTGGTATACCGTCCAATTTAATTTGACCTGCAGTGGGCTCTAAATGAGCTAACAGTATGCTTGATAATGTTGTTTTTCCACTTCCTGTGGGCCCCATTAAAGCAACTCTTGAACCAACAGGAACATTTATTGAAACCGATCTCAGTGCAGCTTGCTCAGAATCTGGATATCTATATCCAACATTGTGTAAGGATATTTCTCTGCGTGGAAAGACCCCTTCAGGTGACAAACTCGATGGAGAAACAAAAGCTCTTTTAGGTATTGGTAATTCTAGATAACTCAATGCTGAATCCACTTCTGGCAAAGCACCTCTCAGCCTTGTGATTGACTTAAATAGGTCCTGAAGAGGGGGTGTTATCTTTACAGAAGCCACTACAAATGTTGTGACAAAAGGAATTAATGTAATAGCAAGATCTTCACTTGTTTGCTGACCAATCTTTGGAAGTAAAGCGGCTGAGAATATAAAAGTAATTGCAAGTGGCTCTATAACAAACCTAGGGACATCAGGAAGGAGACGTGAAATCCATTCAAATGATTTTGCAGTTTCGCCTGCTTTTACAAACCTTGATTCAAAATATTTGCCAGTGTGAGTTAAATGGATATCTCTTATCGAATAAAAAGTTTGATTTAAAAGTGAACTTGCAAGTATATCAAGCCTCACTCTTTGATTAGAGGCATGCCTTAAGTATGGAACTACTAAAGAAGAGATTGCCATAAATGCAATTCCTAAGAATATTAATAATATAATTGCTTTAAATCCTAAAGTGATTCCTAGTGCAATAGCAAGAAAAGCTAATACAATGGCGCTAGATGAGATAGTAAGGATTGGAGCTATAATTAAATCTGAAACCCTTTGCATATTTGCCATTATTTGTGCTGAAATTGCAGAACTCTTTGCTGTTATATAGTATTCGTATGGTTGACCAATTATTCTGCTTAAGATTCGATCAGATATATCCCTCCAAACTTGCGCAGTTAATCTTTCTTGGAAAACTTTTAAGGCTAGTTTTGTCGTAGAGCCTAACCAACTTAGAACTACAAATATTAAGACAAGCCAAAGGGCTTGACTCCCTAATGAGCCCCCAAATACTTTAATCCCGGGGATTGAATCATTTAGTTTCTGGCCTACAAGGCTTCCTGCAAGACGTGCCGCGACGGCTACTGTGGCAAGATCGAGAATTCCTGTAAAAGCTGAAAGGGGTATAACGGCCATTAATGACTTGACGCGTCTACGGGGAATAACCCGAAATAAACGTCTAAGTCGATGAATCGTTTGTCCCTTTGGAAGAAGCAATCAGGAGTGACCACATACTTTTTTCAATTTATTCCTGAAACCGGAGTATTTTCTCTGCTAATAGCCAGTACAAGAACCGATCACTCTTGTTTTGAAGAGATATGCATATAAGAGTGGCAATTAGTGTCTCTACTTGATTTATAATAATATGGGCTAAAATATTGAATAAAAGATACTTTTTCATTAATAAGATGAAAGATTTAACAGGTAGATATTGTTAGCTTTGTCTTTAATTTGATCAATTAAATATAGTGGAAAAACTTAACTATAGAAACTCTCAGACCCATTGATTTTATTGATCTACTATAGTTTTTCCTTTTGTTGTGTCATCAGTTGAGAAAGTATATTTTTAAGTCGCCTTAGCTCAGTATGCTCTGATATCGTAGCTTCAACCTTGTTTTGAGGCAGGCGTAGTTTTTTCGCAACTGTTAATACCTCTTTATGAAGGCGATCTCTATATGCCTCGAGTTCCTCAATGGACTCCTGGAGTTCTTGTAACGACGGCTCTGACATTGATATATTTAGATATAGCCACTCTAGCTTGGCTTTTTTGAAAAATTTCTAATTAACCGTCGACTTTCGTTTGCTAAGGGTAAAACATTAGTAGCGTTAAAATAAAATCGATGAAATCTCTTTCATACAAAGGGTTCTCTAGGACAATTTGCGGGGGAATGCTTCTACTGGATTAAGTGGTTTCGGTTACGAACCATTGCGGACTATTACCGATAGCGCTGGTGAAATAAAAGCAGGACGTAGGTTGTTGTCTTGGTGCCTTCCTTTACGGATTCGAAGCACTTCAAATACATACCTTTCTGGCTAGTCCAACTTCCCCAATGCTTGATGCATTTTCCCGTGCTGTAGTAAGTGCTGACTCCAAAGGAGCTCCAATTGGAAGTGACGATCTTGCGGCTTTGCGAAAGTATGTTGCAGATGCAAACAAGCGTATTGATGCGACCTTAGCAATCACTCAAAACGTCTCTTGCATTGCAGCAGATGCAGTCGCTGGAATGGTTTGTGAGAACACTGGTATGACCCAACCTGGTGGCAATTGTTATCCAACTCGAAGAATGGCCGCTTGTCTTAGAGATGGAGAAATAATTTTGCGCTACGTCAGCTATGCCCTTTTGGCTGGTGATGCTTCAGTACTTGATGACAGATGTCTAAATGGATTGAAAGAGACTTATATGGCTCTAGGCGTTCCTATTGCTAATGCCGTTAGAGCTGTGGAAATCATGAAGATTGCCACAGTAGCAATTATGACTGAGACCAATTCAGGTAGAAAAATGTTTGATGGAATTAATTCAGGTTCTGGCGCACAATGTAAGGAAATTGCTGCAGAGGCAGCGTCATATTTTGATCGAGTAATTGCTGCTATTAGTTGACTGAACATTGATATGAATAATATTAATTTTAACCGATATCTATCATCTTTAGGAGTCTCTTTATGAAATCCGCAGTTACAACAGTTGTGACATCTGCCGATGCTGCTGGTCGCTTCCCTAGCATGAGCGACATAGAAGCTGTTCGAGGTTCTTTTGACCGAGCACCTGCTCGCATGGAAGCAGCTGAGAAGCTTGCATCTGGACTGGAAAAATTAACTGCAGAGGCAGTCGATGCAGTATATAAAAAAGGAACATATGATCAAGCTAACAAAGATAAATGTGCACGTGATATTAATCATTATTTGCGATTAATTAACTATTGCTTGGTTACGGGTGGAACTGGCCCGCTTGATGAATGGGGTATCGCAGGCATGAGAGAAGTTATTCGCGCCCAAGTATTGCCAACTGCCGCATACATTGAAGCATTTACTTATATTAGAGAAAGGGTTTGCATCCCAAGAGATATGAGCCAGCAGGCTGCTACAGAATTTAAGGGTCTTCTTGACTATCTTATTAATGCACTTTCATAGAGTTTTCCTCTCGAGATTATTGCAATTCAATGGTATTCATATTTCCGCCCCTGCCTAGGAGAGTGACAAGATATTAGTTGATATTAGTAAATAATATGCTGACTTTACTGAAGAGGTATAATTCTTTTTTGAATATTTTCACATATAAAAAACATGGAAGAAATGCTGGAAACAGAATATATTCCTAATATTGAAGATCTTTTTAAGGATCTTTACCATCCCAATCCAAATATTAATAAGCAAGCATATTTGAATATGGTAAATTATTGGCCGAAGGAGTCAATGAGCAGGTTGATTTTAAATCTAGACCATAAAGATATTGATAAGAGAAGGAAATCGGTAAAAGCTTTAGGCGCTTTTGGTGAAAAAGTATTAGCCCCAATAGCAGAGGTTTTTTATGCAACTAAAGATGTTCAGGTAAGAACAAGCTGCCTAAAGATCTTTACAAAGGTTGCATCAATGAATGGTTTAGATCCTTTCCCTCAAAAAATTATTAACTTAATAGAAACAGCTTTAATAGACGATACGCCTGAGATAATACTTTCAGTGGTACCTCTCTTAAGGCAGTTAGAGGATCAAGGCCTACCCTTTTTGATTAGGATAAGTAAAGATCAGAATTTACTTAGGGCTTCTGCAGCAATAACAGCTTTAGGAGAGATAGATGACCCACTTTCAGAAGAATGTTTAAATGAAACCCTTAAGGATAGATCCAGAGATTATTTGATACATGAAAGTGCTAATAGTGCTTTAGCCAATTATTTAAACTTAAAGAAAAGATGAAAAAAATCAGCTATAAATTTTTGGCTCTTTGTTAAGTTGAGTTATTGCTAGTTTGATAACTTTAAGCACATCGGCATTTTTTTCTTCTAATTCTCTTTCTCTAAGATTCTCGACAGATTTTGTCGCTCTTAATTCCATTAGTGATAGTGCAGCACTTTTTCTAACTTGAGAATTCGAATCAGATAATTTTTGAATTAGATGTGGTTGTGCCCAATCCCTTTGATGTAATTTGCCAATTAATATTGTTGCTTCTACTCGAACATTGCTAATTGGATCACTTAGAGCTTTTAAAAGTAGGTTTTGCGCAGCTTTATCTTCTAAAGAGTGAATTTGGTCTCCAAGTGCAGCTATTGCTGCTGCTCTAATTGCTGCATGGCTTGATTGCGCGGCATCTTTAAGTGCATTTGGCGCCTCTGCTCCTACAAAAGCTAATGCCCAAGAAGCTAATCCGCATTGCATTGCATTGCTACTAGGACTGATAAACACTTCTAATAGAAGCTTTACAGCTTCTTCCCCAAAGATGGCCATTGCTCCAGCCGATGACCCTTGCACTACAGGATCAGAATCATTTAATAATGCTTTCAGTAGATCCGGCAATGCACTTGGATCTCCAATTAGTTTGAGAGTTTTAGCAGCGGCTCGCCTGACTGTAACGCTGGGATTATTTATGAGAGCTTCTGTAAGTAGTGGTAATGCTGCTTGCCCGACTTTCCCAAGGCTTTCGGAGAATGTGCGCCGTAAAAGGCCTCGGTGATCGCCCAGACCAGCCACCATTAGCTTTATAAGACGCATATCTGCTGGAGGCATTTCACCTGCTTGTAATTTTTCCTTGAGCTCATTTGCAAGAACTTCTGCTTCTTCTTCACTTAGCGTTATCTCATAGTCCAAAATTTAAATTTCAGATTAGTTATTCATGGATGGTATTTTTATTGGGGTCTTACTTTGCTGGGTTAGAAATGATGTGATTTGTAATTTTTTATCTTCGATTAATTAGTCTTGAGATTTTAAAATCATTTAAAACTAAGTCTTTACTTTTAGATGTCTTTCTTCTAAGATTAATTCGATGAGAATTTGCCTCAGCGTAAGTTTAAAACTTTGACTTGTTAAGAAGACTAACCCTAAAAAGTTGTAGTATAATCAGCTTAAAATATTGGAATTGCTAGGTGGAAGTTAGTCCTTTTGATAATCTTCCACCCTTAAGTAAGGAAGACGCACTTTCTATTCTTTCAACTCCAATTAATCAACTTTATTTATCTAGTGATTACTATAAAGCGGTCTTTCATTTGCTTAAATATCCTGGCCATGAGACGGAAAAAGTTCTTTTGGAATTAGTAAAGTCAGAATCAAAAGAGCATCCAATAGTAATTGCACGGAGAAAGGCGGTTGAAGGCTTAGCAAGGCTTAAGTGTATTAAAGCAATTCCAGTAATTGCCCAGTGCTTGAAGAGCGATGACCCATATCTTGTAGAAAATGCAGCCTGGGCTATTGGTGAGCTTGGATGCAAGGATCGGAAGATTCATTATGAGATTTCTTCTCTTTTAAGTAATCCGAAGCAGAACAGACGAGTTCTTGTTCAGAGCCTATTAAAAATGGAGGCGATTTCCGAACTAGATCGGATAAGAGCTCTGCTTGAAGAGAAATCTCTTCCAGTGGGCGTTATTGGGGCATCTATTGCTGCGATTTCAAGATTATGTGGACAAAAAAAACTTTATTCAGAGCTTGAGTCGCATTTGTCGATTGTCAATCAGAATGATAGGCAATGTGCAGTTCAAGATGTAATAGATGCTGGCGCAATTGAATTGATACCTTCTGTGTTAGTTACCCCAGTTGCACCATTTTTCAGGATGCGAACTTTAGATTCGCTCTGGCCTGTGGGAGTGTTAAGAGTAAATGACCTTCATCTATTTAAAGCACTTGATCAAATTATCCTAGATGATCCTAGGGATATCAAATTATTGCATTCTTATGAACAGACTCCTGATATAAAGTTTTTAATAGATGAATTATTTGGAACGGATTTTAGTCGTTGCTATCTTTCCTTAAACACTCTTATTGGAATGAATCCAACCGAACTTTGGCCATTTATATGGAATCAATGGGAAAGACTTCAGAAAGATTATGGAGCTCTTTATTTCTTGACAATTTTGTTTAGAACAATATCTGGATGGAGTGATTATGCAATAAGTGAAATAAATGAACTCTCTCTTTCATGTTTGGATGATAAGTGGCCTCACTATATGAAATTCAGACCTTCTGCAATCTTAACGCTAATGCATTTTAACCCTCACAGATTCTTCGATAATATTGAATTATGGCTCGATCCAGAGAAAACTCCCTTTTGGGCATGTCGTTATGCATCTTTGATTTCAATTCAACCTTATTTAGGAGATGCTAGCATCAAAGATACTGTCAAATTTATATATAAATCTTGTAAAGATCCTAATAGATTTGTATCTGCTAGAGCGTCAAATATTTTATGTAATATACGATAAGTATGGCTATAAGGCTTGACTAGTCTTACTTTTTATCCATTCCTTGTGAAGACCATCTCCAAAATTCAAAACTTTCTTGCATTGAATAGGTCCATTTTCAGAACCCCATATTAGTTTGTTACTTTTAAGATCAAATCCTTGATCTATGCTTATCCAACTGTTCGCTTTAATCTCAACTTTACTGGCTAGATAAGTGGCTTGACCGTTTCTATTAATTAAACACTTTTTGCCAGGCTCTACCTCGCCAAAATAATGGTTCGGGCTGAGTTCTTTGAAATACATAGAGCAGCCATACCTAGGATTAAATGTATGATGGTTTAGGGAATCTATTAGCTCTTTTCGAAAGCCAGCGCCAGCGACTCTCTCTGGCTGATCTATTTGGAAATTATCCATTATTATCAACTCACCTTTAATAAATAACCTATGTATTCCTTGACGGTAAGGTGACCAAGGCAAATAATCATAGCTTTGCTCAGAATAGAATCCAGGACCTTTAAAAATATTCCATGGGAGGGGTCTAAAATAAATATTAATATGAGCAAATTGACTTGGACTTTTTTGTGCCTGCTCTAAATTACTGAATTTACCTGCAATCGCTTCAGCAAAAGTGAAAATAGAGTTGCTTTTGGAAATTGACATATTTTTCTTCTATCAAATTAAGCTTGAATAATTTTGACTTCTGAAGCAAATGATGTTTGAAGTATCCCTAGAGATTCTGCACTCTTGGTTACGGATGCACGGCAGCGTACCGTTTTTGATATAAACCAAATTCGCTCTTCTGCAATTGTATTTTGATACTTCGTTTCTAATTGGAATGTACCGTCAGATAGGAAACAATAATTTGAAATAGTTCGAATGGGTTCTGTATACCCTAAACTCCTTAGAAGAATTCCTTTTTGATGGGAATTTGGTATTGGAATTAATAAGCAAGATCCAGTTGATAGATTAGGGCTGTTTTCATCTGACCAGTCACTTTCAGACTTCCAATCAATTCGAAAGGGTGAAAGTGGTTTATTTATGATATTAGGACTCGACTTTATTAGTTTTACTACATCAGCATCTTTCAGGCTTAATTTTTTTATTTGAATTGTGCTTAAGACCTCTTCAAATTGTTGGAAGGCTAAAGAATGGCCACTTCTCATTGACCTCCATTCCCCTTGACTGAGTGAAACAAATCTCTCAATTTCCATCCAGATTTTCAGTAGGCTCTTCTTGACCTGGAGCCGATTGATGATTACTGGCCTTTTGAATCATTCGGACCATAGAATCAACCATCATAGACATTGCCATTGGGATTTTCTTTCCAGATGGAGTCTCAGAAGATTGATCACCTGGTTTCTCATTGGAAGGTGGCCGAAACAGAGACATGAATTTAGAAGTTTGGTTGGATTAGATGTCTTCTCGATTAGGGTAGCGTTTTAGCTTCCGGAAGATATTCTGGGTTCTTTGAGTCTAGTTTCTTGATCTTTGTGAGATTAAAAGGAATTTGGATATCTTGAACACTATTTGTCGCGAGATTTACCATAAGAAGACTTTTCCCTCCAGTAATTTGAGGAGCTGCTAATAGACCGTGAAGTGCGTTGTCGCTACTTGCAAAACTTCTTTCTAGTTTTGCAATGTTGCAGAAATCAGCTGTTTTTAACCCACAAGGAGAGTTCCAGCAACGTTGATATGGAACTATATATGAACCAAAAATTTCTTCATACTCGTGAGAATCAATTATTTTATCAATATGATACTCAAAGCCTTGATTAAATAATAATTCAACATGCCTTATCACCTCTGCTTGATCTTTTGGGGGCCGCCCAAGAATATGTTTAAAGCTTAATTCAATTGACCTCTGTTGATTTACCGCTTCAAAATAGTTGGCTTTATAAAATGAGGATTTTGCCAGTTGCCTTATAAATTCTTTTATATTTATATCTCCGTTCCTTAATCTTCTCTCTGACTCTATGGGTCGCTCACTTTCCATCGGATGCAGATTGCCATAAATTTGCCGATAGGATGCACTTATAGCAATTTGTAGAGTTACATCGTCATGAGGGTGATATTTTTCGAAAGTGAAGTTATCTATATACGTCTTTGCAAATTTTGGGCCAATATTCATCTTTAATTTACGTTGATCTTTGTGTTTATATGACTGAGTAATCTGATTCTCTTCTATTGGAGCATCTAGTTTGGGTATATCAAAGTAGCTTGTAATAAATAAATGCGGCTGTCCGGGCATTGATCCTGCCTTTGGATGAAGGATGTAACTAAAAGTTTGGCTGCCTGCCACTCTGGACTTGCCATAGGCTATTGGCGGATGATTAGAGATTTGGCCGCCAAATCCAAGAGCACCATTGGGGATAGAGGACATGTCTTAGTTGATTGCGGTTGAGTTAGAGAAAGTGAGGTGGTTCCTAAAGTTTGCTTTTAATTTTTCTTCAATTAAGTATAGAAGAGCACAAAAGTTGCTGGCTTTGGTGTATATCGAAACTAATATCAACAATTTTCAGCGTTGATTTTATGGTGTTGAACCAAATAGACTTAATTAAATACGTTGTGTAAGGATGATCCTTTCAAAGTTATTTTGCAATCTCATTAGCGATAGGAGAAGCACATAACAAACTATTCCTGTCTAAGTAGAATGCCCAGGCTATTTCTTCGCCAAGTCCAGGGCACTTCTTTTTCGTTATATTTCGAGTTCTTTACTTATGCCTAAGGAGATCATTAATTCAATGGCATGGTTTAAGTTATTGGCTTGAACAGGCCTAATCGCAGATCCAATAATCCATGTAAAAGAAGTTTCACTAAAGCAATAATTATCCTTTTCGCAGGCTAATAGAAGGTTGTAACTTTCTTCACGCCTTTCAAGAATTTTCTTCCACAATAGAATATTTCTTGGATTTAAATCAATCTTTAAGGAGCCTATAGTAGAATTAATTTTTATTTATTTTCAATCTTTTGCTCTCTTAATTAAAGCTCTTAAATCATGACTTTGCTTAAGGCACATTTTTAATAATTTCTTATTCATAAGCTAATAGTAAATATTGAAATAATTCCTAATATCTTATTAGTATATTTCTTAATTAGACTTTAATCTAATTCTGCCAAGATTAAAGTCTGTAATGTTATTTTCGTCTCTTGTCGGAACCTTTGAATATTGACTTTGTTAAGAGCCAATATAGCTAAACCCATTACAATTGCTTCTAGTATAAATACAAAAGAAAAGGCTATTAGTGGACTTTCGGGACCACTTAAAAGACGCCCTAGGTCTAACAAGCCTCCTCCAAAGACTTTCCCAAGTGCTCTTGAGAAAGCCTGTGCTAGACCCCAAACCCCTACAAATGTACCGGCTACTTCAGGAAGAGTTAGATCTAGCATTAGAGAGAGTGCACTATTGGTAGCAATCCCTGCAGCAACTCCAAAAATCACCAGAACCCCATATAGCCCATTTACATTGGAAGTAAAGCCACTAGCGACTAGTAAAATAAGAGAACTAATTATCATCCAACAACCCATTCTTGCAGTTGATAATTTCCCTAGCCTTGGTGTTATCCAAAGACCTCCTAGCAGAAGGCCAAATAATGTACCACCACCCCAGAATGCATTTAAAAGAGTAGTTTTAGATATTGGGAGGTTAAACACTTCAGCCCCGAAGCTTTCAAGTATTGGGTCTTGAAGAAATAGTCCTAGTGTGTAGAGGATTAAGAAAGTAAAGAATATAATAATTTGTTTGCTAGACGTAACAATTGACCAAGCTTCTTTTAATCCAACTTCTTTAGATGAGCTTGAATCTTTATCTTGCTTGTTTGACTGACTTGGTTCAATTCCCCAGCATGCAAATATAGAAATAATGAAAATTATACAGCTAACCCAAAGCATAAATTTTTGCAATGCAGGTTGCAGAGATGTTGGATCTTGAACTCCATCCAGGCCTTGGGTTGTAATGGATATAGCTATTGCACCTACAATAATTCCAATTGTTAACATGCACCAAATAACCCCTACTGCTTTAGGCCTTTCTTCCTCAGTTGTTAAATCTATAACTAATGCAAGGTAAGGGGTAGTTGCCATAGATATTGCCAGGCCGTATAAGCTAAAAAGACCACATAGTGCGATTGAGAATGCAACTATTGGTATTAACTCTCCCTGCCTTAATGCTTGTTCGGTAAGAAAAATGAGTGGAATTGAGATGATTGCCATTAGACAGAAACCAGCTGTACCAAGCCATATATATGGAGTCCTTTTTTTCCCTCGTATAGGCCAACTATCTGAGATATTTCCGAAGAGCACTCTTGATGGAGCCATCAACTGTTCGAATGCCAAACCACCTCCTACTAGGAGCGCAGGAAAAGCAAGTTCTGAAATCATTATTCGATTAAGCATCCCTGCAAATATCACAGCAAGGCAGCCTAAGCACCCTTGAAATAAACTAAGTCTTGCTAGGTCTAGAGGCTTCAAGTTACTAGTGACTTCTTTTGATAGGTTATCTAAATTGCTGGAATTGACTTTGGAAGAATTCATGGGATAAATTTTCTTTGGTTTTGATTAAAGAGATGGACAGATAACGTTGTACCGATACCATCAGCGAGATTCCTTTTCTTAGGCCATTGACTATGGCATTTGGTGAGCAGGCAGCCTCTCTCGATAGAGACCTTATCCAACAACTTCATGGATTAAGCGAGTTGAGTGAGACTTTGACTTTGAGGTTACTTGAGATTGAGGAAAGAATAGAATCCCTTGAGAAAGCTCATACCTTTTCTGAAAATGAAACAGGTTTTGCTACTCAGGCATTGCTTGATGAGAGTGAGGAGAAGGTAAAACATTTGCAAAATCTCCTTGAAAAACAGACTAATAAAACTTATCCGTCACAACTTTCAGCAGTTGAGAATGAAGGAATTAATAATGAAGAACAAACTTTTTCTGAACAAGTAGATAATGAATCTAGATGTGAAATAGTTGATTCTATAGATGAAGATAGTGAATCTTTAGATGACAGGAGAGAAGGTTTTGTTGAGACTGAATATCTTGATGATCCACAGATACCTTTGCTTTCTGCGTGATCAATATAACTATTTTAGATTTAAAAGACGAATCCTGAATTTTGCTATTTCTAGGGCTTGATCAGGTGCCGCTTGAACGAAAGGATGTTCTTTAAGAGTATCCAAAACAATCATTAATCTTTCATCTTGGTTGTTTTTGGAATTGTCTTCATTGGCTTGACACTTGCTCCATGCAGCGTCAAATGACATAGCAAAACTATCGGCATTATTAAAGATACGACCATTCTCATTATTTGAAGAAACAAATGACAAGGCGATTTCTTCTCTAACTGATGCCAGGACCCAGATTTGAACTGGGGACACGGCGATTTTCAGTCGCCTGCTCTACCAACTGAGCTATCCCGGCTTGTCGCGGTGCAACTGGTGAAGTCTAGATCACAGTGTGTGGCATCTGCCTTAGAAGCCTGGGAGAGGAAAGATGCTTTGGGGGAACCTACTCTCCCTAATTGTTTGGAGAGTTCCACTCACTCAATTACGAAGGTTGCTATTTGTTGCCTAAAAATTAGGAGTCTGTTTTGAGGGCTTTGATCATCGCAACCAGAGATCTATGAGCATCTTCGCTGTCAGAAAGGGTGTGATCGAAGTTGATTTTTAGTAATTCCCCGTCTGCATTAATCTCCATACAGATTTCGTTGATTTCAGTCATTTCAGCATTCTTAGCATTTGGTGCGCCTCCATAGTGATGAGCCAATGTCAGCACAGCATTTTTATGATCAGAATTCATGTGGTTACATATTCTGTTGCTTATCTCACGAGTGATTGGATCTTTGGACATAAAAGCTTTTGATCGCAATTATCTGAATATTGTATCTATGAACCTGCATTTTTTGATTGAGTCTCTTGATTAGATTATTAGATTAAATTAATTATCTTATTGATATAGCTTATTTATTTCAAAATTCATGACTTATGAGGAAGTAACCAGCAATTTAGTTCTGCAGAGAAATATAGCTATTCTAGCTCTTGAGATATTTATCAGTCTTATTCTTTTCTCTTATTACTGCTCTTAATACTAGGTTGGCGACACCAAAGGCGGGCGAATTATTGCAGGTCCTTATTGGTAAACCTACGGCTCTTTCTCTTATCCTTCTCCATTGAGGATTCTTTGAACCACCTCCGATAGTGATTATCCTCTTGGGTGCTTTGGCGCCCATGGAGATTAGTGTTTCCCATCCCTTTGCTTCAATTCGGGCAAGTCCTTCTAGTAAGCCGTGAAGGTATAGGGAATCACTAATAGGTCTTGGCTCAAGTATTGGTTTTAGTGTTGGATCATTAATCGGAAAGCGTTCGCCTTGGCTGTGAAGAGGAAGAAGGTTTAACCCGCTGTTCGTTTCTGGATTGATCTGTCTGCTTAGTTCCTGAAGTTCTTTGTCGCTAAATAGTGTGGTAAGAATTGCACCACCCGAGTTGGAAGCTCCTCCTGATAGCCAAAGCCCTTCAACTCGATGGTTCGTAATACCTTCACCTTGAATTGGATGTTTAACAAATCTCTTTATCACAATTGTGCTACCTAGGACAGTGATTCCATCTTCTGGACCTGGGCGGGCAGCAAGAACAGCTGCATTTGAATCAGTAGTGCCTGCTATGACCAGTACTTTCTTGGGAATTTCAAGGTCATCGGCTATTTCAGGAGAGATTGTGCCCATGAAATGTGCACTCTTAATTATTTTTGGCAACGTATTTTTCCAAGTTGGACTATTAAATGATGAGGGCCACTTTTGATGCAATAAATCCCAGCCAAGTCGTAAATTATTTCCTTCTTCACCCCATTTCCAATCTTGTATCAACCAACCATTAACCCAGTCTGCTTGATGTCTAAGAAGGATTTTTGAGCCATATTTACTCTGAAGTCTTAAGGCTCTTGCAATACTACTATTTGTGTTCCCTTGGGGAAACATCTGTTTAAGTGTGAATTCGAATTCAGGACAACTTATGAAATAAGGAAGTGCAGGCCCAAGAGGTTTCCCTTGAGAATTAAAAGCAGCAATAGTTCCAGATGTACCATCTACTCCAATCGCAATAAGATTAGTTTTTAATATCTTGGGTAAATTCTTGAGAAGATTTCTGCAGCAAAATTCCCAATCTCTTACTATCTCCAGGCCGTTAGTATATTCCATACTGTCTTCGTATATTAAGTTCCCTTTGTCATCAATTGCAGCAATACGAACTCCTCTTGTCCCAAGATCTATTCCCAGAAAAATGGGATTATGCTTCATTAATATTATTACTTAACTTCTGCTATTTGTTCAAGAAGCTTTTGCGCTTCCTGGTTAACATTTTCCCAAGGTAGATCTAGATCAGGGCGCCCAAAATGACCGTATGCTGCAGTATCTCTATAGAATCTTCCACCTCTAAGACTAGGCAATTTTTTAAGATTAAATTTTTCAATAATTGCTCCCGGCCTAAGATCAAAATTATCTATGACTAAACTAGTTAGATAGTCATTTGAAAATTTTGTTGTGCCAAAGCTCTCAACTAAAATTGATACAGGCTTTGCAACACCTATTGCATAACTAATTTGGACCTCAACTCTTTCTGCTAATTTTGCTGCAACAAGAGATTTGGCTACAAATCTTGCTGCATAAGCTGCTGATCTATCTACTTTAGTTGGATCTTTCCCTGAGAATGCACCACCTCCATGCCGTGCATATCCTCCATAGGTATCAACGATGATTTTTCTTCCTGTTAGGCCAGCATCTCCTTGAGGCCCTCCAACAACAAATTTGCCTGTTGGGTTTACAAGAAAACGCGTATTTTCAAGGTTAGGTTTTAGAGACAGATCAGAAGTTGCTGGCTCAACAACATGTTCCCAAAGATCTTTAGATATTTGTTTCCTAACACCTTCTTCAGTAATGATTCCTTTTACTTCGGAGGTGTGTTGAGTTGATATCAGGATTGTATCTATAGCAACTGGTTTTCCATTTTCGTAGACAACACTTACTTGTGTTTTCCCATCAGGTAACAAGTAATTTAGTGTGTTGTCGTGACGAACTATTGCCAGCCTTCTTGATAAGCGGTGGGCAAGGCTTATTGGCAGTGGCATTAATTCAGGAGTTTCATTGCAGGCATAGCCAAACATGATCCCTTGATCCCCTGCACCTATTTTGTTTATGGGATCATCTCCTAACTGATCATCCGCTTCGTTAACCCCTTGGGCAATGTCAGGTGATTGTTGATCTAAGGCAACTAGCACTGCACAACTATTGGAATCAAATCCTCCAGCGCGAGCGCCGCTATATCCAATGTCATTAATTACTCCTCTCACAAGATTAATGAAGTCAACCTTCGCATTTGAAGTGACTTCGCCTGTAATGAGACAAAGACCAGTATTTACAACTGTCTCACACGCAACTCTGCTATTTGGATCCTGAGCAAGAAGTGCATCAAGAACTGCATCAGAGACTTGATCACATATTTTGTCGGGATGTCCTTCAGTAACTGACTCTGAAGTGAAGACGTAACGACTCATTGGCAATGGCTCTTGCTCGGCACTTTAGGGTTTAGTTCGACACTTATTTCATCCCAGTGACTAATTAGATGTGTATAGGTAGTGAGCTTGGGAGGATGTGACCATCCAGCTATATACCCCAGAGCTAGTTCTATCCCTGCTTGTTTGGCCATTCTTAGGTCTGAATCGGCGTCACCAAAGAGAGCACAATCTGCAGGATAAACACCCATTTGATCACATAGTTGTTTTACTGCATCAGGATTAGGTTTTGAAGGGTTATTTTCTGCACTTGAGAAGTGAGTAATTATGAAGTTGAGATTGTTGAATTCAAGAAAACTCTCGATTCCTCGTGATGTGTCATTGCTTATTAATGCGCAGCTAACTTTTGCAGCTTTTAATTTGCAGAATAATTCTTTGACTCCAGGCAGTAAATTCATTTTCCGTTCATTGTTGTTAAATTTTTTTGCCAGAACATCTACTTTTTCAAATACTTCATTGGCCAGTAGAAGAGCTTGAGGCCAGCTCTCTCCAAGAATACAAAAAACAGTGGCAGTAGAAAATAAGTTTTGCTCGCGCGAAGCAACAGCAATTGTTCCTCCTGGGTTTAGGCCTTTGCTATTTACACCATATGCTGCTGAGAGCAATTCTTGAAGTCGTGAGATTTCTTTTGGATTGCTAAACCTTTCTGAGAACAATGAGATTGAATGTTGAATTCTTAACTCGGAAAGTTTCCTTAGGTGCAGTTCGCTATCTGAAAGCGTACCGTCTTTATCGAATAGCACCCCTTTTATGTTGCCGATAGGGTGGCCCCTCAGCAAAAGCATTGGCATAAGAATTAAGAAGGGAGCTCAGACCATCATTACTGGAGCTGGCTCATCCCCTTCTTCTGCTTGTTCAAGAAGCATTTGCTTATATCGGGCTGCCATTTCTTCTGCCTTGTCAAACACTTTTTGTGGGTCAGTGAGCATGTCACCAGGTTCAGGCTCTAAAGCTTTAGTTGATAGAGAAATACGTCCTCTTTCTGCATCTAAGTCAATAATCATTACTTTCATTTGATCATTGACGTTTAAAACCGAGTGAGGCGTCTCTATATGTTCGTGACTAATCTCAGATATATGTAACAGCCCACTTACTCCTCCTATGTCTATAAAAGCTCCATAAGGCTTGATGCCTCTTACGGTTCCAATAACTACTTCTCCGACCTCTAAACGATTCATCTTTCTTTCAACTAGCGCTCTCCGATGACTAAGTACCAGGCGGTTTCTTTCTTCGTCAACTTCCAGGAACTTCAAGGGTAGAAAATCGGCCACCAGTTCTTCTTTTGCTTTGCGAGTACTGATGTGAGATCCGGGAATAAATCCTCTAAGGCCCTCTACTCTTACTAACGCACCTCCCCGATTGGTCGCGAAAACTTCGGAATAAATAGTTGCATCTTCCTTTTGTAATTGTCTTACTCGTTCCCAAGCTCGCTGATATTCGATACGACGTATTGAAAGTGAAAGTTGTCCATCTTCATTCTCTTCACTCATTATGAAGAATTCTCGAATCTCTGAAGGTTGCAGGACGTCACTTAACCCTTCTACTCGATTTATGGAGACTTCCTGCATGGGCATGAAGGCTGCAGTTTTTGCACCAATATCAATCATTGCTCCTTTGGACTCAAGAGCAAAGACTGTTCCATTAACAATGTCGCCAGGTTTGAAGTTGTAGTCGTACTTGCTTAATAGTGATGCAAATTCGTCGAGAGTAAAACCAACTCCATCTAAATCTTTTTTTGCAACTCTGCTGCTTGGATCATCTGCTGTTGGTACCTCAGCAGGAATTTCCAGATCTTCTTCCGCAACTTCCTCATTAGCGCCATCAGGACTTTCCACAGTTGTGGCAATGGGCTGTTCCTGATCTATTTCTTTATCAATTGCTTTTTCTTTTTGAGGAGCTTCTTTGGGACTACCTGACATGATTTGGTGGCGGTCTGCCATAAGCAGTGCGAGAGTTTTCCTAATGGCCCGCCGACCTATAGGAACTAAGTGGCCACTCTACAGTTCGGCTGGTTTCCCTTAGCCAACAGTTGCCAGTTGTTCCTTTCCAGATTCAAAGGTTTCGAGAGTTGCGACAAAGTCATTAATCCCATGGAATTGTCTATGAACAGAGGCAAAACGTACATATGCAACTTCACTAATATCTCTGAGTTGATTCAGAACCATTTCCCCGATTTCTGAACTATTTACTTCTCGAAGGCTTCTCTGTTGTATTTGAAGCTCAAGTTCATCAGCAAGAATTTCTACTTTGCTTGATCCAATGCTTGTCTTTGCACAGGCTCTTGACAATCCATTGATTAGCTTGCTTCGACTATATGTTTCTTTATTGCCATTGCGCTTTATAACTGTGATTGGAACCGTTTCAACCCTTTCATAGGTGGTAAACCTGAAATCACAATTTAGGCATTCTCTTCGTCTCCGAACGCTTTTACCTGCATCCGCAGAGCGTGATTCGAGAACACGACTATCTGTGTTTTGGCAAGAGGGGCATTGCATGCTTGCCCTATCAACTCAAATGAATGTAAACCAACTTTATACATTGATTTGTATTCTGAGAAGGGTTTTGTCTTTTGATCAGTTAGAAAGAAATGTTTTAATTATATTTTTTAGTACAAATTGCTTTAGGGAAAGAGCTGTTTAATCTTCTCCAATACATTAAAAAGCCCTGCATTAGCAGGGCTTTTTGTTTGGAGTCAGCGTTTGTTGAACTTTGGAGGATCACGGAATGCAACCGCGAAGAACAAAGTTACAAGTGCCAAAGTGAGGATGAGAACGTAAGAAAAGGCTTCCATCGGGATTCTGGGTAAGGGCTATCAGCTGAGGTTGACCTTAAGTTTAGGCACGTCCAGGTACACGACGGGTGGAACCGTCTCCAAGTTTCTTGAAGAGTCCAAATTCCACTTGGTCACCCATGTCAGGATCGATACCAGCGAATACATCGCGGTAAAGAGTTCTGGCTGCGTGCCACCAGTGTCCAAAGAGATAGAGCAATCCAAAACTGGCATGAGCAAATGTAAACCAGCTTCTTGGAGAGCTTCTGAAGACACCATCTGACTTGTAACGGTCTCTGTCAAACTTAAAGGCTTCACCAAGTTGGGCCTTACGAGCAAGACGCTTGACTACTACAGGATCAGTAAAGGTTTGTCCGTCGAGCTCACCACCGTAAATGGTTGCAGTTACGCCTGTTTGCTCGATGGAATACTTAGCCTCTGCTCGGCGGAATGGAATGTCAGCACGAACGTTTCCATTTTGATCTTCGAGGATAACTGGGAAGTTCTCGAAGAAGTTTGGAATTCTGCGGACTTCTAGATCATTGCCTTCTTTATCAGTGAAAGCAATGTGTCCTTGCCAACCAGTAGGCAAACCATCACCATTAACCATTGCCCCGACTCGGAACAAACCGCCTTTTGCAGGGCTGTTGCCAACGTAGTCGTAGAAAGCAAGCTTTTCTGGGATGTCAGCGAATGCCTGAGCTTTGGAGGCACCGTTATCAATGGCAGTCTGAACTCGACGGTTGATTTCGGTCTTGAAATAACCGGAATCCCATTGATAACGAGTTGGACCAAATAGCTCTACCGGGGTGGTAGCAGAGCCGTACCACATTGTTCCGGCGACAACGAAGGAAACGAATAGAACTGCTGCTAGAGCACTGGCGAGAACGCCTTCAAGGCTTCCCATCCTTAGGTTCCTGTAAAGCCTTTCGCCTGGTCTATTGGTGATATGGAAAATGCCACCAACTATCCCTAATAATCCTGCACCAATATGGTTGGCAACAATGCCACCAGGATTAAACGGGTTGAACCCGGCTGCACCCCAAACAGGGGCTACAGGTTCTACATGTCCAGTAAGTGCATATGGGTCAGATACCCAAAGGCCGACTGTGGAGCAATGAAATGCACCGAATCCAAAGCAAGTAAGACCAGCTAGGAGAAGGTGGATTCCGAAGATTCTTGGGAGGTCGAGAGCAGCTTCGCCGGTCCGAGAGTCTTCCCAGAGTTCAAGATCCCAGTAAGTCCAATGCCAGATGGCTGCCAGCATTAATAGACCACTGAAAATGATATGAGCTACGGCAACGCCTTCAAACGTAGAAAACGGAAGAGCTTTGCCCCAGAAACCTAATGAATCAAGATCAAATGCTGCAGTCGAACCGGTTAGGTCCCAGCCACTCCAGCTGCTTGTTACACCAAGGCGAGCCATGAATGGCATGACGTACATGCCTTGGCGCCACATTGGGTTAAGGACTGGATCAGAAGGATCAAAAATGGCCAATTCGTAAAGGGCCATGGAGCCGGCCCAGCCGGCTAAAAGAGCTGTGTGCATGAGGTGCACGGCCAGTAGTCGGCCTGGGTCGTTGATAACGACGGTGTGCACCCGATACCAGGGCAATCCCATGGGTCAGGTTCGTAGTACGACGCTGCTTAATGCAGCCAGACCGGTTGATCGTAAAGCTTTTGTCTTTGTATAAGGGGTTTCTTGTCTTTAGCTGAAACGTCTAGTAGTGATACTCACCACTCTCGACACAAGCTGTATCTCTAGTATTTCAGGCTGATTTAGCTCTTGAATCAGCTGCGGGATTCGGTCACAAATCGCAATGCCAAGGGGCAAAAATGCTGTCCGAATAGCTTCAAATTGAGATTTACAAGAAATTTTTTTGGCAATTTTCACAGCTGATTTGCAAATCTCGGCAAGTTTTGCCGCTCAAGGGTTGGATCAATATGTTTTTGGTTTAGGCCTCAAATAAGACTGTTTGGATTTTCTTGCCAAGTTTTGCGAATAAGCTTTTCCTAATCAAAGTCTGCTTGGACAGAAGCTCCAAAGTCCTCCTGAGGTTGATTCCTTCAATTCCTTAGATAGAAAATCCCTTCCCCTAACTGGCTATGAGAGCGAACAGCTTGTATTGAAATGCCCTGAACAGCCAATTTCTTTTTAGGGAAGAACTACTAGATCGTGCTAAGTCGAATAACAAGGGGTTTTAAGAAATCTGTTTTTTGGTCTAGCCAGTGATAAATTCTCTTCATCCAAATAATCGGTCATGGAAACCACCAACTTCGGCTTTGTAGCTAGCCTTTTGTTCGTTGCGGTTCCAACGATCTTCCTTATTGGCCTATTTATTTCGACTAAAGATGGAGAAAAGTCAAGCTTCATCTCTGAATCTGGCAAAGGCAAAATTGGACCATCTGTTTAAAAGCTTCTTTAGCTTTTGAATTGCTGGACGAACTTTTTTAAGTTCTGCTAATGGCAAGATCTCCAAAACTTTGGTGATCTTCTGTTTCATTGACCGATCAATGGCGAGGATTGAAATTTCCTTATATATATTTTTCATTCCGCTCAGATTTTGCTTCGTTGAGATCTCCTAATTGTGAGTGTGAAAGTTGATATAGAGCCTTGGACGCTCGTCAAAAATGTTTACCCTCAACATACAGACCATGCTGGAGTTATGTGGCACGGTTCCTATATTGGATGGCTAGAGGAGGCAAGGATTGAAGCTTTATCTAAAGTTGGGCTTGAATATGTAGAGATTTCTTCTGAAGGAATTGATATAGCTGTAGTTGCCTTGGAAATACATTATTTAAAGCCTCTGAAACATGGAGAGGAAGTTTGCATCAAAAGCTGGCCTTTGGCTCGCAAAGGTATTCGTTGGCCGTGGCATACAATTTTTGTAAAAAATGGAAATATTATAGCTGCAGAGGCTAATGTTGACCTAGTTGTTGTTAGTAAGGTTGGAGGAAATATTCGTGTTTTAAGAGAATTGCCGGAAAAGTTAAAAATTGCCTTTTGTCATTTAGAGAGGGGAGCATGACTTTTTTGATAAGAGCATCAAAAATTGCGTATTCTTAAAGGTATAAATCAGAAATATTTATTCAATAATTAAATCCTAAAGTGTTAGCTTTGTAATAGCTAGGAGATAGATCTATCTAAAAGAGCTATCTAATTTTCATTATTTGTTATTCACGATTATGGCTAAATATCAGTTGTTTGGAGAAGAACTTTTGATCTGGCGTAAAAAACAATTAAGCAAAGGTGGCCGGAAGGTTGATTTCGATTGGCTTTTAGATCTGGGAGGAGGTTTGTCATGGGTGACACTCCAGAAACTACTTATTGACCCGAATAAAAGTTTGTTATTGAGCGAATCTCTTGAAGCTTTAGAGGGAATCTGGATGAGGCATTTAGAAGACAAGACTCCACTGCAATATTTGATAGGCCGTTGTCCTTGGAGAGATTTTGACTTGGCAGTTAATGCTTCGGTAATGATTCCTCGTCAGGAAACGGAGCTTTTGGTCGATTTGGCTTTGAAGAGGGTTGGCAATTCTTCGGAAGGTATTTGGGTTGATTTAGGAACGGGTTCAGGAGCTTTGGCAGTGGCATTGGCGCAGTCTTTGTATGACTGGGAAGGTCATGCGGTTGATTTAAGCAAGGATGCTCTTTCCTTGGCTAAGCATAATTTGGAACATTTAGCTCCAGATTTTCAAACTAAATTGCATTTAGGAAGTTGGTGGGAACCTTTGCAGCCTTTGTGGGGATTTTTTTCTTTAGCACTTGCCAATCCTCCATATATTCCTACATCAGTAATCAATGAACTCGATCCAGTTGTTAAAGATCATGAGCCTAGATTGGCTCTTTGTGGAGGCTCTGATGGACTAATGCAAATTCGTAAAATACTTGCCGGTTCTTTTAAAGCCCTTGCTCCCGGGGGCTGGTTGATAATGGAACATCATCACGATCAGAGTGATGATGTCTTAAAGTTGATGAGTCAATTTGGGTTAGTAAATGTTTCCTTTGAAAAGGATCTTCAGGGTATAAAAAGATTTGCCATTGGACAAAGGCGACAAGATCTAAATTCTAATTAGTGGATCCCTTGAAAATTTCTATTTATGAGGCTAAAGATCTTGCGAAAAGGTTGTTTGAAGGATCTGTAGCTTCATTCCCGACAGACACTTTACCTGCTTTATCTGCTTTGCCTAAGCATGCTTCTTTATTATGGGAAATTAAGCAAAGGCCTTTAAATAAGCCTTTAATCCTTATGGGATCAAAGGCTGAAGAATTATTGCAATTAGTCTCTTTAAAGGCTCTGAAAGATGCTCAAAAAATGGCTAAAAGATATTGGCCTGGAGCATTGACAATGGTTTTACCAGCCGAGGGAGATCAAGTTCAAAACATGAACCCTGGGTCCTTGAATATTGGATTGAGGGTTCCTGGTTGCAAAGTTGCAAGAGATTTGCTTGATCTGTCTGGGCCATTAGCCACTACTAGTGCAAATCTATCTGGATCTTCTCCCTTGCTTTCAGCAGAAGATGTTGCTGGATGCTTTCCTTCTTTGCCAATTCTTGCTCCTATTCCATGGCCTAAGCCAGCGGGGCTGGCGAGCACTGTTGTGTTTTGGCAAAGTGAAGGTTGTTGGAAACTTCTTAGGGAAGGCTCTGTGATTCCTGAAGGCTTTTGAAAATAATGATTTGGCTGATTGGTTTGATATTGATCCTTCAATCAAGTTTTAAGTGGCTTTTTAGGCCACCCGTTCTTTTAAGTTTGCAGATATTTGAGTCGAGAGGTTTGTTGTTTTTGTTTTTGATAGCTTTTGCTTGGCTAGTTTCAGGTAAGGCATACAACCTTGAGAAGGGTAAGGATTAACCTTCTGTTTAACTGGTCTCCAGATAACTTCTTTGTATGGAATTAAGCCTCTATGTCCTAAAAAAACTTAGAGAAGTTGTAATGATCGTTCTAAGTGAGCCTTGAAGCCGGCTAACGGATTTGAACCGATGACCTTCGCTTTACAAAAGCGCTGCTCTACCACTGAGCTAAGCCGGCAATTAAGAGATTGTAACGATGAATGGTCATTAGCATTCATTCTCAAAATCTAAAGGGGTGCGATGTTCATCTAAGTTTTTAGTGGTTTCCCCTTTTTAGTACTAGCTAGCAGTTTCATCGTTATCACTACTTGTGGTTACAAGTGAACGTTTAATTGGCAGATTCGCAACTAGTGCTGTCATCCGATCTTCTGTCTCAAGGCTAACGGCCCCCTCTTCAATATCTATTTCTACATATTTAGCAACGACATCTAGTATTTCTCTTCGCATCTGGTCAAGAAGCTCAGGGCTTAAATCGCATCTGTCATGTGCAAGAACTAGTTGGAGTCGTTCTCTAGCAGTGCTGGCACTTGTCTTTTGCCGCCCTAGCAATTTGAAGATAATGTCTCGCAGTGTCATGGTTTAAAAGATCTTTGTTTGCATTAAACGCTTTAATTTGTCGCGTACTCCAGAACCTTGTTTAGAAGGATCAATAAGGGGTATTTCTTCCCCTTGCAAGCGTCGAGCGATGTTGGAGTAGCAGCGCGCAGCGGGAGAGTTGCCCCCTGTAAGAGTGAGTGGCTCTCCTCTATTTGTACTCACTATTACCTGCTCATCTTCTATTACCAATCCAAGTAGAGGAAGAGCAAGAATATCTGTCACATCGTCAACGGAGAGCATTTCCTGGCTAGCAATCATTTTCGGCCTAACTCTATTAAGTACTAATTGAACTGGCTTAACACCATGAGTATTCAGAAGCCCTATTACTCGATCGGCATCTCGTACGGCTGATACTTCGGGATTAGTAACTACGATTGCTTCTTTTGACGCCGCGACTGCATTTCTGAATCCATCTTCAACACCTGCTGGACAATCTATTAAGACATAGTCAAACTTTTCACTAAGCATGTCAACAATACGCTGCATGTCTTTCGGCTTTAGCCAGTCCAGCATGCGTGGATTGCCTGCTGGCATGAGCGAGAGATTTGGCTCTTGCTTGTGTTTAACAAGAGCTTGGTCGAGTCTGCAGGTTTCCTCAAGTACTTCTTGAGCGGTATAAACGATTCTGTTTTCAAGTCCAAGAAGTAAATCAAGGTTTCGCAAACCAAAGTCTGCGTCTAATACTGCTGTGCAGACACCTTGCCTAGCTAGAGCTATGCCAAGATTGGCAGTAAGAGTTGTCTTCCCTACGCCTCCTTTCCCGGAGCATATGAGGATGATGCGCGTGTTTGTCTCCAAGGCCTTCTTAAAGGTGGGTGAAGCTTAGTTGGAGTTTGGCGGAGTCCCAACCCCTATAGGACAAAGGTTTGTATTGCAACCTTTGGAATGAAGTTGAATTTCCAATGAAATTCATTTGATCTAAGGCATTAGCAGTCTGTTATAGGCGATTTTGCAGGATTAGGGATCAGGTTCTATCGAACATGAAGGGATTAACGCGAGCAGGCTGAATAATGATTTTGCCTGATTCGAGCAAAGCTTCTTCTGTTAAGCCTTGCGCTGGCTTCTCTTCAGGTCCACGAGCAATGGCATTAGCGATGCGTAATTGAACAGGTCTCAGCTCAAGGGCAATAATCTTGGCTTTCTTATCCCCTAATTTGCCTGCTTGTGCAGTTCCTCGAAGTCGCCCCCAAATCATGACATTCCCTCCAGCAGAGATTGTTGCTCCTGGATTTACATCACCCAACAACAAAACATCTCCTTCTGCAGAAAGATGTTCCCCTGAACGGAGTGTTCCTTCATGAAAAAGAAGCTTTGGTGAATCATTGCTTTTTGCTTCTTCTGACTTAGGGCTAGAGTTTTCAACCAGCACGCTTTTTTGTAAAACCAAAGTTGATTGATGACCTAATGCAGCGGCACTAACAATAGTTTCAGGAATATTTGATCGAATACTTATTAGTTTGAGACCTGCCTGCTCTATATAGCTTCTTAATTGTTTAAGCTCAGTACAACCAAGTTGCCAATCCTGACAGTCGACCAGAACTCCTTCAGAATTTACTTTATTAAGTTTTCCAGGGAGTGAAATTCTCCAGTCAGAGCTCCTAGTTAAAGGGAGTTTGATTGTTGTTATATTTTCTCCTGAGTTAATGCTTCCCATAGTTTTTCCTTTAATTGAATTAGATTAATTAGCAAAGAGAATTAAGTTTTGTTTTAGCTCCTCATGGATTTCTCGTGGGTAAATTAACCATGCAGTCCCTATAGGCGTAATTAGAGTTTTTACCAATAATGACTCATTATCTAAAGCTTTTAGTTGAATTCCATCCCATAATTTGAGCCCTCCTTTGTAGGGATGATAGCCATGATGTTGATGATGACGCAATCCACAGCATAGATCTGGATCTTGTCCGCTTCTCTCGGTCAATTGCCTTGCAATTGATAAAACTTCTAATTGTTTTTCATTGCTTAAGTTATTAACAGCTAATGCTTTAAGGAGATCTCTATTGATAAATCGATCACACAGTTTAGCAAGTGATTTTGGAGCCTCTTCTAACCATCTCAATAGGTGATAACCAGTACGCAAATCATCATTTGCTAAGAATGCTGGGAGGTCAAGATTTTCTCTTTCCCAAAGCCATTTTTTCATTACAGAATCCGCCCATATTTGTGAAGGTCCTAGTTCTCTAGCTTTACTTATAAGTCGTTCAAGTATCCAGCTGCAAACTTCATTTATTCGATGGTTGTATACACTACGGTACATCAAATTTCTGACTACTAAATAGTGTTCAACAGCCATCAGTCCTTTTGGATGAATAGCAAGACTTTCATCGGGAGCAATTGTTAATGCTGAGAGTATTCTTACTAGATCAAGTTGACCATAATTAGTTCCAGTGCTGTAACTATCACGCAATAAATAGTCAAGACGGTCACAATCAAGCTGGCTACTTACAAGTTCTTTCACAATACGATTAGGTGCTTTACCTTTTTCAAGTAAGTCAGCAACTTCATTAGCACTACCTTTGGAAAATTTCTCCAAAGGTAGTCGAATTGATATATCTTCTTTGACAAGTTTTGCAGACCAATTTTCATGCTTTATCCCAAACATTTCTTCGCCAGTATGACTAAGAGGTCCATGTCCAATATCATGTAATAGCGATGCTCCATATAAGAGACCTCGATATTTTTCGAGTTTAGAGTCTAGTTTTACTAAGTGATTAATAGCCTTCCTCGCAAGGTGAAATACTCCTAGAGAATGTGTAAATCTGCTTGACTCTGCTCCATGGAAAGTAAGAAATGCTGGACCTAATTGTCTAATCCTTCTAAGCCTTTGGAAGGGACTAGAATCTATTAACTTCATCACCATAGCCTCTTCTGGCTTGGTGTTATCTAGTGTTATTGCATGATGCAATGGGTCATGATAAGTCCTTAGACTCATTGGGAACTTTCTTGAACGGAAACTTTTATAGGGCTAATGATTTCAGGCGAAGATTCAGTAGAAGTTGTTTGTGTAGTGTCTTTGTTATCTTCTTCTTGAAAAGAAATCTCTTCAAGATCCTTGCGATCAAGACTTGCCTCTAATAGCAGCTCTGCATCTTGAAGCCACCTGTCCTCGCTGTCACCTGGATTTAGTGGTTCAGGCATATCTAATAATCGATCTGGCTCAATACCCAAGTTTTGAATGCTCCTTCCATTAGGAGTTAAATAACTTGCAACTGTTACAGCTAAGCCACTGCCATCACTGAGGGTTGTCAGTGATTGAATTAGACCTTTGCCAAAGGTTCTGCTGCCAATTAGTTGTGAGCGGCCATTGTCTTGTAATGCACCGGCAAGTATTTCACTCGCGCTTGCTGTTCCACCATTAACGAGGGTAACCATCGAACCTTCATAAAGTATTTCTTCTCCAGCAGGTATTGCATCACTAATCCCTTCTCTATTTTTGGTTTCTACGATTGGTTTGTTGCTAAGGAATGCATCAGCTACGGCAAGACCTGAACTAACTAATCCGCCTGAATTATTTCTAAGGTCTAGAACTAAACCTTCTATATCTTTTTCGGATAGTTCTTGTAAAGCTTCTCTTACTTGTTCTGGAACACCTTCGCTGAATTGTGTAATACGTAGGTAT
This sequence comes from Prochlorococcus sp. AG-463-P14, assembly GCA_003209275.1. Lineage (GTDB taxonomy): Bacteria > Cyanobacteriota > Cyanobacteriia > PCC-6307 > Cyanobiaceae > AG-463-P14. Next base: position 80,010 of record QCRX01000001.1, read on the forward strand.
CCCAAGGTATGAGACTTTTCTCTGAGACGACGAGTTCGAACTGGGCGTAGATCAACGCTTCGGCGCTCAAGATTTAATTCTTTAATGTCTTCATTAGGAGGTTTAATTTCTACTATTACTTGAGACCCACTTTCTCCCCTGAGCCTTGCTGCTGTTGCTTCTAAGCCAAGCGCTTTTGGAGATTCACCATTGACACTTAGTAATTCCGTTCCGCTTACTACACCTGCGTCTGCTGCGGGAGAACCTTCAAGTGGAGCAATAACCACTATCTCCCCATCTTCAGCTCTAGCTCCAAGTTGCAGGCCGACCCCATTAATTTCGCTGCCTAGATTGCTTTCTTTCATCGCTTGGTAATCCTCTGGCCTGAGAAGCCTTGTGTAGGGGTCTCCTAGAGGTTGCAGCATTGCTTCTATAGCTGAATAGGCTTGATCACTTGTTGAGATCGGCTTTTCTAGTGCTCGTTGCCTTAATCGCTTCCATTCAACTTTCTCGAATTTGTGGACATCAACATATCCGTCATTAACGAGTTTCCAGCTTTCTAAGACGAGAAGCTGGCCATCGTTTAAACCAAATACTGGTTGTGTTACGAGTACGAAACAAAGCCCCAGGCTTATGAGCGCACTAAGACTGCGCCTAAGACTTTTTATGCAAGTTTTAACAGAAAAAGGCATTGGATGGATCCCTGGCACGAAGCTTGGAGCACATGTCAGTAGAATGTGGTATCAAAGCGCACCCATGCATGGCGAACTCCTCACCTGTCTACGACTGGTTCCAGGAACGTCTTGAAATTCAGGACATAGCTGACGACGTCACTTCAAAATACGTCCCCCCTCACGTCAATATCTTTTATTGCCTTGGAGGGATAACACTCGTTTGCTTCTTAATCCAATTCGCAACTGGGTTTGCGATGACTTTCTATTACAAACCCACTGTTACTGAAGCCTATAACTCAGTGAGTTATTTGATGACTGATGTGAGCTTCGGTTGGCTGATTCGGTCAGTTCATCGTTGGAGTGCCTCAATGATGGTGCTCATGCTGATCCTCCATGTATTTAGGGTCTATCTAACAGGTGGTTTCAAGAGACCCAGAGAACTGACTTGGGTTACAGGGGTGGTAATGGCTGTTATTACTGTCGCTTTCGGAGTGACTGGTTATTCACTCCCATGGGATCAAGTGGGATATTGGGCTGTCAAAATCGTTTCTGGTGTCCCAGCAGCTATTCCTGTTATTGGTGATTTTATGGTTGAGTTGCTTAGAGGAGGGGAGAGTGTTGGACAGTCAACCTTGACTCGTTTCTATAGCTTGCATACTTTTGTTCTCCCTTGGACGCTGGCTGTTTTTATGCTCATGCATTTTCTTATGATCCGTAAGCAGGGAATCTCTGGACCCTTATAAAGAGTTCAATTCGCCTTGATTTGTGATTAATCAATAGCTGAAAAGCTTTGGCCAATCAAATTTTTTAATTTAAACCACCTTCCCTTTGTTATGAGCACATTAAAGAAGCCAGATTTAGCCGATCCAAAACTACGGGCTAAGCTTGCGAAGGGAATGGGGCATAACTACTACGGAGAGCCGGCGTGGCCAAATGATCTTCTTTATATTTTCCCCGTAGTTATTTTGGGGACTATTGCCTGTGTAGTTGGATTGGCAGTTCTTGATCCAGCAATATTGGGAGATAAGGCCAATCCTTTTGCTACGCCATTAGAAATTCTTCCAGAATGGTATCTATATCCGGTCTTTCAGATACTTAGAGTTGTTCCTAATAAGCTACTAGGAATTGTTTTGCAGACATTGATCCCTTTGGGCTTAATTCTTATTCCATTTATTGAAAACGTTAATAAGTTCTATAATCCTTTTAGAAGGCCAGTGGCAATGGGATTTTTCTTATTTGGAACAGTCCTTACTATCTATCTTGGGATTGGAGCTTGCCTCCCAATTGATAAGTCTTTAACTTTAGGCCTTTTTTGATTACTATTTGCCTTTAGAGGACTTTTTATATTGGGCTATTTAATCGCCCCGTATTACATAATTCATGGCATTAGTTCTTCTAGATCCAGCATCAGAACATCGTCTGGGCAAACTCGCAATAGGTGATGCAACAGAAGAAAACCAACAAGTGTCCAAGTTTGATAAGTCCTAGACTGTTGCCCAACCCAAGTACCTGTAGGGCCATCAAAGTACTCAGCCCATTTCTGACGAGGTAACTGATTAAGTTGACTCCAATAGGACTCTTCAAGAAGAGCTCTCATTTGCCCCATAAGCAATACGTCTGCATGTGGATATCTCTTTTCATGTAAAAGAATTGATGCTCCAAAGAACCAAAGCAAGCTTGGCCAATGCCCCCCGTTGTGGTAGCTCCAAGGCCAATTTTTAGGGTCTGAGCCAGTTTTGTTTTGCCATTCTGATCCGTCCATTGGAGGATGGCAAATCCTCATTGGCATTTGTGCCATCAAATGCTCTCTGTTGTGAAGTACTAGACGAAATAATGCTCTTTGTTGTGGAGCGGTTAGTACTCCAAACATGCAGGCCAGAGAGTTGCCGAGACTATAAAAGCGGAAGTCAGGTCTGCCTGTTCGAATATTTCCAATTAGATAGCCTCCACGATTCTCTAACCAGTCTTGAAGCCATGAGGGCACTACCTGTGGCTGCACATTAAATTCATTTTGATGTTGGTCTTCTCCGTATTGTTCAGTAGGTCTTCTTCTCAAGACCTGCATGGTTTTACTAGTTACCCAGTAGTGCTTAAGAAGGAATTGACGAAGGTCATGTACCCATTGTCGAGTTAGTACAAGTCTTTGATCTAACAGCCTGCTGACTTGATGTTTGCGACTTAATTCCATTAGTTCTATACAGCTTCTTAGGCATGCATATAGGAGCACTTCGACTTCTAGTGGTGCGCCCCAAACATCCATGGGACGATCAATCATGAATGAGCAATCAGGGACAAATAAGACTGGGGTACCTTCAAATGTTGGATGCAGGACTAGATCAAGGAGGAGTTGAACACCTCTTTGGACTCTTTGACTAGTGCCAAAACTCTTGTCACCACTTCGTCTTACATACAACCAGCACAAAATTGGCCACCATAAGCTTGCGTCTGCTGAGGTAATTCGACCAATGGATCGCTGACCATAGTCAGCAATAAGTTCTCCTTGCTCTTCAACAAAACTGGTAGGGAAGACGCCTCTTGTTTGATATGTGGTGCTTTGAAGATCCAGGCAAACACTTAAGAATTGCCTGACGATGTCATATCGTTTTTGAGTCAATAAATAGATCATTACAGGAACGTTGTCCCGAAGAAAGATCTCTCCATAGTTGAGTGCTTCATTGTTCGCAGGATGTTCAAGTGCGGCAACACTCCCTGCGACACTTCCTCCTACTTCAATAAGCGTTCGTTCAAAATGTTCCTTTGCTCTTGCGATGACTTGATCTTCGTTTGAGTTGGGACGCACCCTTTGATTCTGTTGGCTAAATCGTCCTGCCATAAAATCGACTCGATATCCCAAACCTTCATACGCTAGTTCTTGCAGCTCGTTTAGGCAGTGAAATCAACCATGCAAATAATGGTTTCAGGTTTTTGTTGCACTTGGGTCGCTTTATGGTCTAAGTTGTTTGGATGTGCAATGGGCTGAGCCCAGAAGCACAGCTCAAGGCCGCTTAAGGCGAAAGTCTTAGTTATTCCTTGGGCGCTTACAACTCTTAAAGGAGAAATCCAACGGTGTTGTAAGTTTTTAAAGCGGTCTTAGACCGCAGCCATTCGCCTCCTTGTAAGGAGATGAATGGCAGAACCTGGACAACTGAAAAGTTTAGGAACTGACGCTTTTGTCGCGTTTAGATGATGTTATGGGTCAATTTATTGGTCCGTTTCAGTGATCTAAACAGATATGCGACGAGAGTGTGAGGTCCCGTCAAAAGAAATTAGTTGCTGAACTCTGTTGCTGCGTTCAATTTGGTTTTCACGATCCAGTTGAACGTGAAAGGTGTGACAGATGGATGCAACGACCGGATCTGAGATCCTGGAAAGTCACAAGGAAGAGATTCTTAAGTGCACTCTTTGAACCCTTCTGTCAGAAGAAGGAGGCTACAACTACTCTCAGTACGCCAGTGCTGTCCAGTGGGTGAAGCAAATCAGACTGAGTAGACCAGTGAAATGGTTTACAAAAGGGCCTGATCTACTACGGAGAGTTTGATCCTGGCTCAGGATGAACGCTGGCGGCGTGCTTAACACATGCAAGTCGAACGAACCTTCGGGTTAGTGGCGGACGGGTGAGTAACGCGTGGGAATCTGCCCTCAGGAGGGGGATAACGGCTGGAAACGGCCGCTAATACCCCATATGCCGAGAGGTGAAATGAATTTCGCCTGAGGATGAGCCCGCGTCTGATTAGCTTGTTGGTGAGGTAATGGCTCACCAAGGCTTCGATCAGTAGCTGGTCTGAGAGGATGATCAGCCACACTGGGACTGAGACACGGCCCAGACTCCTACGGGAGGCAGCAGTGGGGAATTTTCCGCAATGGGCGAAAGCCTGACGGAGCAACGCCGCGTGAGGGATGAAGGCCTCTGGGCTGTAAACCTCTTTTCTCAAGGAAGAAGATCTGACGGTACTTGAGGAATAAGCCACGGCTAATTCCGTGCCAGCAGCCGCGGTAATACGGGAGTGGCAAGCGTTATCCGGAATTATTGGGCGTAAAGCGTCCGCAGGCGGCCTTTCAAGTCTGCTGTTAAAACGTGGAGCTTAACTCCATCAAGGCAGTGGAAACTGTTGGGCTTGAGTGTGGTAGGGGCAGAGGGAATTCCCGGTGTAGCGGTGAAATGCGTAGATATCGGGAAGAACACCAGTGGCGAAGGCGCTCTGCTGGGCCATAACTGACGCTCATGGACGAAAGCCAGGGGAGCGAAAGGGATTAGATACCCCTGTAGTCCTGGCCGTAAACGATGAACACTAGGTGTCGGGGGAATCGACCCCTTCGGTGTCGTAGCCAACGCGTTAAGTGTTCCGCCTGGGGAGTACGCACGCAAGTGTGAAACTCAAAGGAATTGACGGGGGCCCGCACAAGCGGTGGAGTATGTGGTTTAATTCGATGCAACGCGAAGAACCTTACCAGGGTTTGACATCCTGCGAACCTCTAAGAAATTGGAGGGTGCCTTCGGGAACGCAGTGACAGGTGGTGCATGGCTGTCGTCAGCTCGTGTCGTGAGATGTTGGGTTAAGTCCCGCAACGAGCGCAACCCACGTTTTTAGTTGCCAGCATTCAGTTGGGCACTCTAGAGAGACCGCCGGTGATAAACCGGAGGAAGGTGTGGATGACGTCAAGTCATCATGCCCCTTACATCCTGGGCTACACACGTACTACAATGCTACGGACAAAGGGCAGCAAACTCGCGAGGGCAAGCAAATCCCATAAACCGTGGCTCAGTTCAGATCGTAGGCTGCAACTCGCCTACGTGAAGGAGGAATCGCTAGTAATCGCAGGTCAGCATACTGCGGTGAATACGTTCCCGGGCCTTGTACACACCGCCCGTCACACCATGGAAGTCGGCCACGCCCGAAGTCGTTACTCCAACCCTTGTGGAGGAGGACGCCGAAGGTGGGGCTGATGACTGGGGTGAAGTCGTAACAAGGTAGCCGTACCGGAAGGTGCGGCTGGATCACCTCCTAACAGGGAGACAACAACTGATCGTGATGTCTAAGTTATTTATCCTTAGGCCATGATCCTGTCACCTTAGGTCGATCGGTACCTCAGCTCAATAGATAAATAAAATCTAAGTTATTAGCTTATATATAGCTATTGAGTTCAGTTCCTAAACTTTGTCTAGGTCACACCCAACAAGGGTACTCCTGGGCCATTAGCTCAGGTGGTTAGAGCGCACCCCTGATAAGGGTGAGGTCCCTGGTTCAAGTCCAGGATGGCCCATTCGGTTTTGGGGGTATAGCTCAGTTGGTAGAGCGCCTGCTTTGCAAGCAGGATGTCAGCGGTTCGAGTCCGCTTACCTCCACTGATCGACCTCTTGATCACAAAGATTAAGGAGAGCTTTGTTGATGGTTTGATTTAGACTTTGTTCCCTCTGAAATGAACCTAGCTTCCTATCATTCCTTTTTGACTAAGTCAATTTAGGTTGGAAGGATGCTGGGCTCTCTGCATTTATTAAATGTGGAAGAAGTTCAGTAGAACCTTGAAAACTGCATAGTGAGTCTGGAAAGAATAAAGCATCTCATGGATGGATTATTCTTCTTATTTATTAATAGTTATTCTGCGAAAGTGGTTGATTATTGATAACTTATGGAAGAGTAATTTCTTAAAATTCTTGAGTAAGAGCCGAGACTCTAAAACTTTCAACTTTTAGAGTTAAAAATGGTCAAGCTACAAAGGGCTCACGGTGGATACCTTGGCACACAGAGGCGATGAAGGACGTGGTTACCTGCGATAAGTCTCGGGGAGCTGGAAGCACGCTTTGATCCGGGAATTTCCGAATGGGGCAACCCCTTGTACGGTCAGCTGAATCCATAGGCTGGCGCGAGCCAACCCAGCGAACTGAAACATCTTAGTAGCTGGAGGAAAGGAAAGTAAAAACGACTCCCTAAGTAGCGGCGAGCGAACGGGGAAGAGCCTAAACCGATGGTTTCGACCATCGGGGTTGTGGGACAGCAATGTGGACCAACAAACCTAGAAGAAGCGTTTGAATGGCGCGCCATAGAGGGTGAAAGCCCCGTAATCGAAAGGAGCGTTGGCCTAGCTGTATCCCGAGTAGCACGGAGCACGTGAAATTCCGTGTGAATCCACGAGGACCACCTCGTAAGGCTAAGTACTCCTGTGTGACCGATAGCGCAACAGTACCGCGAGGGAAAGGTGAAAAGAACCCCGGGAGGGGAGTGAAATAGAACATGAAACCGTGAGCTTACAAGCAATGGGAGCCCGACTTATCGGGTGACCGTGTGCCTGTTGAAGAATGAGCCGGCGACTTATAGGCACTGGCGGGTTAAGCCGTAAATGGTGGAGCCATAGCGAAAGCGAGTCTGAATAGGGCGTTTGTCAGTGTTTATAGACCCGAACCCGGGTGATCTAACCATGGCCAGGATGAAGCTTGGGTGATACCAAGTGGAGGTCCGAACCGACTGATGTTGAAAAATCAGCGGATGAGCTGTGGTTAGGGGTGAAATGCCAATCGAACCCGGAGCTAGCTGGTTCTCCCCGAAATACGTTTTGGCGTAGCGTCTAGTGCTCCAGCAGGGGGGTAAAGCCACCATTTCGGTGCGGGCTGCGAGAGCGGTACCAAATCGATATGAACTCTGAATACCCTGTGTGTAACTAGGCAGTCAGACTGTGGGGGATAAGCTCCATAGTCGAAAGGGAAACAGCCCAGACCGCCAGCTAAGGTCCCCAAATCAACGCTAAGTGATAAAGGAGGTGGGGTTGCCCAGACAACCAGGAGGTTTGCCTAGAAGCAGCCATCCTCAAAGGAGTGCGTAATAGCTCACTGGTCGAGCGATCC
>QCRX01000001.1:90000-108540 GCA_003209275.1 Prochlorococcus sp. AG-463-P14
GAGGTAAATAGCATTGAAGGATTCGCTAAAGGGTTCAGGACCCAGTTTTTTCAAACCGGTAATAATATTTTCTGGAGCAACATCAGGTGGTACCCACCACATTTGGCCAAAACTGCGAACATCAACAAATCGAAGTTCTTCTCCTCGCTTATTCCAAAAACGGACTCTCGTATGAGCACATGTAGAAGATTTTTTCTCATACCATTGAAAGTGCCCTGTCATCCGCAGATGGACTCCCCATAAACCCCAATCAATTAATTTGGGTTTATGGTTGTTATTTGTGTCCTTAAGTTCTTTTCGATGAAGGGAAGCTAGTAAATACTTTCCGCGACGTTGCCAATGCCCTACATGAGCTCCTTTCAACATTGAAATGAACTCTTGGGAACCTCCAGGACTTGCAATGGTTCTTTCTCTGCAGACCTCTAGATTATTTATTTCAAAAAAGGCAAGACGGTCTGCTAATCCTTTGCGGACCGTCTCGACTTCAGGTAGCTCAGGCAAGAGGCCTAGGCTGGTTCAAGCTCGCTTTCGGCGAAATTATTGGTGTTGTAGCCGCCATCAATCCCTTGTAGGGCGGAGTAGTTGACTTTTGAAAAGCGAACTACCACAGGATATTTAATTCCTGAGTCATCAACTGAGGCTACTTTTCCTACCTCGTTGTACCAATATGACTCTGGGCGTTTGATTCGCACCATGTCACCGCGAGAGATCGCCATCGCTGTGTTGCAGAAGATACATACAAGAGATTATCGCCAAGAAGCCAAGAGTTTGCTTCAACGTCACAGAAGTTCGCCGCCAAAGTTCACCTTTGTGTCAGCATCCATCACTTGAGATGGGTAATGTTTTGGTGCAATCCTTGGATATTCCTGATCCTGCGTCTTTAAAGTTGGATCTGCCTGATCCAGATCAGGATCACCTTAGTTCAATTGAATTTCTTTCTCGTTTAGAGAAAGCCTGGGCTGTTTGTGATCGATTTGATCTGCAAACGGAGATATGGAGGGGCAGAATCCTTCGGATTATTAGAGATCGTGAAAAACGTGGTGGAGAAGGAAGAGGAGCAGGATTTTTGCAATGGCTCCGAGAACGAGAAATAAGTAAAACTAGGGCTTATGGCCTAATTCAACTTGCTGATTCGGCTGATGATTTAGTCGGGGAAGGAATGCTTGATCAAGCATCAGTGAATAACTTTTCTAAAAGAGCCTTTATTGAGACTGCACAGGCTTCCCCAGAGGTTCAACAGATAATTTCTGATGCGGCTAATGAGGGTTTGGAGATAACTCGAAAGCAGGTTCGAAGACTTACTGATGATTTCACTTCAGCAACGAGTTCTCTATTGCCTGAGCAAATCCGTCAACGGGCTCAAGAAAATCTTCTTCCCTCTAGAATCATTGCTCCTTTAGTGAAAGAGCTCGCGAAGCTTCCAGAAATTCAGCAAAATGATTTGCAAAATACTTTGCGCGAAGAACCGGAAATAGATTGCATTAAAGACGTAACAAGTACTGCCCGATGGATGAGCAAATCGTTTGATGCATCTTTATCTTTGCGCGCATTTCAAACTTCAGAACTTAATCTTGAGAAAGCTATGCAGGAAGCACAACGCCTAGATGCTTTAGGCCTACTCGCAGATGCATTAGGCCAAGCTCAAGCGATAGAGGCTTCAGTCTTAAAGTTCCATACCGCCTGGAGAAGGTTAGGGGGTGTTCAGGAGAAACTATGGGTAGAGAGTGGAAGTAGCACACCTTATTTAAGAGATGTCTTAACAGCACTCCAATCTTTAAGTGGAGTAAATCTGCGAGTTTCTCTTGGGGAACTCGCAGGAGGAAAGCGCTTGAGATTGCAAATGGTTGAAGAAGCTCCGGATCAATTACCGCCCCCTCCGATTACTTGATCTAAGGGCTGGTTACAAGTCAATGTAGAGGTTATTTTGAAAAGGCTATTGGTGGTGCTCATTGGATCCCCTGATCAGAGCACTTCGAGATCATTATGGTTGGGATGGTTTTAAGCCTGGACAGCGGCCAGTTTTAGAAGCAATTCTTTCTGGTCAAGATGCATTAGCAGTTTTACCCACTGGGGGCGGTAAATCACTTTGCTATCAACTTCCTGCGGTTGTTCGGAAGGGATTAGTTGTAGTTATTTCACCCTTGGTTGCTCTTATGGAGGATCAAGTAGAGAAACTTAAAAAACTAGGCGTGCCAGCTGTCTGTTTACATTCTGGCCTTGAATTTTCACGTAGAGAAGAGATCTCGATTGCATTGCGAGACAAGAATCTTCGATTGCTTTATTTGGCTCCAGAAAGATTGCAACAAGAAAATATTCGCCAATTTCTATCACAAAAGGCATATTTAAAGGAAATGATTGCTATTGCAGTTGATGAGGCACATTGTATTAGTGCTTGGGGGCACGATTTTCGACCTGATTATCGAAGGATAGGAGAGATTCGTTCTTTATGTCCTAAGACACCTGTAGTTGCTTTGAGTGCTACGGCGGCTCCAAAAGTTCGTGCTGACATAATTAAATTACTTCAACTTCGTAGCCCGTTAGTTCAAGTTTCTTCTGCTCGAAGATGCAACCTTAATTATTCAATGCGCTTAAGAGCTAAGGAACCTTTGCCAGATATTTTGAAGGCACTTGAAGCTTCAATTGGAGCTTCTTTGATTTATGTTCGGACCCGCCGATTAGTAGAGTATTGGACAGAAACTTTGCGCAAAGAAGGAATTCCTGCCATCCCGTACCATGCAGGACTTTCTTATAACTCAAGACAAGATGCTTTGGCAAAATTTCTAGGCCATTCAAAGCCAGTATTAGTTGCAACAGTTGCTTTTGGAATGGGAGTTGACCGAGCTGATGTAGGCCTTGTTCTTCATTTAAATTTGCCTGCAACGCCTGAAGGCTACTTGCAGGAATCTGGAAGAGCTGGAAGGGATGGGAACCTAGCTAACTGCATGGTTTTTTTCTCTCCGAGTGATCGAACAAAGCTTGGCTGGGCGATTAAATCTTCATTTTTGCGAAAAAATAAGACAGCTTTAGATGAGAACGAAAATGATCTGAGATTAGAGATAGCACAGGAACAATTGAGAAGAATGGAAGCTATTGCTGAAGGAGAAATATGCTTAGAACAGGCACTTTTGATATCAGTAGGTGAGATTGTGCCGCCTTGTGGCCGATGTGATCGATGTCTGAAAAAACTTGATTCCCATGATTGGTCTAAACAAGCCTTAGAATTGCTTCAAAGCTTGGAAAACTCTGAGGAAGGTAAAAGTCTAAAGAGTTTGGTTCCAGCTCTGCAGAAGATTGGTAGAAAAGGGAGTTGGGGCTGGCTCGCAAGAAGATTGATCCAAGAAGATCTTATAAATGAAAGTAATGATGGAGCTAAAAAGTTATTTTTAAAGGAAAATGGTCGTAGGTATTTAAGCAAGCCTTGGCCATTGAAATATGCCGCCTAAATTTTCTGACTATGAATTCTTGGGTTTTTTCTTATTGCATAGGTCATTTAGAAGATTATGCTCAAAACTATCCATAGGTGAGATCCAGCTTTTCCATGTTCCATTAGCTCCAGTTGCATTCAATTTGCTTGCCTTGCAATTAATTGCGAGATATAGAGCCTTGCCTTCCTTATTTATTCCAGGTGTTACATAACTTCCGTCTAGAGACTTCCAGTTTGCCCAATCAACTTTTAATGGCCCATATGTTCGCCAATCTGGTTTAATAACTTCTTTTTTCCTGACTAAAGAGATGTCTTTTTTGTTGTTGTCTTGATTAGAGATTAATTTCAATTTCTTCCCTATTGTTAGCATATCTGGGCTGCTAATTGAATTTATTTCTATTAATTTTGCTATTGGTACTTGATAAGTTTTGGCAATACTAGAAAGAGTATCTCCTTTTGAGATCATGTGAAAACTACCATCACTAGAATGTCTCTCGAAGTTATTGTTTTTTGTCTTAATTCCTTCCTTGACTCCATTAATTAATTTAATATTTTGACCTATATATAAGCTGTCTGCATTTTTAAGTTGATTAATCTTTATTAGCTCTTGCTCGTTGATTTTATAAGTCAGTGAAATTTTGCTAAGAGTATCGCCCGCAACCACTGTATGGAATTTATTTTTAGACGATGTTGGAGTATCTTCTTTTGAAGGGAGTACTAGTAATTGTCCTTCATATAGGTAGTTAGCATTATTTAGATTATTGATTCTAATAAGTTGGTCTTCGTTAATTCTATATCGTAGAGCAATATTGCTTATAGTATCTCCATTTACAACTTTGTGATTGCTATCACTATGTAATTCTTTTGTTTGGTTATTCGGAAGCCTGAGTCTCTGCCCAGCTGCTAAATAGTCGGAATCTCTTATTGAGTTTAGTTCTATAAGAGATTGAACGGAAACTTTGTTCCTGGAAGCTATTTCTGAAAGTGTCTCTCCTTCTTTCACTATCACCGTAGAAGCCCAAGAGGGGACTGAAGAGAGGGCTGTTAGTACTGTTAATGCGAGAATAGTGCCACGCATGAGCTTCTAATTGCTGTGCGAACCATAAGACTCTTCTGAGGATCCGCCAGTCTTTTAAATCAACTTGAAAGCTTGTCTATTGGATTAATTCCTACTAGCCCATAAGCTTTTTGATCAAGTCAATATTTAATTTGTATGGCGGATAGCGGAATTTAAGATCTAGCCAGAAGGGTCGGTGGAATATCGATTTTTGATGGGAGAAAGCTTCGAAGCCTGCTATTCCGTGATATCTGCCAATCCCGCTTGGACCAACTCCTCCAAAAGGCATTTCAGGAACCCCAACTTGAAGTACTACATCGTTAAAGCACACTCCTCCTGAGCTTGTTGTTTCAAGAAGCTTTTGCTGCTCTTGGATGCTTCCTCCAAACATGTAAAGAGCTAATGGGCGAGGTTGTTTCCTTACTTCAAATAGGGCTGATTCCAGATCAGGAACACTTAAAACAGGTAGGAGTGGTCCAAATATCTCATCGGTCATTAATGGATGATTGTAATTGTCTACTTCTATCAATGTTGGGGAAATACGTAGTTGAGATTCGTTAGTTTCTCCTCCAAATAGTATTTGATTTCTATCTTGGGCTATTTTGAGTAACTCACACAGGCGCTTGAATTGACGTTTATTGATTATTTGGGCTAAGTGGGGTGAATTAATTGGATCTTTCCCATAAAAACTTGAAATCGTACTTTTCATTTTTTCGATTAATTGCAGTTTAATTTTTTCTTGTACTATTAAGTGATTTGGTGCTACACAGGTTTGGCCAGCATTTAGACCTTTCCCCCAAATAAGGCGTCTAGCAGTTGTAGTAATGTCAGCTCCTTTTACTACTATGGCTGGGCTCCTACCTCCTAGCTCAAGAGTTACTGGCGTAAGGTTATTAGAGGCTGCTTTCATTACTTTTTTACCAATTGAGGTACTACCTGTGAAGAAGATATGATCAAAGGATTGTTCAATAAGTTCTTGAGCAATTTTTTCATCACCTTGAACAACTTGAACTATTTCTTTCGGGAAATGATTAGTTATCAGCCTTGCGATTAATTGAGAAGTCGCGATTGCATGCTCAGAAGGTTTTAAAACAGCTGTATTCCCCGCGGCTAATGCACTAATTAGGGGTTGAATTATTAGTGAAAATGGGTAATTCCAAGGTCCGATGATTAAGACGCAACCTAATGGTTCAAGCTTGACCATTGCTTCGCCAGGCTTGAGAGAGAAAGGTACTTGAAACCGACGAGGCCGCATCCAGCGAGTGAGTTGCTGTTTCACTAGTTTTAATTCTTGTCTAACCGCTAAGACTTCAAAGAGCGCTTCTGTGGGAGGCTTCCCTAAATCTTTAGATAAGGCTTTTAGAACTTCATTTTCATGGGCTCCCATCAATGCTTCTAGTCGCCCTAATTGAAGGCGGCGCCAGCTTTCAGTTCTCGTTTGACCAGAGAAAACTGTTGTGCGGAGTTCGCTCAGTAGAAAAGTTTCTTGACTCAAGGGGCTGACGACATCGCAAGAATTGTCTAGCAGTGGTGTGGTGGTTTTAGTAGAAGAAGGGGGATGGCCGAACGCGATTCTTGGTGGAAGGGAGCTGTGATTTATCAGCTGATCCCTCGAAGCTACTCGGATGGTAATGGAGATGGTGTTGGTGATCTTCAGGGGCTCTCCAGCAGGCTCAGTTACTTGAGGTGGCTGGGAGTAGATGCAATTTGGTTGACACCTATTTATCCATCTCCTCTCCAGGATGGGGGTTATGACATTACTGACTTTGAAAATATTCACCCTGAATTAGGTGATCTTTCGTCATTTCACCGGCTACTTACTTCAGCGCACTCTGCAGGAATCAAGGTAATTCTTGACCTTGTTCTTAATCACACCAGTCATCTTCACCCATGGTTTCAACGTGCCCGTTGGGCTCCAAAAGGAAGCCAAGAAAGGAATGTTTATGTTTGGAGTGATGATCCTCATCGCTACGCAGATGCTCCTGTTTTATTTCGTAAGTTTGAGTCTTCTAATTGGGAGTGGGATGAAGTCGCACAACAGTATTACTTGCATAGGTTCTTGCGTCACCAGCCTGATCTGAATTACGAAAACCCCTGGGTTCAAGATCAAATGCTAGGTGTCGTTGATTTCTGGTTGGAGAGAGGAGTAGATGGTTTTCGTCTTGATGCAGTGCCTTTTCTATTCGAGGCTGAGGGTAATAGATGTGAAGGGTTACCAGAGACCCATGCTTTCTTGAAGAAAGTACGAAAACGGGTTGATGAGTCTTGTAAGGATGTATTGCTTCTGGCAGAGGCTATTCAGCCTGTGGAAGAAGCAGCGCCTTACTTGGAAGATGATGAGTTGCATGGAGCTTTTAATTTTGCTCTTACAGCTCATTTGTTTGCGGCGGTGGCCAGTGGAAGTTGCCAGAGACTTACTCGGTGCCTGCAAGAAGCTCAAAATGTTGTACCAGGGTGCCGTTGGGCATTACCACTTAGAAACCATGATGAACTCTGGCTGGGAGATGGCCATCTTGTGCCTGAGGATGTAATTCAGAGCATTCGAGCGGGATTGCATCAAAGTCATGGGCATTGGCTGAATTGGGGGGTAAATAGGCGCCTTGCACCTCTTCTTAATGGCGATCCAAGGGCTAATCGATTGCTTCATGCTTTGCTCTATAGCTTGCCAGGTATGCCTTGCCTCTATTACGGAGACGAATTAGGCATGGGTGATTGGCCTGGACTTAGAGATCGTGATCCCAATCGCACTCCAATGGCTTGGACACCTGCACGAAATGGCGGATTCTCTTCAGCCCCAGACCCTTTATTGGTGTTACCGCCTATAACTGCTCCTGGCTATGACTATCGAGTGGTCAATGTGGAAGTTCAGAAAGAACTTCCAGGATCACTTTTGAATTGGCACCGACGAATGCTTACTTGTCGGCGCTTGCTCCCAGCACTTCGTTTTGGGGATTTTGATTTACTTGAGTCAAGTCATCCAAGTGTGATTGTTTATTCCCGATGCAGTGAAACCATGATGGTTTTGGTTGCAGCAAATCTTTCAGCCGCAGGAGCTTCCTTACGCTTGGATTTGAGTAAATGGAAAGGAGCTCGCACTAGAGAAGTTTTATGGGGTTGTGAGTATCCAGCTGCAGATGAGAATTGGTTTGTTTATTTACCTGCTTATGGCTTTAGTTGGTGGCTGGTTGGGGAAGTTGAGGATTCTGTTGATCAGAATGTTCCTTTGAAGAATTTAAATAACTAGAGAGTTAATGCTCAAGGTCTAGTTCCCCTGGAGGGAGTCCTGCGATTGATAACCTTTCTTGAATAATTGGGAGCACTCTTTTTGCTTCTTTGAGATCGATCATTGCGAGTCTGCAGCGTCTAGCAAGTAAATCTGTTGGAGATTGAGCATGCTCGTGGCTTATATCGTAATCAATTTCGGCTTTGCAAATTGGGATAACATCACTAATGGCTTGTTTGCTTTCTAGAGGGCTATCTTTAATAATTGTAAGTGCGTGTAGCCCATATTTTGACTGTAAATGATTTATTTGCTCTTCGAGCAGAGGGCTTGAAGGTAAATATTCCTTGAGCTCATTTCTTTGTTTGTTTAACAACGACATTGTCATTTCAGGGTCTTGAGAAGAGCCAATGAGTGGCAATGATTGTCTTGTTGAAAACTTTTGATTTAGTAAAGCCTCTATTGCTTTTAATGTATCAAGAGCAATCTGTCTGCATGTTGTCCACTTACCACCCATGGCACTAATTAGTCCGCAAGGCAATGTCTCTATTTCATGCTCTCTGACAACATTATTGTTATCTATTCCTTCACTTTTTGGCTTTAGAAGAGGACGACTGCCAGCCCATTGACTTGTTATTTCTGGTTCTATAAGGGTGGGGAAATAACTCTTTAAATAATTTATTAGATATTCTTTTTCTTTATTAGATGGCTTACAGGCTTCTTCGGTAGAGCATGATGATTCAGTAGTCCCAACCATTGTTTTCCCAAGGAAGGGAAGTATGAATAAGACTCTCCCATCATCTTTAGAGGGCATAAGGAGACCAATCCCCTTCTTGCATAAATTTTCCTTCAAGATGAGATGTATTCCTCTACTTGTGATAATTCTTGGCGTGACATTCTCATCAGCTAATTTTCTGATTGTATCGGAATAAATTCCAGTTGCATTTACTATCGCTTTAGATTTCCATAGTTCTTGTTCCCCTGAGGAATCCTCACTAATTACGCCTGTTAGCCTCCCATTTTGATCTTGATCGAATCCAACAGCTTTGCTATGTGTTTTTATTATTGTTCCTGACTTTTCGGCTGTTAGTGCTAATAATAAATTGAGCCTTGAATCATTGAACTGACCATCACTATATGCAATACCGCCGTTAAAAGTTGATTGCAATAATGGTATCGCTTCTTTCAGATCAGAGTTAGAGAGAGATCTACTTAAACCAATATTTTTTCTACCTGATAATGCGTCATATAAGGCTAGGCCTCCTCGGTAATAGGCCTTCGCGAAACAGTTTGTAGTGGGAATTGCGAGCTCGAGGCGTTTAGTAAGAAATGGCGCATGTGTCAGCCAATAACTTCTTTCTAAAAGAGCTTCCCGTACAAGCTTGAGCTGGGCTAAGTCCAATGTTTTAAAGGCGAGTTCTAGATAACGCACACCACCATGGAGAAGCTTGGTGCTGCGACAGCTAGTTCCGCAACCAATGTCTCCAGCATCTATTAAGACGCTTTTTAAACCACGTTTAGCAGCTTCATAAGCCAAGCAAGAGCCAGTAGCTCCTGCGCCAATTATTGCTAGATCAACGCTTTTACTTTTCATGCCACTGGAGACTTCGGTTGACTGCTTTATTCCATCGAGATTTCCATTTGGTTTGTTTCTCAGAACTCATTTTCGAGGAAAATAATTCTGCTTTCAGCTCTCTTTCGTCAACCAGTTCTGAAAGATTGGAAATTACCCCTGATTGGAGTCCAGCCAGTAAGGCAACTCCACGTGCAGTGCTTTCCAAATTGGCAGGACGACGAATCGTGAGGCCAGTGCTATTGGCTTGAGCTTGTAGTAGAAGATCTGATGCAGCAGCTCCGCCATCAACGGCTAATTCCCCTAACTTTTCATTCAATGCTTCTTCGGATAGCTCTACTAAGGTGGCTACAGAGAGAGCAATGCCTTCAAGGGCAGCTCTAGCAATATGTCCTGGATTGCTATCTCTAGTAAGTCCAATTAGTAGACCTCTTGCATTGGGATCCCAGTGTGGAGTGCCCCAGCCAGTGAATGCTGGGACAAGCATTACACCTGCAGAATCTTCTACCTCTTCTGCCAGGATATTAATGTCATTGGCCTTTTCGATAAGACCTAGTCCATCTCTAAGCCATTGCACAACAGTGCCTGCATTGAAAAGACTTCCTTCAAGGCAATAAGTAGGCGAGCCTTTTTCATCTGTCCAGGCGAGTGTGCTTAGTAGTCCTGAGTTCGAATAACAGATTTCTTCCCCAGTATTGACTACAAGAAATGCACCTGTGCCATACGTACATTTAGCTTCGCCTTTCTTTAGACATAGTTGACCAAGAGTCGCAGCCTGTTGGTCTCCAAGCATGGCTTGAATAGCAACTCCGGAGAAAGGCAATCCTGCCTTGATATGGCCAAAATTACCTCTGCATGGCACAAGCTCTGGTAAAGCAGAACTTGGTAATTCAATGATGTCAGAGAACTGATCAACCCATTTTCTATGTTCTAGGTCCATGAGAAGTGTTCGACTGGCATTGCTCATGTCAGAGCAATGCCTCTTTTCAGCTGTTAGTTGCCAAAGTAACCAGCTCTCAACTGTGCCAAAACATAGATCGTTAGCTGTTTTAGCTTGCTGCGCTAAAGACTCATTTTTTAAAAGCCAGTTGATTTTGCTGGCACTGAAATATGGATCTAAAAGAAGTCCTGTACGACGTCGCCATTCTTTCTCTAATCCTTCTTTCTTCCATTGGGCGCATAGTTGTGCAGTCCGACCGTCTTGCCAAACGATTGCAGGACCACATTTTTCGCCATTGCTTTTTCTCCAGAGAATGGTTGTTTCACGTTGATTGGTGATTCCGCAGCTAATGATTGCTTTTCGTTGATCTGTGGTTATTTGTTTCTCTAGAGTTGCCATTGCTTGTAACTGGCTTTCCCAAATAGCATTTGGGTCCTGCTGAACCCAGCCGTCATTTGGGTATTCGATTGCTAACGGTGCACTGGCACTTGCTTCTAGTTTCCCTTCAGGAGTGAATAAAGCTGCTCGAGAACTACTTGTTCCCTGGTCAAGAGCTAGCAGGAGGGGCTTGTCAGCCATGGCAGTTGTCTTTTCCTAGTGCTAGCGGTGGGATGCATTAATACAAAGTAGATGAATAAGACTTATTTGTTTGACACTCCTCCAACTTGGTTAGCAAAAGCAATTGCTTATCAAATTTTTCCGGATCGTTTCCGAAGAAGCGCTTCTATTGGGTTGAATAGTCAACTAGCTTTAAAACCTTGGGATAGTGATCCCAAGGAACAGGGTTTTCAGGGTGGAGATCTTTATGGTGTGATAAATGAGCTTGATTATTTACAAAACCTTGGAATTACCTGCATATATTTGACTCCAATTTTTAGTTCCGCTGCTAATCATCGCTATCACACTTACGACTATTTTCAGGTCGACCCAATCCTTGGAGGTAATAAAGCACTGGATACTCTGATTCAGTGCTTACACGAAAGAGATATGAAACTAATTCTTGACGGTGTTTTTAATCATTGTGGAAGAGGATTTTGGGCTTTCCATCATTTGGTAGAAAACGGAAAGAATTCTCCTTATCTTGATTGGTTTACTATTCATAGATGGCCTATTAAGCCTTATCCAGAGGAAGGTGAAGATTGTGGATATAGCTGCTGGTGGAATGATCCTGCGCTGCCTAAATTTAATCATAAAAATTCTCAAGTTAGGGAGTATTTAACCTCAGTTGCAATGTATTGGATTCGGAAAGGGATAGATGGCTGGAGGTTAGATGTGCCAAATGAAGTTCCGCTAGATTTTTGGGCAACTTTTCGTCGTGAAGTTAAATCTATTAATTCAGAAGCTTGGATAATTGGTGAGATCTGGGGTGATGCAAGGACATGGCTTAAGGATAGGTATTTTGATGGTGTAATGAATTATAGGATTGGTTGGTCCAGCCTTTCCTGGGCTGGTAAAGATCAACTTGCAACTAATTATATAAACCCTAATTATCCTATAAAAAAAATTAATAGCCAGTTTTTAGTTGATATTTTAGAGACTACATTTGGCTGGTATTCAAGAGAGGTTAATCATAGTCAGTTGAACTTACTTGATAGTCATGATGTGCCGAGAGCTTTGCATAGTCTTGGAAATGATGTTAAGGCCTTAAAGATAGCTTTGCTAATCCTTTTTCTTCTTCCAGGTGTGCCTTGTATTTATTACGGTACTGAGGCAGGGTTGTGTGGAGGAGCCGAGCCTGAATGTAGAGAAGCAATGCCTTCGATTGATAATTTTGATTTGAATCTTTATGGATTTATTAGATCATTAATAGCTCTGCGTAAGAATACGAGTTGTCTCTTTGAAAATGAGTATAGATGGCAATCATTTGGAGAAGATGCACTATTGGCTTGGAGAAAAGAGTCAATAGATTTTAATGAAGATAAAGAAATATTGATTCTGGCATTTATCAATCGAAGTCGAAATAGTTGGCTAAAAATACCTGGCCCTCATGACTTTGTGAACCCATTATTTTTGTGTGGAGAAATCGAATTAAATGCGCAGGGATTAGCTCCACAATCAGCAGTTCTCTTTAGAACCTCTTTGGATTATCAATTTTTAAATTAAAAGTTGGAATGACTTTAAGGAATCTCCTTTTCGGGATTTGGCCCAGCGATTGCGCTCTTGCTCAAAAACTGATTTGGTGAATCTTTAGGAGCATAGGATTCTGTAAATTTTTCTCTAACGGTTGCTTGTGAACCCCTTTGGTGCCGGAGAGGTTGTGGGTTATGCCCTCGCCGGGACTTGAACCCGGGACCTCTCCCTTACCAAGGGAGTGCTCTACCGCTGAGCTACAAGGGCGTGTGGAAAGGTGGGCCGGGTTGGATTTGAACCAACGTAGGCAGAGCCAGCGGATTTACAGTCCGCCCCCATTAACCACTCGGGCACCGACCCGAACCACACAGCTGACATTATCAGCTAATGGCCCAAATTTGTCTGAATTTGTTGGGCGCTTTGGATGAGGATAGATACCATCCTTCAAGAACCTGTTTGAGCAAGGGAAATGCGTTTCTTACTTATCAATGGCCCAAATCTCAATCTTCTAGGTCAGAGAGAGCCTTCATTGTATGGGGCTGAGACTCTTGAAGTTATTGAAGCGGATCTCAAGGAAATGGCACTTAAGGAGGGAATTCAATTGGACTGCTTTCAAAGTAATTTTGAAGGCGCTTTGATTGACAGAATTCATGCAGGTATAGGCGGAGTGGATGGCATCCTTATTAATGCTGGAGCTTTTACGCATACATCCATTGCATTGCGAGATGCCTTGTTGAGTGCTGACATACCTTATGTAGAGTTGCATCTCAGCAATACATCAGCTCGCGAGTCATTTCGGCATCAATCATTTCTTGCTGACCGAGCTGTTGGAATTGTGACTGGATTTGGCGCGATGAGCTATCAACTTGCATTTCAAGGTTTACTAGCGCATTTGAGAAAGAAGAGATAAGTCGCATGCCTCATTCTTTTAATGCTGATAAACCAAAGACTCAAATCAAATGGTTAGCAAGCAGAACTCAAGATGAGTGGTTGGCGTTAGTAGTAGCTAACCCTATAGAGCTTTTAATAGACCATGCTCATTGTGAACGCAAAGCAGCTGGAGCTGCTTTGCAACTAATGTTTCGCTATATGTGTGAGCCTGGGTTGGCTGAAGTACTCAGCCCTCTTGTTAGAGAGGAGCTTCAGCATTTCGATAGAGTCCTAGCTCTTTTGAAGTCAAGAGGTCGGTATTTAGAACCTTTACAGTCTCCTCCTTATGGTGCCAGCTTGTCGAAACAGATTAGGAGATATGAGCCTGACCGAATGCTTGATAGTTTTCTGGTGGCGGGATTGATTGAGGCGAGAAGTCATGAACGAATGTCTCTGCTGGCGTCAAATAGCCCTGATCCAGAGCTTCGAGAACTGTATGCAGATTTGCTTGCGAGTGAGGCAAAGCATTGTGGCCTTTATTGGAGGCTTGCCGAAAAGCGCTATGAAAAAGAAGTAATTATTTTTCGCTTAAAGAATTTGGCCTTGGCTGAGGCTGAGATCCTTTCTAACTTGCATCCTGAGCCGAGAATGCATAGTTAATCCTAAATTGAGTTCTAAGTACTTGGACTGTTCTTGTCAGTGTGAATTCATTTCAAATTTTTTTAAATGGTTTTTAAGAGCTCGGTGAAATCGCTACTTGCTACATCTACTTCTCATAAAGGCCTCACATTTGTTGGCGTGGGACCAGGAGACCCCTCATTATTGACTTTGGCTGCAGTTCAGGCTATTCGAAGTGCAAACTTGGTTGCTTACCCGATCTCTCACGAGAAAGCTGATGGTATTGCATTCAATATTGTCTCGGAATTTATTACTAATGAGCAGGAGCGATTGCCACTCTTAATGCCTATGGTTAAACATCCTGAAAAGCTTAAAGAGGCTTGGAGTAGCGCAAGTGCTCAGCTCGCATGTGCCGTGTCTAAGGGGAAACAAGTTGTTTTCCTCTGTCAGGGAGATGTCTCTTTGTTTGCTTCTAGTTCTTATTTGTTCTTGCACCTCAAGAACTTCTATCCGGAATGTTCTGTGAAACTGATTCCAGGGGTTACTTCAGTTTCAGCTGCTGCAGCTGCTGTTGGTTGGCCATTGGCATTGCAACAAGAACAGTTGTTGTTAGCTCCAACGCCTGAGCATCCGGAGGATCTAGGAGCATTACTAGAAGAAGCAAATCTTGCTGGGCGTGTAGTTGTTTTGCTGAAACTTGGACACCGTTGGATTTGGGTAAAGCCATTGCTTGAAAAGATGAATCTTTTAGAGGGATCGTTATTTGCGCAACGGGTTGGATGGCCAGACCAACAAATCCTTCCAGCATCTGAAGTGCCTCAATCTGAGAAACCGTATTTGTCTTTGCTATTGGTTCGTCAAAGTTGGCCAGAAATTATGCCTTGATGTTTTGATGATCTTTTTTAATCACTTACTTTTAATTGTTTAAGGGTTCTACTGAAGTTTAAGTATTTGCTCTCTAAGTAGTTCTCTTGCCTCTATAGGGGTCTGTGCCCGAACTAGAGAATGTCTTAGTAGAGATGAGCCAGGGAATCCTTTGCAAGTCCAATTTAAATGTTTACGAGCAATTAACAGACCATGTTCTCCTTGAATCTCTAGTAGTGCTTCTAGTTGTTCAAGCGCAAGCCCAACACGTTCTCTTGGGCTTGGTGTCATTAAGTTAGGACCATCTTTTAAGGCCATATCTATTTGGCCCACGAGCCAAGGGGCACCCATGCTGCCTCGACCAACCATTATCCCATCAGCGCCAGTCTCGATTAAGCATCTAATGGCATTACCTGGACTATTTATATCTCCATTCGCAATAACCGGAATGCTTATTGCTTCTTTGATTTCGCGAATTGCTGACCAATCTGCTGCTCCAGAAAAACCTTGTTGCCTAGTTCTCCCATGGACGGTTAGTAATTGAGCTCCTGCATCTTGTAGGCGCAATGCAAAACTGATTGGATCCGCAGATTCTTTACACCATCCAAGACGTGTCTTCACCGTGACAGGGATGCTTACTGCATTCGTAACGGTTTTTACTATTTTTTCTGCAAGTTGCGGATCTTTTAGTAATCCACTTCCTCCACCTTTTTTCGCAATCTTTTTAACTGGGCATCCCATATTTATATCAATCAGGAATGCCCCCGCCGACTCGGCTTTTTTGGCGGCTTGTGCCATTGCTTCTGGACGGAAATCGAATAATTGAACTCCGACTGGCCCAATCTCTTGGGCAAGTCCTTTCACTTTATGGACTCCATGACCAAGCTCCAGACTGCTGGCATTTACCATCTCTGTAAATAACAGAGCATCAGGCGCCCAACGTCTGACTAACTTCCTAAACACTTGATCGCTAACTCCTGCAAGAGGAGATTGCAGTACAGAACAATTGAGCTCCCTTGTTATGCCTTTTCCAGGCAAGGTTATTTTGGATAAGGAGATTGCCATCGCTTCAATTTAACTTTTTTTAGACTTGTTTTTAATAAGTGAAGTTCTTGTGGCGAAGAAGAAGAATTGCTTTGGCATACAGCTCGGTTTGAATCTCTGAAATTAATTGGCGACTCGCGAAAGATATTTATCGAGGATTTAATGGCTTACCTTTAATTAGAAGAAGAACTATTATTGGTGAAATAATTAGAATTACTCCTGTAATTAAATAGAAATCTTCCATGGAGAGTTTTATCCATTGCTAGGCAATGAACAATAAAGGAATGATCTTAATAAGATAACAAAATTTAATTAGATTTTTTGTTTATTATTTATGTTTAGGTCTTTTTGCTTGAGAAGGGCATGCTCTTGACCAGTTCTCTGCTTTATGAGTGGTTTTCAACATTGCTTATTTCAAGAACGAATTATTGGTATGGCATGAAGAAAGATGGCTTGATTATCGATACTTCTGTAGGGTCATAAACGATCTTCAGCAAACTCCTATTGGTACGTCCTGTGGTCGCCATCATTGGTCGTCCAAACGTTGGCAAGTCCACGCTGGTCAATCGGCTTTGTCGTAGTCGCGAGGCGATTGTTCATGATCAGCCTGGAGTTACACGGGATCGGACTTATCAAGATGGTTTTTGGGATGGGCGAGAATTTAAGGTCGTAGATACAGGAGGGTTGGTTTTTGATGACAACAGTGAATTCCTTCCTGAAATTCGTGAACAAGCCAACCTTGCTCTTGAAGAAGCATGTTTGGCTTTGGTAATTGTTGATGGTCAAGAAGGAATAACTGCTGCTGATCAGGAAATTGCTGAATGGATGCGATCTCATACTTGCCAAGTATTAGTAGCGGTAAATAAATGTGAGTCGCCTGAACAAGGCCTTGCTATGGCGGCAGAATTTTGGCAATTAGGATTAGGAGAGCCTTTCCCTGTCTCTGCTATTCATGGAGCAGGAACTGGAGATTTGTTGGATCGTGTTGTCGCATCACTTCCACGTGAAGAAGTAGCTATAGATGAAGAAGAACCAATACAAATTGCGATTGTTGGTAGACCCAATGTGGGCAAGTCAAGTTTGCTAAATGCAATTTGCGGTGAGACACGCGCGATTGTTAGTTCTATTCGTGGTACAACTAGAGATACGATTGATACTCGCTTAGAACGCCAAGGTAAATATTGGAAACTAATTGATACAGCAGGGATTCGACGGAGGAGAAGTGTTAATTACGGACCAGAATTTTTTGGGATAAACCGGACTTTTAAGGCGATTGAGCGAAGTGATATCTGTGTGCTTGTGATTGATGCTTTAGATGGAGTTACCGAGCAAGATCAACGCCTTGCAGGACGTATTGAGGATCAAGGTAGAGCCTGTGTTGTTGTGATCAACAAATGGGATGCTTTAGATAAAGACAGTCACACTATGTCGAGAATGGAAAAAGAGCTACGCTCCAAGCTTTATTTTCTCGACTGGGCGACAATGATTTTCACATCAGCTTTAACAGGTCAAAGAGTTGAGAGCATCTTTAGTTTGGCGGCGCTTGCTGTTGAACAACATCGACGCAGAGTGAGCACTGCTGTTGTGAATGAAGTGCTCAAAGAGGCATTGAGTTGGAGAAGTCCACCTACGACTCGTGGCGGACGTCAGGGTCGCCTTTATTACGGAACGCAAGTTGCTATTAGTCCACCAAGTTTTACGCTTTTTGTGAATGATCCGAAATTATTTGGGGAAACTTATCGTCGTTATGTAGAGCGACAGCTAAGAGAAGGGCTTGGATTTGATGGGACACCATTGAAGTTGTTTTGGCGTGGCAAGCAACAACGTGACGCTGAGAAAGACTTGGCTCGCCAACAGAATCACTCTTCTTAGTAATGGACTGGTTGCGCCAGGTTCCTATTGGTCAATATGTAGCTGGTACTACTGGCTGGCTGAGAGCTATTGACCCAAGACTAAAGTTTGCTTGGGTTCTGATGTTTTTGCTTACGCCCGTCTTGGCAGGTCCTTGTTGGAGAACTTCACTCGTCGTCTCGCTCTTAATCGTTACCTTCTCTAGTTCCCTCCCCGCAAGGCTCTGGTGGAGATCATTATTTTTCCTATTGGTTTTGGCGTGCTTTGTAGGCGCCTTGGCAATGTTATTGCCTACTAGTGAGCCAGCAGCGTCCCTTGCTGTTCGTTCTCCGGAAGAGTTGTCTATTGCACAACTGTCTTTGCCTTCATGGGAGTTGCTTCAAATTGGCCCGCTTCGATTTGGATCTATATCTGTTGGGCCTTTGTTAGTTGACCGTCGCTCAGCAGAATTGGGATTAAATACTTCTACTTTGATCTTTACTGTTGTGCATAGTGTCAACCTAATGTTGTTGACTACTTCTCCAGAAGATTTGATGTGGACTTTGAGGTGGTTTATTGCTCCACTCGGTTTCTTTGGAGTTCCAGTAGATCGGATGAGCTTTCAACTTCTACTTGCTTTTCGATTTATTCCTCTCGTTCAAGAGGAGTTGCAGAATCTATTGCGAGCTGTAGCTAGTCGTGCAGTTAATATTCGTAGTATTGGGCTTAAATCTTTTTTAGGACTCATCTTGTCAGTTGGTGAGCGCTTGCTTGCAAATATTCTTTTAAGAGCTGAGCAAGGTGCAGATGGTCTTTTGGCAAGAGGTGGCCTTTGGCTTTCCCCAGGACAGTTCAAGCCAAAAACTCTTATAGAAGCAAGGTCAGTTTGGCTAAATGCTTCTTCTTTTTCTCTGTTGGTATTGGTGCTTTTCCTCCGCAGGAAGTACGGTGCTATTTAGTGATCCGGTAGTTAAATTTGAACGCTGAGCGTTATCTCAATCACCCTACCTTTGGAATGCTTTATTTGGTT
>QCRX01000002.1 GCA_003209275.1 Prochlorococcus sp. AG-463-P14
TTAAGAAAACACCACCCATTATTAGTAGTCCCCATAGTGTATTGGATAGAAGGGCTACAGCACTTAATGCTGCACCCATCGCTAGAGATCCAGTATCTCCCATAAAGATCTTTGCTGGATGCCGGTTATGCATTAAAAAGCCTAGCCAAATTCCGGACATTGATATACAAAATCCAGCAATTGCCAGATCTTCATTGTTACCTCTCATGATTAATTCAATTGCCAAACCTGTAAAAACTAATG
The DNA here is from genome assembly GCA_003209275.1 of Prochlorococcus sp. AG-463-P14. Lineage (GTDB taxonomy): Bacteria > Cyanobacteriota > Cyanobacteriia > PCC-6307 > Cyanobiaceae > AG-463-P14. Next base: position 244 of record QCRX01000002.1, read on the forward strand.
CACCACATCCGCTTGCTAAACCATCTAAACCATCAGTTAAATTTGTTGCATTGCTTTCGGCCATAAATACAAAGAGAGCCAGTGGCCAGATCATTAGACCTACATCTATACTCAATCCAAAAGGCAGAAATATGTTTTGATTTAACCAGCTTCCTGACTGGCACCAGAATAAGAATATTATTGTAGTCAATGCTTGAAAAAATAATTTTCTTTTAGGGCTTAGACCAGTATTCTGCTTGTTGTTCAGACTGCACCAATCATCTAAGAAGCCTATAGCCATATACCCAAGAGTTATGCAACTGATCGCTAGTATTTGCTCACTATTACTGCTGTTAAGACTAATTAAATTGCCAATAATTAATCCTACTGGTATGACTAGTAGTCCTCCCATGGTTGGTGTGCCTGCCTTTTGGTAATGAGCTTTTGGACCTTCTTCTCTTATTATTTGTTTTACTTTTAATTTCTGAAGATAAGGGATACCCCATTTTGTTATTAATGCAGATATTAATATTGACGAAATTAATGGAATGAAGAGAATGCTATTGGATATATATATATCCGAAAGAAAGCTTGCAATTAGAATAAAAGATGACAGGAAAATAATTGACTTTTTGCTTTTAATCATTACTTTAGAATTTTGGACTATAAATTGTCTTCGGAGAATTGATTTGGAAATTTATTTCTTTTGAATTGATTTCTCGGATTGAAAGAAACCTTTTAATCTTCCCAGTTTTCTTCTGCTTGTTCATCGTCCGCCTTGTAGTCTTCTTTTTCACCCATTAGTGCTGACAATTCTTCTTCTTCGACTGTGCTGACCTCTTGGGAGGCAGATTCTTCATCAGCTACAAGCCGTCCACTTGCTTCTAACCAGCTAAGAAGGTCGGGCTCTTCTCTTAATGGCAAGACAGGCGCAGGTTCCTTTCTCCCGTAACGTGTTAAGGCAGGGTTAATACCGTCAAGTGCGCTTAGGTTGACCTTGTTGAGTTCGCTCATTATTTGTTCAGACTAAACCAATTAATCAACATAATGCATAATGAACTCTTTTTCATTTCTTTCTAAACCGCAGGTAATGGCAATAACTTGGGGCTTTGCTTTGCTTTTGAGTTTCGCCCTGCGCTATTGGGGTTTTCAGCACCCTGAACCCTTTTTGATTCGTTCTAGTCTCATCACAGTCTTGGTTTTTGGTCCTTCCATTTTTTTCTTGCTATGGATTCTTGTGGCTGCCTTGAGGGAATCTGATTTATCTGTTTCGTCTGATCCTAAAGGTCAATCAAAAACTTAGGCTAATAGTTATAAGATTTCTATTCGCTTTAAGTCTTTTACTTGAAGATGGAAATCGAACAAATGCTTTCTCTAGAATACTTTTTACCTTTTCAAAATAATAGATTCGTTGAATAATTATATTTTAGCTTTAGGAGGATTGACTTTGCTATATATTAATTATAAAGGCCAGGCATTAATTAATGCCTGGCCTTTTAGGATTTCTGAGTTTACGAAGCTGTTGAAAGCGTTTCCCTGGGGCCAATGCTTCAGGTGTGAGGCTTGTCTCTTCTAAGGGCACCTATGACGATGCTTAAGAGGCCCGACTGTTCTGGCTGACCTACAAAATGCCTGAACAGACGAGGAGCCTACAAATAGGTTAAGACTGTTGGAGCAGGTACAGCAATCAACTTGCCTCTAATGATTCTCAGGTGGCGTGTCGTCCATAGACACCTCCAAGTTCTATAGCTTTAGGATGTCTCTTTACTGCTGGATTCGCAATCAGTTGTTACACCCATTGTGTATTTGACCAATTTGCCCCATAGTTGAAGTGGATTGCTTTTTTCTTGGCTTTGATGATAAGAAGCTTTAGGTATTAATCATTAACAACTGCTTTTTCCTTTGAGCATGCAAGACAGCCACCATTTATTCGATATGGTGAAATATGGCCATTAAGACATTTACAACCTCGGAAAAATAGTGTGCGACCTAACTCTCTTGCATGAGCATCTGTTAGGGGAAGTAATAGCCAGTGTTTAGGTACTTGTCCAATTAATTCGATTCGTTTTTGAGCCGCCTTTTTTCTTCTTTCCATTTCTTCTAGATGCTTGTGTCTATGAATGCTCTCGATTGAAAGTTTTTTTGAACACTCCTTGCAAGCGATAACATTTTTTTTCTGTCTTATCTTGTTTGAAAGTAAGTCACTTGAGACTTCTCTTTGCTTGCCACAATTGCAAAGGCACCACCAGTACGCATTACCTGACCCAGTGCGTCTAGTTGAGCTCCTAACAACAGTCAACTCTCCGTAAACTTCACCTATTCGATTTGAGGGCTTTCGTGGCATGACTTAGCTTGGAATTAAAGCTATATAAGAGAATTTTCGAAAATGATCTGTGGTATTTATCTTTCCATAGTTTCCTAAGTTTGATTTGTCATTAAACTATTCACACTTCCTTTGCTTTAATTTAAAAGATTCCCAATAGGTACCTATATCAACAAATGATAGATTTTCATTTTTTTTATCAGGAGTCAATTTGATGGGCCAAGCTAAGAAGGTTGTACTTGCTTATTCTGGTGGCGTAGATACCAGCGTTTGCATTCCTTATCTCAAAGAGAAATATGGGGTAGAAGAGGTAATTGCATTTGCAGCTGATCTAGGACAAGGAGATGAGCTTGAGCCAATTCGTGTTAAAGCATTAGATGCAGGGGCTAGTGATTCAATTGTTGGAGATTTGATAAAGCCTTTTGTGGAGGAGTTTGCATTCCCTGCTATACGAACCAATGCTTTATATGAAGGTCGTTATCCATTGTCAACTGCTTTAGCAAGACCACTAATAGCTCGGCGTCTTGTTGAATTGGCTAAAGAGCTTGGCGCTGATGCAGTTGCTCATGGTTGCACAGGTAAAGGTAACGATCAAGTTCGTTTTGATGTGGCTATTGCGGCCCTTGCTCCACATTTAAAGGTTCTTACTCCTGCAAGAGAGTGGGGTATGAGCAGAGAAGAAACCATTGCTTACGGAGAACTTTTTGGTATTCCTGCGCCGGTTACCAAAAAATCTCCATATTCAATTGATCTGAATTTGTTGGGAAGAAGTATTGAGGCAGGATCTCTTGAAGATCCAATGGTGGCTCCTCCTGAAGAGGTCTTTGCTATGACCTGTTCAATTGCTCAAGCACCTGATGCTGCTGAGGAGATAGAGCTAGGTTTTGAGTTTGGTAATCCAGTAAGTATTAATGGAGTTATCTTGGAGCCTGTTAAATTAATTGATCAGCTCAATAAGTTAGCAGGTAAACATGGTTTTGGTAGATTAGATATTATTGAAAATCGTGTTGTTGGTATTAAAAGCAGAGAGATATATGAAACACCTGGATTGCTTTTATTGATTCGTGCTCATCAAGAATTGGAGAGTCTTACTTTATCTGCGGATGTTTTGCAGACGAAGGTTCAGCTAGAAAGGAAATGGGCTGATTTAGTCTATCAAGGCCTTTGGTTTACTCCTTTAAAAGAAGCTATAGATGCTTTTATTGATAAAACTCAGATAGATGTTAACGGCGTGGTTAAAATTCGTTTGCATAAAGGTAATGCAGTAGTCGTCGGTAGAAGTTCTAGTATAAATAGCTTATATATTCCTAGTATGGCGACTTATGGGAAGGAAGATGAGTTTAATCATAAGGCTGCGGAGGGTTTTATATATGTTTGGGGATTGCCTTCAAGGTTATGGGCCTCAAATAAAAGAAAATAATCTTTTTTTATAAAATTATTTATTTGATTTTTTAGCTCTTTATCTTTTGGTAAGACTAGTTAACTTTCAGGATCTTCTTTGTCTTTAAGTTCTTCTTTGCCTTTAACTTCTTCTTTATCTTTAACTTCTTCTTTATCTTTAAGTTCTTCTTTATCTTTAACTTCTTCTTTGACCTTATCTTTGTCTGAAGAATCACTGTTATGGACTACTCGTGGAGCAGGTAATGGCCCTTCTTGTTTGACTGTGAGGTGTCTAATGACATCTTCGCTCAGTCGCATTGCCTTTTCTAAAACCGCAACGTGTTGCCCGTCTCCATTGTGACTTAGCTGCACATAAATTCCTTCTTTGTGCTTAGCAATTGGATAAGCAAGTCTTCTTTTACCACGCATTTGGTTGTCTAAAACTTCTGCGCCGGCAGTAACCAGCATGTCGCTGTATTTGGTTAAATGGCTTTCCACTTCCTCTTCCGGGATATCCGGACGGAGGATGTACATGGTTTCGTAGTAAGGCTGTTGTGTCATTTAGCTAGGTGTTCCGACAGGGACTTAGGGCTCAGAGTATTGAGCGACGGAGATACCAGAATATCCTTTGATGGTGACTACTTTTAAATTTGCATCCTGACCGCTTCACTAATTCCTGGAATATCAGGCTCCTTGCCTTGTAGACACTCATAGATCGCAAAAATTACAATGGTTAGAACTGTTACCAGAACTGTGCTTGATAGTGTTCGTGAAATAAGTCCATTTCCAAGAGGTTGAAAAATTATTTGGAAGCCATAGCTCAACAAAATCACTCCAATATCTATAAGTAGACACTGCAGGGCATTAAATCTAAGGAAGTACGGAACTTTTTCATTGCGCACAATTGCTAAAAATAAAATAAAAAACAAGAGCAAACTTCCAAATGGGACCAGTCTTTCTAAGACGATTAGAGGTAAAACAGGGATTGCAAGTATTTGAAGAAATGGAAATTGCAAGAAAAGATTGCTGCCAAATGGAATGGCATCACTCCAGGGCAGCATGTAGAGGAGTAAACCTAAAAATCTTTGCCAGACAGGAATAATCATTTGTCTCTACTAATCAAATGAGATTAATGCTTTAGATGCGTTAAGGCTGCCTTTCTCATTATTTTGATGGGAATATGCTTAGTCCCACTCCACATTTTTAAAGAGGCAGCACCTTGTTGGACAAGCATTTCTAAACCATCTATGGACTTGCAACCAAGCTTGTTTCCCCAAGTAAGCCAAGAGGTAGGTTTTGGTGTATAAATCAGATCATATAAAGTTGTTTCGGGCGATAGATGCTTCCAGATTTCTTTTCCTAAAGGCATATTATTTGATTCAGATTCTTGTGGATTTCCAGCCATACCTACGGGAGTTGTATTTACGACCAGATTGGCTTGTTGAATGTCTTTAATAAGAGTTAAGTCATCTGTAAGGCAGCCTTGGAGAGTTGTAGATGAGTACTTGGCATTTAAAGGATTTTCTATAATTTCTTCGATGAAATTGTTTAATGCGTTTTGTTTTCTTCCAACGATTGTGATTTTTTCGAAGTTTAGATTTTGTAATCCTGCAATGACTGCACTTGCGCTGCCTCCGCAACCAAGAACAATTGCCTGCTTATTTGTCCATTCTGCGTTCTGAAGAGGGGCGATGAAACCTTCTATATCTGTATTGGTTCCTGTCCATCCGCCTTCCTTATTGGGTAAAAGGGTATTTACCGCCCCAGTTCTTTTTGCAACACTGGTGAGCTCATTACATAGCTTGGCGACAATTTTTTTATGAGGGATGGTGATATTTAGACCTTTGCAATTGACTGTATGAAGTGCTTTTAGGACTAATTCAATATTCTCTTGAGGACATGGAAGTGCCAAGTAGCACCAGTCAAGACCCATGTTTGTTAGAGCTGCATTATGCATCACTGGAGATAAAGAATGGCTGACTGGCTCACCTAGTAAGGCGATCAACTTGGTTTGACCACTAATCATTTGCATCATTATTTGGTGTCAGTAAATCTGCTTGAGCTGGTCAGCTGTTCGGGAACCACACCTCGCCTCCAAGTGGTTTCACTGCCGAGGATGCTCCTATTCAAGAAAGACAAATTTAGGAGTTGGTAACCCATGGGGAAGGTTGTTGGAATTGACCTCGGTACAACAAACAGCTGTGTAGCAGTAATGGAAGGTGGAAAACCTACCGTAATTGCTAATGCTGAAGGCTTTCGTACAACTCCTTCAGTTGTTGCTTATACAAAGAATCAGGATCAGCTTGTAGGCCAGATTGCCAAAAGACAGGCAGTCATGAATCCTGAGAACACCTTTTATTCTTCTAAGCGCTTTGTAGGTCGTCGTGTAGATGAAGTCAACGAAGAGTCAAAAGAAGTCAGCTATGGGGTTGAGAAGGCTGGATCAAATGTGAAATTGAAATGCCCAATTCTTGATAAGCAGTTTTCTCCGGAAGAAGTAAGTGCTCAGGTTTTGCGCAAGCTTTCTGAAGATGCTGGTAAGTATTTAGGTGAAACTATTTCACAGGCAGTAATTACGGTTCCTGCTTATTTCAATGATTCTCAACGTCAGGCCACGAAAGATGCTGGAAAGATTGCAGGTTTGGAGGTTCTGCGCATTATCAATGAACCTACTGCTGCAGCACTTGCATATGGTTTAGATAAGAAGAGTAATGAGCGCATTCTTGTTTTTGACTTAGGAGGAGGAACTTTTGACGTCTCAGTTCTTGAAGTTGGTGATGGTGTTTTTGAAGTTCTTTCAACTTCTGGTGATACACATCTTGGAGGAGATGACTTTGACAAAGTAATTGTTGACCATCTTGCTGCAACTTTTAAAAGCAATGAGGGGATTGACCTGCGTCAGGACAAACAGGCTTTGCAACGATTGACTGAGGCTGCAGAAAAAGCAAAAATTGAACTCTCAAATGCTACTCAAAGTGAAATTAATCTTCCATTTATTACTGCTACTCCAGAAGGACCTAAACATTTAGATCTGACACTTACCAGAGCAAAGTTCGAAGAATTAGCTTCCAGTTTAATCGACAGATGTCGGGTGCCAGTAGAACAAGCTTTAAAAGACGCAAAGCTTTCTTCTGGTGAGCTTGATGAAATTGTTATGGTTGGTGGCTCTACGCGGATGCCTGCCGTCCAGTCATTAGTCAAGAGAGTTACTGGAAAAGATCCCAACCAAACTGTTAATCCTGATGAAGTTGTAGCTGTAGGTGCAGCTATTCAGGGAGGTGTTTTAGCTGGTGAAGTTAAGGATATATTGCTACTTGATGTAACTCCTCTTTCTTTAGGTGTTGAGACACTTGGCGGTGTTATGACCAAGATGATTACTCGTAACACTACAGTTCCTACAAAAAAAGCAGAAACATATTCAACTGCAGTAGATGGTCAGACAAATGTCGAAATTCATGTTTTGCAAGGCGAAAGAGAGATGGCTTCTGATAATAAAAGTTTAGGAACCTTTCGCCTTGATGGTATTCCTCCAGCACCTCGAGGAGTCCCTCAAATTGAGGTTACTTTTGATATAGATGCAAATGGTATTTTAAGTGTTACAGCTAAAGACAAAGGAAGTGGTAAAGAGCAAAGCATATCTATCACAGGAGCTTCCACTTTGTCTGATAATGAAGTAGATAATATGGTTAAAGATGCAGAGACAAATGCTTCTGCGGATAAAGAGAAGAGAGACCGCATTGATTTAAAGAATCAAGCGGAGACACTTGTTTATCAGACTGAAAAACAATTAGGAGAATTAGGAGATAAGGTTGACTCAGAAGCCAAAGCTAAAGTAGAAGAAAAACGATTGAAGCTTAAAGAGGCTACAGATAAAGATGATTATGAAACTATGAAGTCTTTATTGGAAGAACTACAGCAAGAACTTTATTCTTTAGGCGCGTCTGTTTATCAGCAAGCAGGTACTCCTAACCCTTCTTCTGCTCCAGGACCTGATGGCACTGGCCCCTCAGGAAATGATGGTGATGATGATGTTATAGATGCAGAATTTACAGAGACAAAGTAGGACTATTAACATTCAAAGTTAATATATTCTCTTGTAGAATTTTTACCAATTAATTCATTGTAAAGAAGATTTAGCCATCTTCTTTTGAGATTTGTTCTCCGACCCATTCGGCAGTTACTGGTGCAAGAAGAATTCCATTGCGATAGTGACCTGTAGCAAGGATTAGTCCTGGCTCGAGATTGTTTAATAGAGGAGCAGGATGGTTGACAGGTCTGCCACGAAGTCCATACCAATGCGAATTAATAGATGCTTGCTTTAGCCAATCTGGTGCAAAGCCATTCATATTTTTCATTTGTTTTAGGGTTAAATTATTTGGAATATTTCCATGTTCTATAGTTGCTCCCAAAAGCAGTCTATCTTTTCCAGTAGGTATAAAATTAACTCCTTGACTAATTAATACTCCAGGCCATTTAGACAGGTCTTCTTCTGGTGAGTTTAGGTGAAGCTCAAGTGCTTGTCCAAGCACAGGTTCTATCTGATAGTTGTGGCCTAATGGTTGTAAAAGATCTTGGGCCCCTAATGCTGCACATATGATGACAGTATCAAAACTCATATTCACTCCATTTTTTAAATGCACACGCCACCGATTCTCTGGTTTTGATGAACCCCTCTCAAGGGAAATAATCTTTTGATTTATTTCTGTTACCTTTAGCTCATTAAGGACATATTTCAAGTTTTTTTGAAGCTTGATTGGATCAATGCGTCCATCTTGATAAGACAGCAACCCTCCATATTTATTATTGGGCCAAGGAGTTTGAAATTGTTTTTTAGTTTGAGCTGGTACCATTTCCAAACCGAATTTTTTTCGATCTTTTGCTAGTGCCTCCATGAAGGAAGCTTCTTCTTTGGAGCTTGCTAATTGCAACAGAGGGTTTTGTAGCTCGAAGGGCACACTTTTATTGGAAAGCTTTTCTATCCACTTTGGCCAGAGTTGCATACTTCGTGCTCTTAGACGCCAAGCTCTACCTTTTGATCGTCGAAAGACATAGCCCATCAGGACACCTAGAGAGGCTTCAGTTCCTGATAGTTTTCCTGACCGATTTCCTGCCTTTAGTGTGTTTGGGTCGAAAAGACACACCTCGTTGCCAAGGCTCGCTAGATGCCAAGCGGTGCTATTACCAATTGCACCGGCGCCGATTATTGCAATAGATTGTGTCAGTGGAGGAGCTTGGAATTAGAGAACTTCACGAGAGAATAGTTTTTTCTATTTGTTTTGCGTGAGTTCTAAAACAGTTGTCTTGCAGCTTATCTGTCCTGATCAGCCAGGGCTAGTCAGTGAATTGGCTGGATGGGTCGCTACTAATGGAGGCAATATTCGTCATGCAGATCACCATACTGATGCTGGTGCAGAGCTTTTTCTTAGTCGTATTGAATGGGATCTTGAGGGCTTTGGAGTTAGTCGAGATTCCATTCCTATTGCTGTTAATGCTTTAGCAGATCGTTTAGGTGGTCAAGCTCACTTGAGCTTCTCAGATGAGTTGCCGAGAGTGGCAATCTTTGCAAGCAAGCAAAGCCATTGTCTTTTAGATCTGCTTTGGCGAACTCGTAGTGGTGAGTTGCCAATGCAGGTTCCTTTGGTCATTTCAAATCATCGAGAACTTGAAACTCTATGTCGAGAATTTGGAGTTGTTTTTAATTTTGTTCCTACTAAGTTTGAGAGCAAGTCAGATTCAGAGAAAATGATTCTTGACTTGTTAACAAAACATCAGATTGATTTGATTGTACTGGCTAAGTATATGCAAATTCTTAGCAGTGATTTCTTGGGAAAATTTTCAACAATTATCAATATTCACCATTCTTTTTTGCCAGCTTTCAAAGGAGCAAGACCATATCATCAAGCCTGGGACAGGGGAGTGAAATTAATAGGTGCTACTGCCCATTACGTCACAGAAGATCTTGATAACGGGCCTATTATTGAGCAATCTATAGCCCATGTTAGTCATCGTGATGAAGTTGATGACCTCATCAGAAAAGGTAGAGATATTGAGCGAATTGCACTCGCAAGAGCAGTTCGGTTGCATTTGCGAAGTCAGGTGATGGTTTACCGGGGACGTACAGCAGTATTTGCATGATGGTGTCTCATTGGTTAGGACGTTCTCGTCCTGAGTCTGCAAATTCGGTTGGTTGGTTTGTTTTTCAACTAGGGCTTTTTTTCCTGGCTTCTAGTGCTTTTTTAGCGGGTTTGTTTTTACTTGTAGCTCTTTTGTTCAGTCGCCATCAGCGTGAGGGTTCTTATTTCAAGGATCCGTGGAACTATCCATTGTTTATTGCGGGTGTTCTGATGGTGCTTGGCTGCTTGAGAGCGTATTCGGGTTGGCTTGCTTGGGTTGGTTTAGCTAATTGGCTTCCTTTCTTTTGGGGATTCTGGGGATTTCAAGCTTATTTGCTAACTATCGAGGCAAGGCGACGGTGCGCTTTTTGTCTTCTTGTAGGCACAGTGCCTGTTGTAATTACAGGATTTGGCCAGCTTTTGCTTGGATGGCAGGGACCGTGGCAATTATTTAATGGTTTGATTGTTTGGTTTATTGCACCAGGTGGTCAACCAACAGGTCGCTTATCTGGCTTATTCGATTATGCAAATATTGCGGGTGCTTGGCTTGCTTTGGTTTGGCCTATTTCCTTGGCAACGGTAATTCAGCCTTCATCGAATGTTCGTAATCGTGTTATTGCTTTTCTTTTGGCAGTGGGAATTGTTGCATCTTTGGTACTTACAGAGTCTAGAAATGCTTGGGGTGCATTGGTTGTAGCCATTCCATTTGTCTTAGGTCCTTCTCATTGGCCTTGGTTATTGCCTTTACTGCTTTTATCTCTGATGCCAATAGTCTTTGCAGTTCTGCCTTGGTTTGGTTTGGAACTCCAGCAATGGGCACGATCAATTGTTCCCGAAGGACTTTGGTCTCGTTTGAATGATATGCGATATACACAAGAAAGAGTGTTGGCATCTACTCGACTGAGTCAATGGCAAGAAGCGATAAAGCTTGTTATTGAAAGGCCATGGGTAGGTTGGGGTGCTGCAGCATTTTCGGTCATTTATCCATTACGAACTGGACAGTGGCATGGACATGCGCATAATTTGCCATTGGAACTGGCCGTAAGCCATGGTTTTCTAGTAGCACTTTTAATAATCAGTACTGTGCTTGCTTTATTAATTACGGCGTTATATAGGGGAGTATTGACTAATAGGAAACAGCCTAAGGGTTCTATTGGCGCATCAACTTTCGATCGAGCATGGTGGTCAGCAAGTTTTGTTCTTGTAGTAATGCATGGAGCAGACATACCATTTTTTGATAGCCGATTAAATATTGCAGGCTGGGTTCTTTTGGCTGGGTTGAGATGTTTGATAATGCCAAAAACTTCTATGGAAAAATTTCTTCGAAAGCCTCTTGATGATGTTGGATCAGTTTCTCTGGTTTGACTGGACCTTCAAGATGTGTCCAGGGAAGAACCCGTGTTGTACTCCAGTTCTCATGAATAATTTCTTCCCAAGGAGGAAGTCTGGTTTCGCTGATTAAGCGATCATTTTGTGTAAAAGCTGCTTTATAAGCTTGTTTCCAGCCCCCGAGTGTGTTGTGTGAACCACGTACTTGTGCAATAACTGGGGCTAAACGACGGTCACTTCGTGAGAGCAAAGTTTGGATAACACTCCATCCGAAACTTTCCGCACGAAGATTAATTCCTTTTGGTCGAAGTAGTTTAGAAAGTAGTTGTATTCGCTTTTTAGCTTCAGGACGAAGCCCATTCCATTGAAATGGTGTATGAGCTTTGGGGACAAATGTACTTATCCCAAAGTTGAAGCGTAGTCTTGAATTCTTTTCTTTTAAGTGGAGTAATAACTCTGCTGTCGCTTCTATGTCTACTTCGTCTTCGCTAGGCAAACCCACCATTCCGTATAGTTTTAGAGCTGTTAAGCCTCCTTCGCGAGCATATTGCGCAGCAGTAAAAATTTCTTCTTCAGAAAGCTTTTTATTGACGACTCTACGCATTCGTTCACTGCCGCTTTCTATGGCAATAGTGAGTGATTTGCAACCATGTTGAGCAAGTATTTTTGTCATATCAGATGAGACTGTAGAGGCTCGAACCGAACTGACACTTAGTCGAATATCGTCGAAACGATCCTGATCGAGCCAATGTAAAAGATCATTGAATTGAGGATGCTGTGTTACTGAAGCTCCAAGGAGCCCTAGTCTTTTTGTTGCGCTAAGACCTTTCTCTACAGCAGGGATTAGTCCGTCTTCAAGAGATGAGCTTCTGAAAGGAAGAGTTAAGTAACTAGCAAGACAAAATCGGCATAGTTCCGGACAACTACGTACAACTTCCACCATATGAATATTTGGCCACGCGGAATCAGGTGTTATTACCGTTGAGTGAGATAAGGTGTTGCCTAACCATGTTTGCTTTGCAACTGAAGTAGGAACATTAGAGTTAGTAGGCCTTACTGCAATAAGCTTTCCGTCATTTGAGTATTGTGGCTCATATAAGCTTGGTACATAGATTCCAGGAATTTTAGTAAGAGCTATTAAGCGATCAGCTCTTGATAGTTGCCTGGATATAAGGATCTCTTCAATAAAGTTAGGTATAAGTTTTTCACCATCTCCTAACAGGATTACATCGAAGAAAGGAGCTAGTGGTTCTGGATTGCTAGTTAGTACTGGACCTCCACCAAATACTATTGGATCGTGATCTCCTCGACGATCACTCCATATAGGAATCCTTTGTTTTTCTAATAGATCTAGTAAAACTGGACCATCTAATTCCCAGCTCAATGACAATCCAAAAAGGTCAATTTGTTTATGTGGGGGGTCTCCTTGGTCTGTAAATAAACGTCGAATGTCTACATCTGTCCTTTGTGCAAGAGTAGACCAGACAACTTGATATCCAAGACTTGTGATTCCAATCGTATAGGTATTTGGAAAGGCAAGAACAGTCTTTAAAGCTCCAGGTTCTGGAGTGGAAGGTGTAAATAGCAGAGTTTCGTTGTTCAGAGTTGATTATTGGGAGGGGGAGGTGGTCCAAAGGACTGCCGATGTCGAAAAGATTTTGTTAATGAAGAAAGTATGTCTCTTGGTTCTTGAGATCGCTTTTCACTAGTTTTTAACTGATCTGTTTCCATGTTGATTTGCCGCTCATAAATTGAGTGTTCATTGAAAAGTCGGGCAATCACAAAACTAGTAATACAAGCTACTAGAAGTGGTTTAAGTATTAGTAGATCTTTCGTTAGTGCAAAAGCTAAGAACATTGCTGTGATAGGAGTTCTTGAGCAAGCCGCAACGAATGCACCCATGCCAGCAAATATGTAGGTGCTTGGTACGTGACCTGTTAGGGCTTCAACCCATCCTCCGCAAGCCAAACCAATTGAACCGCCAAGAGTCAACATTGGGTAAAACAGTCCACCAGGAGCTCCTGACGCAGCTGCCAATCCTGACGTAATAAATAGGACAAGAAATGTACCTAGTGCCAGGGAGATATCTGCATTGCCATCTGCAATAAAATCTTGGAGCTTCCCTAAATGGTGAAAAGCGTCTGGTAGGCAGGCGTATATGAATCCAAGGAATATTCCGCTAAGAGACATTTTCAGGACAAGTCTTTCTCCTAGCCAAGCATTGCCTATACATTGCATTGTTAATACATATCGACAATATGTTTCAGCTAAAATTCCAACAATTATTCCAAGACCAATTAGATAGCCAAGATCTATTGGTAAGAACTCGACTAATGGAGTGAACTTACGCTCTAATTGAAAACCTAGATTGCTATCAAAGCCACCTGCAGTGGGATCTAGCCCAATTGCTTGTAATACATCAGCCCAGGTGTCAGCCCAGAAAGTTGTAATCACAACCAGAAGTAAAATTACAGGTCTTGCTGAATTAAGGAGTTCTTCTATTGCGTAAATAAAGCCTCCAATAGGCGCACTAAAGATTGCTGCTAACCCTGCACCACCACCTGCAGCAACTATTACTCTTCGAAATGCTATTGGTGCTTTGAGCCATCTTGCCATTTGCCAAGCCACTGATCCCCCCATTTGAACTGCTGGACCTTCCGGCCCAAGCGGGAATCCACTGCCAATTGCGATTATTCCTGAAACTAATTTGACCAATCCAACTCTGATACCCATTGGCACTGTTCGATGACGTAGAAATCCCATGATGTGACTAACGCCTGATCCGCTTGCAGCTGGTGCAAATCTTGCGATCAAAGACCCTGAAATAAATCCTCCGACTCCTCCCATGGATGGCAACAAAAACCAAGGTGGGATTTCAGTAAGAAGATTTAGTCGCCATTCATCAAGAGTATGAACGCCTGTTTTAAAAAGCACCCCTGTTAAAGCTGCACCTAAGCCAGTCAGCATGAGAGCTACGACTACAACAAACCAGCGCTGTTTTAATAATTTGCGAATGCTTTGATTAGGAGCTATCTTCTGTCTTTTTTGTTTTAAATTATTTAGTACAGACATTAATAAGATCTAGATTATTTATTAGTATTCAAAATATCTTCTTCTTTTTCAGCATTAATAATGCCACCTTGCATAATAAATTCTGGTATTTGATCGAAATTTAGATATCTATATAGTTCAGAGGCTAGAGGATCTATTTTTTTTGTTGCTATAGAAAGATATTCTTTCATGGTAGGAATATGTCCTGACAAAGCACAGACTGCTGCTAACTCGGCACTGCCTAGATAAACCTGTGCTCCTTTTCCAAGCCTATTGTTGAAATTTCGAGTGCTTGTAGAAAATACAGTTGTATTGTCTTCTACTCGTGCTTGATTTCCCATACATAAAGAACATCCTGGCATCTCCATTCGACATCCTGCTTTTTCAAAAATCTGATAATAACCTTCTTTTTTCAGCATTTCTTCATCCATTCTTGTAGGTGGGCATACCCATAATCTTGCTTGAATTGTTCCAGCACCTTCTAAAACTTTTGCGGCTGCTCGATAGTGACCAATATTAGTCATACAAGATCCAATAAACACTTCTTGGATTGGCTCTCCGGCGACCTCATTCAGAAGTTTTACATTGTCAGGATCATTTGGGCATGCAAGAACAGGCTCAGTTAATTTTTCAAGGTCTATTTCAATGATTTCAGCATACTCAGCATTTGGATCAGCACTTATTAAGTTGGGTTTTTTTAGCCAATCTTCCATTCCTTTTATTCTTCTTTGAAGTGTCCTTGAGTCTTGGTACCCACGGCTAATCATATTTTTTAATAATGCAATATTACTGCGAAGGTATTCAGCAACCGTGTTTTCAGATAGCTTGATTGTGCAGCCTCCACAAGATCTTTCTGCACTAGCGTCAGTTAATTCGAATGCTTGCTCAAGCTTGAGGTTTGGCAATCCCTCGATTTCCATGATTCTGCCATTGAAAATATTAATCTTGTTAGATTTTTCTACTGTTAGCAGTCCATTTTGAATTGCCATCCAAGGGATTGCATTCACTACATCTCTCAGGGTTATGCCTGTTTGCAATTTACCTTTGAATCTCACTAGAACAGATTCGGGCATATCAAGAGGCATCGACCCTATAGCTGCGGCAAATGCAACAACTCCTGAACCACCAGGAAATGAAATGCCTAATGGAAATCGTGTGTGACTATCGCCACCAGTCCCAACCGTGTCTGGCAGTAGCATGCGGTTTAACCAGCTATGTATGATTCCGTCTCCTGGGCGTAGTGCAATTCCACCTCTTTCAGAGAAGAAGTCTGGTAATTCTTTTTGTGTTTCTAGATCTATAGGTTTGGGATAGGCGGCAGTATGGCAGAAACTTTGCATTACCAAATCTGCAGAAAATCCAAGACAAGCTAGTTCTTTCATTTCATCGCGAGTCATTGGTCCGGTAGTGTCTTGGCTACCTACAGTTGTCATAAGAGGTTCACAGCTTGTACCTGGCCTGACCCCTTCGATACCACATGCTCGACCAACTATTTTTTGAGCTTGTGTAAATCCAATGTTTGAATCTTTTGTCTTGCCTGGACGAATAAATATTTCTGATGGTTCGAGGTTCATTTTTGCTCGCACTTTGTCTGTAAGTGCTCGTCCAATCATTAAGGGAATTCTCCCTCCTGCTTGTATCTCATCGCCAATAGTTATTGGATTTAAGTCAAATTTGCAGATTATTTCACCAGCATTTTTCTCTCCAGCTGCTCTCTCGATTGTTCTATTAAGAGGACGAATTATAATGACATCTCCTGTTTGTAGATTACTGACATCACATTCGATGGGTAATGCACCAGAGTCTTGAGCAGTATTAAAGAAAATTGGAGCGATTTTTCCTCCTATGATTACTCCTCCAGCACGTTTATTGGGTATATATGGAATGTCATTACCTGTGTGCCAAAGTACGGAGTTAATGGCTGATTTTCTTGAGCTTCCAGTTCCTACTACATCACCTACGTAGGCAACTGGATATCCTTTTTCTTTAAGTTTAGCAATAGTCTTGATCCCATTAGGATCTCGTGTTTCAAGCATTGCTAAAGCATGAAGAGGTATATCTGGTCTGGTAGTTGCATGTGTTGCCGGGGATAGATCGTCTGTATTTGTTTCGCCGTTTATTTTGAAGACAGTTAAGGTAATTTCTTTTGCCAGACTTGGCTTAGATGTGAACCATTCGGCAGCAGCCCAACTTTCAATTACTTGTTTGGCAAATTGGTTGTTAGAAGATAAATCTATTAAGTCATTTACAGCGTCATATACAAGAAGAGTTTTGCTCAGTCCCTTTGCAGCGGTGTTCGCAATTTCTTGATCAGGACTTTGTAGCAGTTCAATAAGTGCATTTACGTTGTATCCGCCAACCATTGTTCCTAGAAGGCGAGTAGCCTCTATTGCTCCAATTAATGGACTGTTTATCTTGTTTTGAGCGATTGCGTTTAACCAGGTCGCTTTCACATAAGCTGCTGTATCTACCCCAGGCGGAATGCGATCACTTAATAAGTGAATTAGTGAACTCTCTTCTCCACTAGGAGGATTTTGGAGCAATAGAGTGAGCTCTTGAGTTTGATCGGCATTTAGTGGTAGCGCTGGAATTCCCAGTGCTTCACGTTCTTTTGCTAATTGGCGATAGACACTCAGCATTCTGATGATCCCTCAACAGTGGTGGATGAATCTCATTTCTTCTTTTCCACCTTCCCATGTCAGGTGCAAATTTATACTGAAATGCATTTCATTGATGCTCTGACCTTGTACATTCCTTAGCTTAGGTAGACAGTGATTCGATAGAAATGACCACCACTTCTGATTTGCATGTGGTGGATACCCGTCCATTACTACCCCCTGCTTTGCTCCACAAGGAGCTACCTATTGATTTTCAAGCTGCTCATACGGTCTCAAGCGCACGTGAGAACATTCAGTCAATTTTGACTGCCCAGAATCAACGTGCTTTGGTAATTGTTGGTCCTTGTTCGGTCCATGATATTGATGCAGCAATGGACTATGCAACTCAACTTCAGTCTTTAAGAGAGCGTTATCAAGAACATTTGGAAATTGTAATGAGAGTTTATTTCGAAAAACCTCGCACAACTGTTGGATGGAAAGGCCTTATTAATGATCCTCATTTAGATGGCTCATATGATATCAATACCGGATTAAAACGTGCTCGGTCGCTGTTGTTGGAATTAGCTCGTCAAGGAATGCCTGCAGCGACTGAGTTATTGGATCCTGTGGTTCCTCAATATATTGCTGATCTAATTAGTTGGACGGCTATCGGTGCAAGAACTACTGAAAGTCAAACTCATCGAGAAATGGCTTCTGGTTTATCTATGCCAATTGGATATAAAAATGGCACAGATGGCACTGCCACGATTGCTATTAATGCGATGGAAGCAGCAGCTAAACCCCATCATTTCTTGGGAATTAATAGTGAGGGGCATGCTTCGATTGTTAGCACAACAGGCAATCCTGATGGCCATCTTGTTCTTCGAGGTGGTAGCTCAGGGACGAATTATCATCCTGAAGCTGTGCAAAATGTCACTGATGAACTTCGGAAAGTGGGGGTATGTGATCGAGTAATGGTTGATTGCAGCCATGGAAATTCGAATAAGGATTTTCGGAGACAGTCTCAGGTTTTGTTGTCTGTTGCTGATCAGTTACGCCAAGGTTCTACTCAACTTTTAGGAGTGATGCTTGAAAGTCATCTTGTTGAAGGAAATCAGAAACTCACTAAAGATTTATCTGCTCTTGCTTATGGACAAAGTATTACTGATGCATGTATTGATATGTCTACAACAGAACAGTTGCTTGATGAGCTTGCAAATGCGGTCTCTTCATTTTCTGAAGTTTGACTTAGGCGACATTAACTTCCGGTAAACCAACTCCATGCATACGCAACACCAATCGGGACGGTTAGATTGTCTATCCCGTAGGGCCCGATCTGTTCAAGGAAAATAGCCAAGAAAGATATACCTACAATATGAATAGGATTACAATTCACTCCGCTGATACTTGATATGAGAAAGAGTGTTATACCTCCAACGATGCCCATTGATAAGCTCCCAGCAACTGATTTACGTTGTCCAAAGACTGTCCAGCTTGGGGAGCTCAATTGACGACCTATTAATCCAGCAAAACCATCTCCGAATGCCATTACCAGAACTCCTGCACTAACTGCAGATGCTTTGTTTGGCCAAAACATAATTAAAAGTAAAGTAATGCTGATTCCGTAGGCAATAGTTCCATAGGTTTGACGTGTGACATCTTCAAAAGTCTCAACTAATCGCAACCAGTTGTTGATTATTAGTGCGATGGTGATTATTAATGAACAGCCAATAGCTAGGTTTGCGGGTATTTTTAACCACCAAGCGAGCGGAATGATAGGACCAGTGCCGATATGAACAATTTTTCGACTTAATTCTTTTTTTGTAGGAAATTGCTGCTTGCTGACAATTGCAGCAAGCAGCACAAGAGCTATCCAGCCAATAATAACGAGCAAAGAGTTGACGTGCGCCAATCCTTTATCTAAGCCGCTTGTTGATGGGTAGTCATTACTCTCAACTTGAGAATGGCTTTTGCTTCTAGTTGTCTGACACGTTCTCTGGAAACATTAATTTGTCGGCCAATCTCAGCAAGTGTTAATGGCTCTTCACCGTCTAGTCCAAAACGTAAACGTAGGATCTTTTGCTCTCTTTCGTTAAGTTGCGAAAGCCAACCTCCGAGGTGCTCTTTTTGAATACTTCGGTCCATTCCTTCCATTGGCTCTTCACCATTGGGATCTGGAATTAATTCTCCAAGAGTGCTTCGGTCTTCTTCGCCTCTTGCATGTGCGTCCAATGAGGCACATGGTGCACTTTGCGCGACTAGATCTTCAAGATCTTTTGGTTCTATTCCCATTGCATGAGCAAGTTCAAGCCGATTTGGTTGTCGCCCAAAACGATGAGATAGCTCTCTAGAAATTCTGCGCATTTTTGAGAGTTTTTCACTTATATGAATCGGAAGACGAATTGTTCTTGCACTATTGTCGATAGCTCTTGTCATTCCTTGTCGAATCCACCAATAGGCATACGTCGAAAATTTATAACCCATTGCAGGGTCGAATTTATCTACAGCTCTTTCTAGGCCAATAGCGCCTTCTTGTACTAAGTCCAAAAGCTCAAGGCCTTGATTCTGATATTTTTTGGCGACACTTACTACGAGTCTTAGATTGGCTGCCATCATTCGATCTCTGGCACGCTTACCCATTCGAATCTGATGTCGTTGCCGACGGGTTTGCTCTTCTTTTGGCAAGTTGAGCAGTTCTTTCATTGACTGCACATGATGAGCCAATTCAATTTCTTCTGCGGCTGTAAGCAGAGGAATTCTGCCAATACTGCTTAAGTAGAAACCAATTGCATCAGTTCCCAAGCGACCATTGTGCCGCTGCTGACTTCGCGAACCTTGAGTTTTTCGACTGCTTTTTTCTGTTCGTCGAGAAGAAACACATGGCAAATTGGGTTTTTCTGATTTGGCATCAAAAGCACCCTTTGCAGGTTCCAGAGGGATCCCCATCACCCTGGCCTCCTAAAATTAGATTTGGCCGGAATTTAGCACTTATAAAGCAAGTGAGACGTATGGAATCGGAAATCTTTCAGTAGCCCACAAAATTTCGAAGCAAATTTGATCTATCTAGGTATTAAACGAAGCATAAGGGTGCTTGATATTTGCGAATTATCAAAAGCGAATGGTTTTATTGAAAATTTCAGTCATTGCTCATCGTTTACACCAAATGTCTATGAGTTGGTTTTGTGAGCAACGCTCTTCGCCATTTGGCTTGTTTTGGATAAAGCTTCCGTTGCTTTTCATTTCCCAACTACCTCGGTTGTCATTTAGATAAAGCTCCAAGAGATCCTCTAATTCCTTTCTAAGAATTGGATCTTCAATAGGTGTAACTGCTTCTACGCGTCTATCTAGGTTTCTGCGCATCCAATCAGCACTTCCTATATAGGCTTCTGGATTTCCATCATTTGAAAACCAAAAAACACGTGAATGCTCGAGGAATCTTCCAATAATGCTTATTACACGAATGTTTTCACTAAGACCTTTTCTACCAGGGTAGAGGCAACACATTCCTCGCACTATTAATTCGATTTTAACTCCTGCATCCGACGCTTCATAAAGCAAGTTGATAATCGCAGGATCTACAAGGGAATTCATCTTTGCGCGAATGTGACCTTCTTTACCTGCTTTGACGTGTTTGATTTCTCGAACAATTAATGATTCCATTCCTGACCTTAAACTGACAGGCGCCACTAGAAGTTTTCTAAAGACTTGTTGCTTTGAAAAACCAGTTAGATAATTAAAGAGTTCAACCAAATCTTGGCCGAGTTCTGGCTTTGCTGATAGCAAACCAAGATCTGTATAGCTCTTGGATGTTTTTGAGTTGTAGTTTCCAGTCCCAATATGAAAATAACTTCTTAGCCGATTTTTTTCTTTGCGAATTACCAAAGCAATCTTTGTGTGTGTTTTTAGCCCTAGAACGCCATAAACAACATGAACGCCTGACTGCTCAAGATGACGTGCCCATTGAATATTATTGTCTTCATCAAAACGCGCTTTTAGTTCAACAAGTGCCATAACCTGTTTCCCATTTTCAGCAGCACGAATCAGAGCATTTATGATTTTAGAGTCTTTAGATACTCTATATAAAGTCATCTTGATGCCCATGACCAATGGATCATTTGCTGACTGATTAATGAATTCCTCAATAGAAGTTGTAAACAGGTCATATGGATGATGTAGTAATAGATCTTTCCGTCTAATAATTGAAAAGATACTTTTGAACTCTTCTTGCTTGAGCACACCTTCGTCTAATAAATCTTGTTGACTAGGTCTAAGTATTTGAGGTGTCTTACCGCTGAGTGGAGGGTATTTTATATGTGATAAATCTATACTTGTTAATTCAAATAATTCATCCAGTCCGAGTAGTCCTTTAATTCTATAAAGATCGTCATCTTGCACTGCCATGCCATCCATTAGCAAGTCTAAAATTTCTATAGGCATATCATCGGAGACTTCTAGACGTACTACTTCTCCTCCCATTCGACGTTTGCGCAATCCTTGCTCCAGAGCACTCATTAGGTCGTCTGCTTCTATATCTCTTAATTCAAGATCTGCATCTCTAGTAACTCTGAAAAAATAATGCTCTTGAACTTCCATTCCTGGGAAAAGGAGGTGTAAGTTATATGCCACTACTTGCTCTATTGGAATTAACGTATAAAGGGGCTCAGATTCTATTTCACTTAAATCTTTTGGAACAGTAATGAATCTCTCCATTGTTTTCTGCGGTATTTTAATTCTTGCAAATTGTTTTTGTCCTGTATCAAACTCATGTATTAGTACAGCAATATTAAGGCTTAAACTGCTAACGAAAGGAAATGGGTGAGCGGGATCCACCCCTAATGGTGTTAAGACTGGAAAAATTGCGGTTTTGAAATAATTATCAATCCATACCTTTTGCCTATAGTTGAGATCTTGATAGTCCATTATGTGGACTTTGTGATCAACTAATTTGACCTTCAAGTTTGTTAGAAAGTGCTCTTGTTGTTGCTTTATCAGTGGAATTAAATGAACTCTTATGTTTTTTAGTTGTTCCTTAGGTGATAGTCCATCCTCACTTTTTTTGCTTACCCCAGCCTCGACTTGAGATTTTAATGAAGCTACTCTAACCATGAAAAATTCATCTAAATTATTGCTAAAAATTGCGCTAAATTTTGCTTGTTCAAGTAATGGAGTTCGGACGTCAGTTGCCTCTAGAAGTACTCTTTTATTGAATTCAATCCAACTTAGTTCACGATTGATGTAGTTGTTCTCTGTCGTTTTATTCTTGGTCATTTAATAATATTTGTTGTTGAGTTGGATGCATTGTTGGTGAGAAATGAGAAAGCATGATTTTTATCATCTTAAACATTTTATATCTCTGCAATTTTTTTATTTCCTAGCGAACCACTACCTGCAATGAGTGTGACTACTATTAATAGGAGAAAAATGGTTCCAAAAAAAGGACTTTTTTGACCAAACAGATCGTATGCGAAGCCTGCAGCACTCGCCCCAAGAAAAGTACCGAGACTTTGTAAGCCTTGAAGACTGCCTAAAACTGCTCCTTGTCCAGCACTGTCTAATCTTCTTGAGATTAACGCCCGTAAGCATGGGGTTACGAGACCTGTCCCAATCGCAAGCATCGCTACAGCGCTAAACACCATTTGTATGGAGTTCTCTGCCTTGGCAAGTGTTAAGAGGAGGCAACCAGAGATTACAAAACCTATTCCACTAAGAGTTAGACGCCATTCTCCGAATTGATTCACAAGAGGACCTATTAAGCCTCCTTGCACAACCATTGCAACGACTCCCACAACAACAAAGGCTTGACTTGAGAGTTGTGGACTCCAATTAAACGCTTCTTTTAAGTACAACACTAAAACAGCTGTGAATCCGTTAAAAGCCATAAAAAATATGAAGAAGCTTAGACAAAGTCTGCGTGATAAAGGGTTGGTGAATACAAATTTTAGTTGGGAAAATGGATTTAAATCTCTTTTCCGAGGCAAAGAACTTCTTTGTGATACTGCAAGAGTCTCGGGGAGAATCCATATCACTAGTATTAAATTTGTTATTGCAAATCCTGTGGCTGCCCAAACAGGGAGAGTGACACTAAATTTTGCTAAAGTTGTACCTAATCCAGGGCCAAGTACAAAGCCTAAGCCAAAGGCAACCCCTATTAATCCAAAAGTTTTTGCACGGTTTTTTGGAGTAGAGATATCAGCAAGCACTGCTGTTGCAGTTGCAGCAGTTCCACCACTAATACCATCAATAATTCTCGCTATAAAAAGCATTGCTAAAGGTAAGCTAGATGCCCAGAGTGGAAGAAAACTATCCCAGCTTAGGCTGACAGTAATAGCAAAAGTGCACAGTCCTATTACTGAACCTACGACGCATGTGATGATTACTGGCTTTCGTCCAAACCGGTCACTTAGTGCGCCAATTAAAGGAGCTACCGCAAATTGTGAAATTGCATAAGTACCTGCTAGCAAACCAAGAGTGCTTCCGCTTTTTGTGAAACGCTCTAATAGAAAAGGTAATAATGGAAAGACTATCGTTTCTCCTAATCGGTCATTTAAAAGCGTGATGAACGCACTGAGGAGAGTAGAAAATTTGGACCTTTGCACAGGGCAGCTTCTGAATGGTTTCCAACATCTCATAAAGCCTATTCATTTTGACGGATAGGTTTTCCAAAATGCCGCAAGAATTTCGTTTGGAACAATTGAAAGATTCTCATCATCTAGCAGCTAGAGCTGTTTATGCCGATGCAATAGAGTCTCATGGTGGTGATTTGTATAGCAAAAAACAAATCGCTGCTTGGTCAGCTTTAGCTTGGTTGCCTGGCATTCTTGATAGACCCTTGAACGAAGGGAATGGCTGGGCGATCTTTGAAAATGAGGCTTTAGCTGCCTTTGCAGTGAGATTTCCTCAAAATCGTTTAGCTCTTCTTTATTGTCGTGGTAAATCGATTCGCAGAGGTTATGCCACTATTTTGCTACATCAAGTTGAGCTAGATGCTAGAGCAGAAGGTCAAAAAAACTTATTTGCAGATGCGAGCTTATTTAGCTATTCATTATTATTAAAATATTCTTGGAGTATTATATATCCTGAAAAGATATCTATTGGAGGTATAGAATTTGATCGTTATTTAATGAAAAAAGTTCTTGATTAAAAGGCTTCTTCGGATTGTATTGTTGCCCGCCACTTGATTAAAGTTTTCAATGTTTTTTTAGCTGATCCTGAAGTTAAGCATGATTCTGCTTGTGAAATTCCCTCATTTAAATTTTTTGCGATTCCTGAGAACCATAAGTAAATTCCAGCATTCCAGCAAAGAATGTCTCTTAGTGGCCCTTTGCCTTCAAGAGCCATTAAGGCTTCTTCTTTCCAAGGTTGGATTCCTTTCCATTTAATTTCTTTTCCAAAGTAATTATAGTCTTCTGGATTAAGGATTAGTCTTTTGAATTTTCCCCCCTGGAAATGTCCTGTGATTGATGGACGGTTAATTGGTAAGTCTATGCTTCCTTCTAAACCTTTAATTGTAATAAGGTTGTCTTCTCCCATGAGTTTTAGTGTTTCCCATAATTTATTTTCAGTAAGGGTATGTACAAAGCCACATATCAATATGTGCGGCCCTTGATGGGCTGTCCACATCAGCTCCATTGTTGCTATTGGTGGGCGTTTGCCTATGTCATCTCGATATGTAATTAATCCTTCAGCCAAGGGAAAGTGATTAGGTTGATGAATTAATGCAAGATTATATTTGTGGAAACCTGCCTCGACTTGTTTGATTGATAAACCATTTAAATTCAGCCCAATGACTTCGAATAATTCTTGAGGAGTTACGCCGTATTTTGGCGGCATCCTTTTCCCTCCTTGTAGGACTACTGGCTGCCCATTGCTGAGAAGAATTAGAGAAGTAAGTGGGTAGATCGGTGCTATTCGTTTTCGTCCGTCGAATGGCATTCCAAAACAAATAGGCCTTCTTTTGTGATCTTGAGAATGGAGTTTTGGGCCTTCTTCTAAGTAAACATCAAGCATTCCAGCAAGTTCTTGAGGCTCTGGACGCCGAATACGGTGAGCAATCAAAAATGCTCCGATTTGTGCAGGAGTGGGTTGACCTGTGAGGATTAGATCTAGAGCTTCTCTTGATTCTTCACGACTCATCTCGCGACTGGTTTGCTCTCCACTCCCTATCTTTCCTAACAGGGCTTTAAAACGACTTCTTCCTGATGTTTTCTGCATGATTGATGCTCTTCCTGGAACCGTATACCTTGTAGGTGCAGGTCCTGGAGATCCTGACTTGCTTACTGTGAAGGCTCAACGCCTTCTTCGTCAATGCGGTGCTGTTGTCTATGACTCTTTAGTACCTCAAGAATTGCTTGAGTTAACTTCTAAATCTTGTGAACACCATTTTATTGGCAAGCGGCGTGGGCACCACTCAGTCTCTCAATCAAAAATTAACTCTATTCTTGTCAAGATGGCTTATCACCATACTTGTGTAGTTCGTTTAAAAGGTGGAGATCCTTTTTTATTTGGACGAGGCGCCGAGGAGGCGGCTCATTTAAACCGTCTTCAAGTTCCTGTAGAAGTGGTGCCAGGTGTAACAGCTGGAATAGCTGTGCCAGCTTATTTAGGTATTCCTGTTACTCATAGATTGGCAGGCTCATCTGTCACATTCGTGACAGGACATGAGGGAGTTGATAAAAGGCGTCCGACAGTTAATTGGAGAGCACTTGCTTTAGCAAGTGAAGGACTTGTTATTTATATGGGAGTACATAATGTTGAGCATATAGCTAATGAGTTGATAGAAGGAGGCTTAGATCCCTCGACTCCAACAGTAGTAATTCAACAAGGAACTATTATTGGACAAAGATATGCTAAGGCTCCATTAAGTAAATTAGTGGAGCAAATTAAGAAGATTGGATTTGTTTCTCCAGCAATTATTATGATTGGAGGGGCAATTAATTTTCAAGTGAAATCGTGTGCTCCTGAACCAGCCAAAGTTACTATGCCGATACCTTTTTGATAAATCCATATTTGTTCCCTAAGATTAATATTAGACTTGATCAAGGTTTTTTGAAGCCTAATAGTGAGAGCCATAGCTCTTTGTAGTGCTCAAAAATTGTCAACTGCGTGTTATTTAATTTTCTGATAGCTCTACATCCAAGACTATTAATAAGTAGCCATTGATCTCCGTCTTCAGGGTTTGGATTGAGAGTAGCTTCTTGAATTACTCCTGCATTGATTCCTTGCTGTCGCATCACACCAGGTAAGCAACCACTTGCTAGTCGAGGGGTCAACCATTGACCTTTTCTTTGAATTATGAGATTAGCTGTAGTGCCACAACAGATTTCTCCAGTAGTACTGAGTAATAAAGCATCATCACATCCAGCTAGGTTTGCTTCGCGCCTTGCTTGTATTGCTTGCCCATATCCAAATGTTTTGCAATGACTTAATCTACTATTGGCATTTCGTTTTTCATGACGACTAATTGTAGTTGAAATAGGATGAAAAGACGAAGTCCCATGGGTTATTTCTAACCAGAAGCGATGATCTGATGATTGAGGATCGGTCGGTGAGATTTCGATGCCTCTTTGATTATTATCTCCTCGACTCCAGTTCAGACGAAGGACACTATTCTCTCCTTTGATAGATAAACGTTGGATTCCTTCGCTTATTAGAGGCTCTAACCACTTTTGGGTGGGTGGTGTTGCCATTCCCAGAAGTAAGGCACTGTGATGCCAACGATGAATATGTTCGCTGAGAAGTTGAGGCTTACCATCTGAAATGAGTATCGTTTCAAAAATTCCATCTCCAAGAGTGAGTCCACGATCTTGTATAGGAACACATAATTCGTTTCTTTGCTTCCATTGTTTATTGATCCAGCAAATTTCTGAAAAAATCTCCATTTTTATTGAATTGCTTTGAGTAAGGGCATTAATTTCCAGTTCAGTTCCTCTGTTTCAGTACTGGGGTTGGAATCCGCAACTATTCCACAACCAGCATGAACTCTTAAGTTCAATCCTTCAAGCATGAAGGAACGGATCAGTATGTTGCTGTCGAATTGACCATTCCAGTCGACATGCAATAAAGAACCACAATAAGGTCCTCGTGAAGTTGGCTCTAGCTCATGTAGACGTTGACAGGCTCTTGGTTTAGGCGCACCGCTAATAGATCCGCCAGGCCAACAGGCTTGAATGAGGTCAACCCATGTATGATTTTTTTGTAGAGATCCTTTGATAACTGAAGTTAGATGATGAACTTGAGGGTAGCTTTCTAGGCCAACAAGTTGAGGAACATAAATTGAGCCCGGTTGGCACACTTTCCCTAAGTCATTCCGTAAAAGATCGACGATCATAATATTTTCAGCTCGGTCTTTGGGGCTACAGATCAAATCAGCGGCCATATCAGCATCTTTTTGTGTGTTCAATTGTCGGGGTCTTGTTCCTTTAATTGGCCGAGTTTCGACCTCCCCTGAAGGCCATACTTTTAGGAAACGTTCAGGTGAGGCAGAAATTATGGCTTCGCTGGATGCCGCTCCTGATGCAACAATGACTCCTGAAAATGGGGCTGGACAATGTTTTCGTAGCCGTTGGAAAATTGTAGTCGCACACTTATGTGATGGTAATAATGTTGTACAGCATGCTGTTAAATTTGCTTGAAAGATATCTCCACAGGCAATCAAATTTTGAATATGTCGGACATTACGGGTGAAATCATCGGTGTTGGTTAGCCATTGCCATGAATCAAGAGGGATTCCTTCCTTTTCATTGGCCTCAATAATTTCTCTTGACAGCTTGTCTTGTTCCTCTCCAGGTTTGATTGAGTTCAGTAACTGTGCAAGTTGATTAACTTTCTTTAGATTGCATCCTTCAATCCAAAGCTCTTCCTTTTGCAGATCAAAGCGCAAAATGGGATCGTGACGAGCAATCCATAAAGTCGCCATATTATCTTTTTTCCATGAGTTATTTGGTTCAACCCAGGCACCTGCTTCGTAACTCAACCAGCCAGTCCAATGGCCTGGTTCAAGATTGCGTAATGCTTCGAAAGGGTTGGACCCTTGAGGATCGCTAGGGAGTCCTCTGCAGCAGATTTGTTGTATCGGATCGGTTGCCAAAATTGCCCAGCGACCTAAATCACTCCCATCTCCATCAAGCCAGATCAAACCATCTTCTCCAAAATGATTGATTAGTTGTTGGACAACGATTTCTGGTCTTTTCCACCTACAGAGTTGGCGATTTGGGATTATCACGATTGTTGTCTAGTACATAGATCTATACGGCCGGCTTTTTTAAGAGCTTTGTCGCGTATCCGACAGCTATCACAGATTCCGCACGCTTGTTCAGCTCCTCTATAGCAACTCCATGTTTTCTCAATTGGTACGCCGAGTCTCAAAGCCTCTTGTACGATTTGAAGTTTATTCCAATTAATAAGTGGTGCCCAGAGGTTGATTCTTTCTCCTTCTCGGCCAGCTTTACTAGAAAGATCAGCAAGTGTTTGATATGCAGCAAGATAATCGGGCCTACAGTCGGGATAACCCGAGTAATCCATTGCATTGATTCCTAAAATTAATTGATTGGCTCCGCGGGCTTCTGCAAGGCTCAGGCCAATAGCAATAAATACTGTATTACGCCCTGGCACATATGTATTGGGAATACTTCCCTCTATTACTCCTGTGCTTGGTATTGGTTGCTTCAGGTCGGTTAAGGAAGACCCGCCCCAGCTTCCAAGATTTACATGAATTATTAAGTGTTCTGTTAAGCCTAAGAAAGTTGCTAATTCAGTGGCAGCTTTTAATTCTCGTCGATGGCGTTGCCCATAATCGAACGAAAGACCTATTACTGTTTGTCCTGCTTCTTGTGCTTTAGCAGCTGCTGTGGCTGAATCAAGACCTCCAGAAAGTAGTGCAATAGATATACGATTAGACATGTTCGAATTGAAGGTTAACTACTGGAATTACTGATTAACTTCGTTCGATTTGCATTTGCCTTTTAAACATAGTTTTGAATCACTACGAAGTGTTTGATGACATATCTGATTGTTCATTTATTAAAGTACTCCAAGCCATTTATGGGTTTGCATGCTTAATCGCCATTGAGGGTTTCGTTTGACATATTCAAGGGCTAGATCCTGAGCTTTTGTATGTCCCCAGCCTGGCTGAACAAAAAGCAACGGTTTCTCTAAGGGTTTTGTGGACTTGATTGCTGACCTAAATAAGTTTTCTTTTAAATGTATAGCTTGTTTTGCCATTTCTTCTGCAAAGATTAAATCATCTTTTTCATGAACTACTACTTTTAATTCATGACACCTTCCTAACACTTCGGTTCGCGGAGGTGCGTGCCGCTTAGGAGAGAGAGTGATCCAATTTGGTTGGCCCGTAATTTTATCAACGCCGCTAGTTTCAATATGGATTGGCATGACCTGACTGTTTTGTATGGAAGTAATTTTCCTGATGGCGTTACATAGTGGATTGAGATTGTGATGTAATGGTTCGCCACCAGTTAATACTACAAAGGCGGCTCCTTGGGACGCGGCCTTTAAAACTTGCAGGGAAAGCTTCTCTACAGTTTCTAGTGGATAAGAGGTTGGTGACCATGACTCTTTTGTGTCACACCATGGACAACCTACTTTGCAGCTTGCAAGTCTTATAAAGAAAGCGCTTGTACCAACATGTGCTCCTTCTCCTTGTATAGAGTGGAAGTATTCCACTATTGGTAAACCTGACTCCATTAAGGATGGTTGGATGTTTTTTCTTCCATCTGAGGGGAGGGACTTTGTTGAAATGCCTCATTAGGTGATGAAGGTAGTCGTAATTGTGCTGCTTCTATTAGGCCTCTAAAAAGGGGATGAGGTTGACCAGGCCTAGAGAGAAATTCTGGATGGTATTGACAGGCTGTGAAAAATGGATGGTTTTGAAGTTCAATGAGTTCTACTAATCGACCATCAGGTGAAGTTCCGCTGATTACGTATCCAGATTCAATAAAAAGATTGCGGTAGGAGTTGTTGAATTCATATCTATGACGATGCCGCTCATATACAACTTGCTCGTTGTAAAGACTTTGAGCTCTTGTATTTGGTTGTAATCGACAGGGATAGACACCTAATCTCATTGTCCCACCCATATCGACTACATCTTGTTGTTCTGGCAATAAGTGAATTACTGGATGCAGAGAATTTGGATTGAGCTCCGCACTTGTGGCTCCTTTTAAGCCAGCTATGTTGCGCGCCCATTCAATTACTGCGCATTGCATTCCTAAGCAAAGTCCTAAGAAAGGCACTCTTTGTTCTCTTGCCCAGCGAATTGCTGATACTTTTCCATCTACTCCTCGATTACCAAAGCCTCCAGGTACTACAAGTGCGTCCATTCCTTTGAGAAGCTCTTCGGCTCCTTCTGATTCAATTTGTTCTGCACAGACCCAGTTAAGATCCATTGAGGCATCTTGTACTAGACAGGCATGACGTAGTGCTTCAACAACAGACAGGTAGGCATCATTAAGCTGAACATATTTACCTACTAAAGCAACCTTTACTTTGGGACCAGGATTGCGAAGTTTATGAACCAGTTGAGCCCATTCTTTTAGATCACATTTGTGGTCGGTCAGATTTAATACGTCAAGTATTTCTCTGCAAAAACCTTCTTCTTTAAGTGCAAGCGGAACTGAATAAATGCTATCTGCATCTAACGATTGAATTACAGCTTGATTATTTACACCACAGAACCCACTAATTTTGCGCTTGAGATCATCACTAATGACTCTATCGCTTCTACACACTAATAAATCTGGTTGGATGCCTATTGATCGGAGTTCTTTGACTGAGTGCTGTGTAGGCTTAGTTTTTAGTTCACCTGATGTTCCAATAAAGGGAAGCAATGTGACATGCACATAAGCAAGATCATTGCGCCCTACATCTCCTCTAAATTCACGAATTGCTTCTAAGAACGGAAGTGATTCAATGTCACCTACAGTTCCTCCGATTTCTGTAATGACAACATCTGCCCCACTATTGGCTGCTACTCGATGTATCCGTTCACGAATTTCTCTAGTGATATGAGGAATGACTTGTACTGTTCCACCTTCGTAATCCCCTCTTCTTTCTTTGTTAATTACTGATTGATATATAGATCCGGTGGTCACGCTATTGAGCCGTGACATGGCTGTGTCTGTGAAACGTTCATAATGACCAAGGTCCAAGTCCGTTTCGGCACCGTCTTCTGTGACAAAGACTTCACCATGTTGAAAAGGGCTCATGGTGCCTGGATCTACATTGAGGTAAGGATCTAGCTTAAGAATTGAGACGTTGTAGCCTCTGGATTTTAGTAATCGTCCGAGGCTGGCAGCCACAATTCCCTTGCCGATGCTTGATACAACTCCACCGGTAACGAAGACGAATTTGGCCATTTACTTTCATGTGACTCTTAACGGTAGCTCGCTATTTGCTTAGGCCAAGTAAAACTCAGATGATTTTCGTGTTTGGTGAGCTTTTAAACGTTGAAATATTTGGTTTAGCTTTTTGATGTTTACGGTAAATAGCAGAATCTATTCGGGATCTTCCCAAGTACTAGTCACATGTATTTCTTTTAGTTGTCTGTCAGAGACCTTCGCAGGGGCTTCCGTGAGTAGGCATCGGGCTTGTTGAGTTTTTGGGAATGCGATGGTTTCGCGAATTGATTCTTCTTCTGCGAGAAGCATGACGATTCGATCCATGCCAAATGCAAGGCCTCCATGAGGGGGTGCTCCCATTTCAAGTGCTTCTAGCAAGAACCCGAATTGTTCTTTTGCTTCTTCTTTAGGAAGACCAATTATTTCTAGGACTTTTGTTTGTAGTTCAGGGTCATGGATGCGAAGAGATCCACCTCCAAGTTCTAATCCATTTAGCACAAGGTCATAAGCCTGTGCTCGCGCTTTAGGAAGGTTGCTTGACCATAAATTCTTATCATTGCCTAAGTCTTTTGTGTTTGGGGCACAGAAGGGGTGATGGAGAGCTTCTAGGCGGTTTTCATTTGAATTGAACTCAAACATAGGAAAGTCAATAATCCAAAGAAAATTCCATTGATTATTTGCCTCTCCTCTAGGTATTAAGTCAAGTTCATGAGCGAGTAATTGTCTTAATCGATCTAGAGTTTTGTTAACTATCATTGTTTCTCCAGCACCAAAAAGAATGAGGTCGCCAGACTCGGCATTCGTTTTAGTTAGCAATTCTTGTTTTTTTTCTTTGCTTAAGTTGTCTTTAATCGCTCCAATTGTATCAATCTCTCCTTTTTCTCGGACTCTGATAAAAGCTAAACCTCCTGCTCCAGCCTTTTGTGCTTCAGTGAAAATATCTCCTCCTGGTTTGATTCGCACATTGCTTATAGAATCGTTCCCTTTTTTTACATTAATGCATTTGACTGATCCTCCTCCAGCTATTGCATTAGAGAACACTTTGAAGCCCATATCCTTCATCAATTCACTTACTTCAATAAGTTCCATTCCATAACGAGTATCTGGTCTATCTGTACCAAATCGATCCATAGCTTCCTGCCAAGTTAACTGTTGAAAAGGAACAGGTAGATCTACACCTTTTACTTTTTTCCAAATTTTGGATATTAGATTTTCGTTTAGGTCAAGAATTTGTTCTTGACTCATGAAGCTCATCTCAAGGTCAAGCTGTGTGAACTCAGGTTGTCTATCTGAACGTAGGTCTTCATCACGGAAGCATCGAGCAACTTGGTAATAACGTTCTAGGCCGCCAACCATTAGTAACTGCTTGAAGAGTTGTGGAGATTGAGGCAGAGCAAACCATTGCCCCCCACACACTCTTGAAGGAACTAGATAATCACGAGCCCCTTCTGGAGTTGACCGGGTCAGAACAGGTGTTTCGACTTCGATAAAGCCTTCTTCTTCTAAGAAATGACGTGCAACTTGGATTGTCTCGTGTCGTAATCGCAGATTCTTGGTCATTCTCTCTTTACGCAAATCTAGATACCGATAACGCAGTCTGAGTTCTTCTTTGACTGGTTCTTCGTCATGAACAGAAACTGTGAAGGGAAGTATTCCTCGAACTTGATTAAGTATTTTCAGGTCATCAGCTAATACCTCAATCTCTCCGGTTTTGATTTTTTGATTGACTGCTTCAGGTGGCCTAGCTCTTACTTGACCTGCGATTTGAAGAACAGTTTCGTTTCGCAAGCTCTCTGCTATTGCAAACATTTCAGCACCTTGGTCTGGATCCACAGTGATTTGCACTGTTCCACTGCTGTCTCTTAGATCGACAAAGATCACACCACCGTGATCTCGACACCGGTCTACCCAGCCACACAGTTTTACGTTGAGGGCGATGTGCTTACTACGCAGGTCGCCGCACCCATGGCTGCGCATAGGGAAGATTCAAGAACCACAAGCGAGTTTCCCATAGGACCCTCTTTGGGCATCTTTTTCAGCTTTTCAATAATCCTTTTTTCTTCTATAGAACGGGAGTTTGACGACTTCAGCGGAATGCCTTTTCCCTCTGACTTCGACTTCGAGAAGATTGCCGGGTTTACTTGCTTCAGTTGGTACGTATGCAAGAGCAATAGCTTCTTGTAATGTTGGAGACCAAGTTCCGCTTGTGATTTCTCCAATCTTTTTATCTTTATGTATTACTAAATGCCCTTGCCTAGCTATACCACGACCTTGAATTTTTAATCCAATTAATCGATGTTTAATTCCTTCTTGAGCTTGTCTTTCAAGAACTTTCCTGCCTAAGAACTGAGCAGGCATTTCAAGGTGAACTAACCATCCAAGCCCTGCTTCCAATGGAGTTGTGGAGGAGTTAATTTCATTCCCATAAAGATGCATAGCTGCTTCTAATCGTAAAGTATCTCGGGCACCTAATCCACATGGAGTAACACCGATTTCCGTAAGCTTGGACCACAACAGATTCCCCCCCTTAGACGAAATAAGTAGTTCGAAACCATCTTCACCTGTATATCCAGTTCTAGATATAAATATTGGACTATTTACATCTAATCCAATGGAAGTTAATTCGATTTCACAATGTCCAAATCTTGGAATTTTTGATAAAGATTGACCAGAAACCTTTTCTAAGACTTCTTGAGCCTTTGGCCCTTGTAAAGCTATTAGGCACTTATCGTCTTTTGCATCTGTTATAGAAATATTCGAGGATTCAAGGTGTTTCCTTATCCAAGTCAAATCAGAGTCTGTGCAGGCAGCATTTACTACTAACAAAAGTTGGGCAGGGTTTCCATTTCTCGCTCCCAAGTCGTAAATGATGAGATCATCGATGATTCCACCGTTTTCATTTAGAAGCACTGTGTAACAAGCCTCTCCAGGTCCTATTCGATGTAGATCAGAGGGGACGAGGCTTTGGAGTATGTCTTTAGGGTTATTCCCTTCTAATAAAAAGACTCCCATGTGGGAAATGTCAAAAATCCCAGCGAATTGTCGAACCGCTTGATGCTCGTTGATTAATCCAGCAAATTGCACTGGCATTTCCCATCCTGCGAAGGGCACCATTCGTCCACCAGCTTGTAGGCATTGATTGTTAAGAGGTGTTTGTTTCAGGATCATTGGTTTGTAAAGAGGGGCTTGGATGGCGATCTTGCTGTCTCAAAAATGGAAGGAAAGCCGTAGATTCTTCAAAATGATGGTTCGATGGGCCAACTGTCACTAACGTGGGCTTCTTCGGGGATTGAGTGTGCCCACGAAAGAATGTTGCAGAACTTGTAAGCATTGCTGCCCTGGGCAGACAGCTAGTGATGGATGGTGCCGTTTAAGGAAGATCACAGTCCATTCTGAGATAGCTGTATTTGCTTTGTGTCATCATTGGACCAAGAGACCTCCATCTTTACCTAGTTTGAATGAGAAGAGTGTGGAGGCTGTAATGGATAAGCAACTCGAATTTGGCAGAGCTTTAGTGGGATCTGAATAATCATTTAGGATCTTTAAAAAATTTCTGAAGAAAAGTGTTAATTATATTCTTATAAGAAGTATGGGTTTTGAAAATAATTTCAACTTAGGAGCATCAGTAAGCTCCTTGTTACTTTTGCTGCCAGGACACTACTTATTCCAGTTGGGTCTAGTTGTGGGGCCAATTCAACTATATCTGCACCAATCAGATTGTGATGCTTGAGTACATCAACAATTGCTGCAAAATCTTTCCATGTAAAGCCTCCTGGTTCTGGTGTGCCAGTACCAGGAACGATACTAGGATCAAACCAATCCAGATCAATTGTGATATACATTGGCTTCCCTAAGTATTCCTTTAGTACATTCATGAACTCACATGCTGGTTTGCCAGATGTATGAGGAATGTATCTATTAGCTGCATAAATTTCTTTGAATTCTTCACGAGTGCCACTACGTATTGAAACTTGAAAAAGGCTTTTACTTGGTAATTCGTCTAAACATCGACGCATTGCACATGCATGACTATATTTGGATCCAAGCCATTCATTCCTTAAGTCTGCATGCGCATCTAATTGTATTAAAATAAGATCTGGATGCTTTCTTGATAAAGCAGATATTGCTCCTGAAGTTATTGAATGTTCTCCTCCAAGCATTAGTGGCTTCAGATTTAAATCTATTAATTCAAGTGTGCATTTCTTCACTGTTTTAACTACTGCTTCTGGTGCTCCATATGGAATTTTTGCAGAACCTAAATCAACAAATTGTATTTCTTCAAGATCTCGTTTTAATTGAGGACAATAAGTTTCTATTGCATTACTAACTTCTCTGATTGCAGAGGGTCCAAACCTGGCTCCAGGTCGGAATGATGTGGTCCCATCAAATGGAACTCCAAATATACCTACGGTGCAATTTTTAGGGTTTCTTTTCCCTCCCATAAAAATCGCACCTTCGGTGTCAAAATATTCATTAATTAAATTGTTATCTCTGGTCATTTAAGGAGTTCTCTTTCTATATAGGCAGGAATGGCGTCAAATGCACCTTTTTGCCATCTTTCACTCCAAACTTCGCATTTACTTTCTACGGCGGCTACTCTGTAAGAAATAGGGTTGCGATAGCTAGGTTTGTTTTGGGATGCAAATGTCCAACTCCACCATCCACTGGGATACATAGGGACAGATCCATACAGAGGATCTGCATAACGGAAAATTTGTCTGATTTGTTGGACAATTTCAATATGAATCTTACGAAATGCTTCTGGGGATTCGCTTTGCATAGCAAAAACACCACCTGGACAAAGAATGCGCTTGCAATTTTTGAGAAAGGTTTTATTGAAAAGACCTTTTGCGGGTCCAGCTGGGTCTGAACCATCAACGATCACAACGTCGTAGAAATTGTTAGGTGAGTTGGCGGCCCAAGTAATACCATCTGTAATTTTTAGATTTAAACGAGGATCCTGCCAAGATTTTCCTCCAAGGCTAGGCAGATACTGTTGGCTTAATTGCACTACTCGGGCATCTATTTCAATCATATCTAGTTGTTTTATTTCTTTGTGCTTTAAACATTCTCTTGCGGTACCTCCATCTCCACCGCCAATTACCAACACTTTTTGAATTTTTTCTGCACTGCATAGTGCTGGATGTACTAAACATTCGTGATATTGCTTTTCCTGTCGTTCTGCAGTCATCCAACAGCCGTCTAATAACAAGCCTTTGCCATAACGACTGCTTTCGATCACAGTTATTCGTTGATAGATGCTTTTTTCATCAATTAAAACTTTGCCTTCGAGACCATAACGAACTCCATTGTGATATTCGTCGATCCACTTCCTTTCACTGGTTGGCGAGTGCTCCATCGCAATGCTTTGATTGACCTTTTATAGCTAAGTCCATTTTTTTCGGCCTTGAGATTATTCTTAATTTATTCAGCTTATTAAAAGCTTTGCAACTCTGATTAGAAATGATAGTTAGTTTAGTTTTCTATTGATAGTTACCAAAAGCTATTGGCAAAGCTTGATTGCCGTTTGTTTTTGAATGCTTGCAGATTGATAGGTCCTTCTGCATAGCAGGCAGTTGTTAAGCATGGTCCTGCTGACCAGAGCTGACCTTTGTTGTATGCCTCAACGATTGAAAGATATCTATCTTCATTGAGTTTGGATTGATTTGTCATTGCCTTCCCTTTTCACTGCAGGTAAACGCATTTATTTGGTTTGTGCGATCAGAGGGAATACTTAATGCACCGAGCATGTGGCTCATTAATGAGCAACTAATTGTCTGTGTGAAATTACTTTGATTATTTTTGGTCATTGGAATTGACAGGTCCTTTACAAGTCTTAATTCTGGGCGTTATGACGTTTTGGCTTGGATGCCTTTTGCTTGCTCAATTTTTCTTTTGCTTCTTGCCAAAGCCGCCTAAAATTTTGCAGTGAAGTCCTTGAAAAATCGCCATTTAGAGATGATTCTATGTATGAGAAACGTTCAAGGAATTTTTTATTTGTTCTTGCTAAGGATTCTTCAGGATCTAGATTGCAGCAATTAGCGATATTTATAAGTGTGAAGATAACGTCACCAAGCTCTTCTTCTGCATTTGCAAAGTCTTTGTTTTTGATGGCAAGTTTTAATTCGTTCATTTCTTCATTTACCTTGTCCCAGATATTATCTATTGATTCCCATTTTAAACCAGCTTGCTCTACTTTACGCGAGATAGTTATAGCTCCATATAGTGCAGGTTGAGAACGAATCTTTCTCTCTAGCTTATGGGTGAGAGGACTTTTGTTTTTGCATGATGGCTTTTCTGATTGTTTGATAAGCTCCCATTGTTTCGATAGTTCATCATGAGATATAGATCTTTGTTTTTCAAAAACGTGTGGGTGACGACGAATTAATTTACTATGTATATCTGAGATTACATCAGTGAAGGAGAAGCTATTTTTTTCGTTAGCTATTTGCGAATGAAGGATCACTTGAAATAATAAATCTCCAAGTTCTTCCTTGAGATTCTCATCGTTTCCATGCCTTATTGAATCTACAACTTCGTATGCTTCTTCGAGAATATATGGAATAAGAGTTAGATTTGTTTGCTTGAGATCCCATGGACACCCAGTACTTGGGTCGCGAAGCTCGGAAACAACTTTAATAAGCTCAATAAGTGTAGTTTCGGAAGCATTTAGGTTTTCTTTATTCATCACTTTAAGAAAGAGTGTTTACTAACTGGTCACTTATGTTTCCAGTTTTTCAACTCTAATGGCACTGGGTCGCCATCTTTCATAATGTGAAGCCACGCACTACCTTCTAAACTAATAAGGATGATCAAAATATATTTCGGATATTGCTTGAGAAGATTCGATAATATTGTAATTGTTGTTATTTCTATATTGAACCCTAAGAATTTAATTGCGAGAAGTATTAATTCAATTAATAAAAATAAATAGGCTAATCTCAGTCCAGTGCCAATAATCGGTCCATGGGAAAACAGAGATCGATGGCGAATAAGTTTGCGATACGGCCACCACAGCCATTTGAGAATTCCCCAGCGTTGCAGTGGCTTTGACTGAGTGTCTAAATCTGGGGAAAGCCAGAGCCCACCAAGGAGAAATGCAAGGCCTCCAGTTATGCCAATTTTAGGTCCTAAGAAAATGGTGGTTATTAGGCCAAATATCAAGCTCCATAGTCTTGTTGCTTTCTCATGATCTAGGCCTGAAGCCATAGGTGTTTAAAGTGTGTGTGCCTAGCCTGACTCGATGGGGCAGAATTGTCTCAAGGGCGATTAGCTCAGCGGTAGAGCGCCTGCCTTACAAGCAGGATGTCCCTGGTTCGAACCCTGGATCGCCCACTTGCCTTTCTGCTCATTGTTTTTTTATCTAAAAGGTTAAGAGCTGCAGTATTACCTAAACGGTTGTGGCCTGCTTCCTGCCTCAAGTTGGCTTTGTTGGTAAAACATGAATCATGTGCCTTCAGGTCATTGAGGGTAGCTCTGGTCGAGGTTGGTTTTGTTCAGGCTTCAGCAAGGAAAATATGTTTAATCATCCTAAATGAACTGCGTATTACTGTGTTTTACTCCAAAGCTTAATTACTGTGGGAACTTGTGATTTTGGCTGTCTGATTAGTCTCTCTAGTGAAGTAGAAGATTATTCGGATAGTAACCTTTCAGGCCTTTAATAAGAAACTAAATAGGATTGTTTTGCATGTAAGTTCTACGTAGAAAATAAATAAGTTTCTTTATCTAAAAGACCATGAAGTAAATCATGCACTTGTTATTTAAGAGCTTAGATAAGAATGGTTATTATGATGAATATAAATATTAGATGCGAACCTATTAACCTGAGTTGCTACATATTTAGAGCAATTTATGTCAGTTGCATCATTATTCTTCTGGGAAGAGTAATAAGGCCAATTCATCGGCATCCACGTCGTAAACCCTGGCCAAGCTTGTTTCGATAGCACTTGTCACTTCGCCAGGTAGAAACCTCATTGCATTTAAAGCATCTTCAGCAATGTCATCTGTGAGGAGTTTTTCTTGGCTGTCAAGCTTTTCATCGTTGATGATTGCCATCACCCAACTTTGATAGGCATATACCAGATCTGAAAACTCGAGCTCAGGGTCGTTTAAATCCATAATCATTGCTAATGCCAGTTAACAGGCCACACAATTCTGACTTTAGGAGGAAATTATGTCCCTTATGCAAACTGAACTTCAAGCAAAAGTTTTTGATTTCGCATTAACTGAATTAGTGAGGCAGCATAAAAATAGCTTTCAACCACTTTGGACTGTAGATAGTTGGGCGAAATTTTTGATTTGGGTTGCTTTAAATTGTGGACTCTCCGGAGAGAGAGAGAGTCTTGAGGTCTTTGCTGATGCTTTAGGCACTCCTTTGACAGTCCGCATGAGAAAACTTTTTTTTGAACGAACTCTTGATGATTTTTCGCTCAAACTAATGGCTGATCCTGCAGAGATGGAAGTTTTAGTAATGCCTTTATATCCTGGCGGTGTGCTGACTTTTGAAATTGTGCACCAGGCTTTAGACAAAGTTGGTTTGATAGAACAAGTTGTTGCTGATAAGAGTCAATGGAAATCTTTTGATGCCCTTGTGGCTGTTCCTTGGCAATCGTTAGGGATTTGACTTTGATTTTCGTGAAAAAGCGCTTTTTAGCCGGTGTTTTGCGAGCATGGTTTGAATGTTCTGCAATTCTTCTGTGACTGAATTGTCCGATTCTTCAGGTTTTTTAAATGCGGCAGATGGCTTGCCTAAGACTTATGACCCTGCAGGAACCGAGAAGCGTTGGCAACGTGTGTGGGAAGACAGTGGTGCTTTTCATCCAGACCCAAAGGCTTTAGGAGAATCTTTTTCGGTGGTCATTCCTCCGCCAAATGTCACTGGTAGCCTGCATATGGGCCATGCTTTTAACACATCCCTTATTGACACTATTGTCAGATTTCAAAGGATGCTTGGAAAGAATGTTCTTTGTTTGCCAGGCACTGATCATGCCTCTATTGCGGTACAGACGATTCTTGAAAAGCAACTAAAAGACGAAGGTATTGATCGTTATGAGTTAGGTAGAGAAGCTTTCTTAGAGCGAGCTTGGGCTTGGAAAGCTGAGAGTGGCGGCCGCATTGTTGATCAGCTTCGCCGATTGGGATATTCCGTTGATTGGCGAAGACAACGATTTACTTTGGATGAAAGTCTGAGCAAGGCAGTTTCTGAAGCTTTTGTTCGGTTGCATGAACAGGGACTGATTTATAGGGGTGAATACCTTGTTAATTGGTGTCCAGCGTCATGTTCAGCTGTTAGCGATTTAGAGGTAGATATGAAAGAGGTCGATGGCTATCTTTGGCATTTTAGATATCCCCTTTTAAAAACTAATACTGTCGATCCGATTACTTATTTGGAAGTAGCTACTACTCGACCTGAAACGATGCTTGGTGATGTAGCAGTTGCTGTCAATCCTTCTGATCAACGCTACAAGCACCTGATCGGTCAGAAACTCATTTTGCCTTTTCTAGAACGTCATATTCCCGTTATTGCGGATGAACATGTAGATCAAGATTTTGGTACGGGTTGCGTAAAGGTGACACCTGCTCATGATCCAAACGATTTTGCTATAGGTCAACGACATCACCTACCTCAAATCACAGTAATGAATAGGAATGGTGTGATGAATGAAAATGCTGGTCCCTTTGCAGGACTTGATCGATTTGTTGCACGTGAAGCTGTAATTGCTGCTCTAGAAAAGGAAGATTTATTGACCAAAGTGGAGCCTTATCGCCATACCGTGCCTTTCTCTGATAGAGGCAAGGTGCCAATAGAGCCTCTTCTCTCGACTCAATGGTTTGTGCGTATGGAATCCATGGCATCTAGATGTCGATCATCTCTTGTAAAAGGTCAGCCTCGTTTTGTTCCAGATCGTTGGGAGAAGGTTTATAGCGATTGGCTAACTGATATTCGTGATTGGTGTATCAGTAGACAGTTGTGGTGGGGACATCGAATTCCTGCTTGGTTTGTTGTGAGTGAGACAAATGGAGAATTAACTGACACAACTCCTTATGTAGTCGCTCGTTCAGAAGAAGAAGCCTTTGCACAGGCACTTGAACGCTTTGGGGAATCGGCTCAGATTCAACAAGATGAAGATGTACTTGATACTTGGTTTTCTAGTGGTCTCTGGCCATTTTCTACTTTGGGTTGGCCTGATGAAACTTGTGCTGATTTAACTCGTTGGTATCCGACTAGTACGTTAGTCACAGGTTTCGACATCATTTTCTTCTGGGTTGCCAGAATGACAATGATGGCTGGGGTTTTTACAGGATCTATGCCATTTTCAGATGTATATATACATGGTCTTGTGAGAGATGAACAGAATCGAAAGATGAGCAAAAGTGCAGGTAATGGGATTAATCCGCTTTTACTTATTGATCGTTATGGCACGGATGCATTGAGATTTGCTTTGGTTCGTGAGGTTGCAGGGGCAGGACAAGACATTCGTCTTGATTACGACCGTAAGAAACAGACTTCCGCAACGGTCGAGGCTTCTAGAAATTTTGCCAACAAATTGTGGAATGCAACTCGTTTTGCTCTGATGAACTTGAATAATGAAACTAGTGAAAGTTTGGGAAAAATCGATTCCTCTGCTTTGCAATTGGCTGATAGGTGGATTCTTTCTCGTCTTGCCAGAGTTAATCGTGATACGTCAACACGCTTTAGCGATTATTCGCTTGGTGAAGGAGCTAAGGGACTTTATGAATTTGCTTGGCATGATTTTTGTGATTGGTATTTGGAACTAATTAAATATCGTCTACAAGCAGATGAAGCTTCTAACAATCAGTCATTGCTAGATAAGCAAACTGCTCGTCAAGTTTTGGTGAAAGTTTTAACTGAGTTGTTAGTCATGCTCCATCCGTTGATGCCTCATTTGACTGAAGAGCTCTGGCATGGATTAACAGGTACCTCTGAAGATACTTTGCTTGCTTTACAGAGTTGGCCACATTTTCATGAGGATCATTTAAACAACCAACTCGAAGAATCATTCTCGGAATTCTTTGAGGCGATTCGAGTTGTTAGGAATTTACGTGCACTTGCTGGTCTCAAAGCTTCTCAAAGAGTTCCAGTTCGCTTTGTCACGGCTAATAAACAATTGGCAGCTGCACTAGAACTCATGAAAGGAGATATTAAAGCCCTTACTCGTGCAGCTAACTTGGAAGTACTAGATCCGTTGGCAGCAGAGGCTAATCCAGCAGCCAAGGCTCTAGCTGGGGTGACTGGCGACTTACAAGTTCTTATCCCTGTGGAAGGTTTGGTGGACATAGTGGCCCTTCGCTCTCGTTTAGAAAAAGATGTTGTAAAAGCAGAAAAAGATATCAGTAGCCTTTCCGGTCGCTTGGCTAATCAAAGTTTTTTAGATAAAGCACCTCTTGAAGTTGTTTCCGAATGCAAGCTCAATTTGGCTGAGGCTCAGGCTCAGGCGGATTTGGCCCGTAAACGTTTGCTTGAATTAAGTTGATAGATTGTTTTCTTCACAAGAAAAGCCTTTGTTTCGAAAACATATTTGCTTGATCATTTCATTAGGATTGGCAACTTTGACAGTCGTTAATTTTTCAGGACTTCAACTAATTTTAATTTGATGATGGCTGACCTAAGTTCGTTGCTCGAACAATTTCTTCCTTTTTTGCATTCGCCTTTAGGTGCTGCATTGTTTGTTCCTCTCTATGCTTTGTGGGTGACTTTGCTTTTGCCTGGGGTATGGGCTTCGATGCTGGCGGGAGCACTTTATGGCACTTGGAAGGGGAGTGCTCTTGTTTTCCTTGGCGCCTTTATTGGCGCAGAAGTAGCCTTTCTTTTGGGACGCTCTTTTTTAAGAAATTGGATTCAGCGACGTTTAATAGAGAAGCCAAAACTTAAAGCAATAGAAAAAGCTGTTACACGTGAAGGTCTGAAATTAGTTTTATTGACTCGTCTTTCTCCTGCGTTTCCTTTCAGTTTGCTCAACCTTGCGTATGGCCTGAGTGAGGTGAGTTGGACTGATTACACAGTCGGTTTGTTAGGAATTCTCCCGGGTACGATTTTGTTTTGTGGTCTTGGTTCGTTAGCTGGTGATATAGCTCGCTTTGGAGAGGTCCTTCAGGGAGGAGAAGATTACTCGTCCTCTGTATTGCGTCTTGTCGGCTTAGTGTCAACTATTGCGGTTGTTTGGCTTTTTGCTCGCGCAGCTAAAAACGTCCTTCAAGAATCTGATAGTTCAGATTGATCTGGGTTATTTAGCTTCAAGTCACGAAGAGCAGCAAAGAAAACAAACCAGCCAAGTCTTATCCAAGCAAACCCCCCTTTTTTTGCTGCTAATTCAGTATATTTTTGTCTACCACAGGCACTTTTGATCCAATAATGAACGATTTTATTTTGCATGGTTTCGAAATTTTCTAGAGGTTAGCTATTGATTCTTGAGGTAGACAGATTTTTATCAATTCGGCCTCATCGATAATTTTTATTCCTAGCTCCTTTGCTTTTCTGAGCTTGCTCCCTGCTTTCTCTCCCGCTACCAAAAAGGTAGTGTTTGAAGTGACTGAAGATTTGACCTTCCCACCAGCTTGTTCGATTAGATCAGTTGCCTCATTACGACTAAGAGATGACATGGTTCCTGTTAAGACAAATGAATATCCTTTAGCGAGTGAGATCTGTTTATTGCCATCACTCTCTTTGGTAGCCTTTCCTACTGAGCTAGCTTCAAAGGAAAAGCCGATATGCTTTAGATCTGCTATTAATTGTTGATTTGAAGGTGTAGTAAACCATGCTGTTAAGGATTGCGATATTTCTTCTCCAATGCCATAGATTTCTGTAATTTCTTCAGGGGTTTTGCAGGCTGTGTTCTCAAGTTCTGCAATATTTGGGAAAGCTCTAGCAAGAGTCTTTGCGTTTCCCTCGCCTATATGATGTATTCCTAACCCGTAGAGTTGTTTATACCAGGCTTTCTTCTTTGAGTTATCAAGTGCGGCCACTAAGTTTTCTGCAGACTTATTTCCCATGCGTTCCAGAGTGCTGAGTAGACTTACATCTAATGTGTAGAGATCTGCTATTGATTTGACCAGGTTTTTTGCGACCAGTTGTTCGATTAGTTTGACACCTAGACCATCTACATTCATTGATCCTTTGCTTACCCAATGACGAAGTCCCCCACGAAGAATGGCGGGGCAACTACTGTTGATGCAACGTGTTGCTGCTTCATCATTTGCTTTGGTTAGTTTGGAATTGCATTCCGGACAGTAAATAGGTAGTTCCAATCGCTTTGTATTTTTAGGTCGTAATTCTTTTAAGACTCTCAAAACTTCAGGAATAATTTCCCCAGCTTTTCGTACTACGATTGTGTCTCCACTATGTAAATCGAGTGTTTCTAGTCGATTCGCATTATGCAAAGTTGCTCTGCTAACTGATGTCCCAGCTAAAGTAATTGGCTTAAATTCAGCCACAGGAGTAATGGCTCCTGTTCGACCTACTTGATAAGTTAGTCGAATGAGTTGGC
Source organism: Prochlorococcus sp. AG-463-P14 (assembly GCA_003209275.1). Classification (GTDB taxonomy): domain Bacteria; phylum Cyanobacteriota; class Cyanobacteriia; order PCC-6307; family Cyanobiaceae; genus AG-463-P14. The sequence continues at coordinate 44,872 of QCRX01000002.1, forward strand.
TAGGTGCTTCCTCGGCAGGAAATTTGAGTGCGATGGCCCATCTTGGTGCTTTTTGAGTGACGCCTGTTAATGATTGAAGAGCAAATGTGTTGATTTTGATGACTACTCCATCTGTGGCATATGGGAGGGAACGGCGATCATGCTCCCAGTGGTTACAGAATGTCTCCACAGCTTTGGTGTCTGATAAAAGTTCAGCATTGGGATTGATTTTGAAACCGGCGACCCTGAGCCATTGCAATGCTTCCCATTGTCCAACTGGCTTATTTGGATCATTCTTGTGAGCACGCCAGTCTTCCGGGAAATGGACTGTATAGGCCATGAAGTCGAGTTGTCGGGAAGCAACTATTTGGGGATCGAGTTGACGAAGTGTCCCTGCGCAGGCATTCCTGGGATTAGCGAATAGGCTTTCTCCTTTTTCTTCTCGTTGACTATTAATTGCATGAAAATTTTTGTTTGGAAGAAAAGCTTCTCCACGGACCTCTAGCCATGAGGGTGGGTTCTTGAGATGTAAGCGAAGGGGAATAGAAGAAATAGTTCTTGCATTAGATGTTATGTCTTCTCCTTCTGCACCATCTCCTCTAGTAGCGGCTCGTATTAGTAACCCATTTGCATAACTCAGTGCCAAAGCATTTCCATCAATTTTTAATTCACCAACAACTTTTATGTACTTATTATGTGGTTTATGTTCAAGTATTATTTTGTTAATTCTTTTAAACCAGGCTTTAAGCTCTTCAAAGTTGAAGGCGTTATCAAGACTCAGTAAGGGTATTCGGTGAATCGTATTTGTAAAACGTGCTACAGGTTTGCCCCCTAGGCGTTGTGATGGGCTATCTGGAGTTCGCAAATTTGGTAATTTAGTTTCTAGATCTAGTAGTTCTCTATATAAGCAGTCATAAACTGCATCTTCCATTAAAGGCGAATCAAGAACGTAATAAGCATGATTTGCTTTGTTGAGTAGCTCTCTTAGCTCTGCTGCACGCTCAGAGTATTTGCTCGAAGAGGGTGGCACTAAAGATAATTAAACTAAGGATTAGGATGTGACTTTGGCGATGCGGTCGATGCGCCAGGAATCTTCAATTTTTACGAAGGTAAAGTCTAAAGGTAACTCAGATTTTTTATCTTCTGATTTCAATTTTAAAGTGAGAATAATTTGTTTGTCCTCAATTCTTGGACGCCCTGACTTTAAATTTCTATAACGGTTTAGTTCAAGTCCTTTTAAAAATTTTTCAAAATCTTGCCTGTTTACATGTTGGCGATAAGTTTTTGTGGTTAACAAATAGGCCGCATCTAACCTGTAAGAGGCTATTTGATTGAAGAATTGCTTCACAAGAGGGTTGATTCCCCGTGCGCTAATGATGAGTTTGACTGCATTAAAAGTCCAGAAGAGAAGGAGACCTCCTGCTCCTGCTAGCAAGACTTTGGTGCCTATATCCCGTACTAGAGCCCCATCCATTGTTTGAATGCAATTGAGTAGAGAGTTGGACTTGCTTACTTTAGGAACAAAATTGGTTTAAGAGTTCCTGAATTTTCGGCAAACTGACTTTGCCTTAGATAGAGAACCTTAGCCCCCTTTGCTTCCATGCCTTTGGTACCTCTGTTACCGCTGTTTCACAGTTTCAATAGAAAATATTTTGAAGGTACTTTGGTAGCTGGATCTAGGCCATTGGTTTCTGTGCGATGGAGTGATGGTCGTTTACGCAAAACAGCTGGTTTGTACAGGCGAGGGCCCAATGTCGCTACGAAAAGTGGGTCTGAGATTGTTTTATCACGCCCTCTGTTGGAGCATTTGCCGCAAAATGCTATTGAGAGCACGCTCTGTCATGAGATGATCCATGCGTGGATAGATTTGGTGTTAATGGTGGAAGAAGGACATGGGCCAAATTTCTATAAGAGAATGAACTTAATTAATTCTGTCCAAAATGAATTTCAAATTAGTGTGAGACACAAATTTCCTGTTCCTAAATCAGCTCCTAGATGGTTGGCTGTATGTCCTCATTGTGGAAGCAGTTTCCCTTACCGCCGCTTAGTACGTGGAGCTGCATGTAAAGCTTGTTGTGATACATATCATGGTGGTCATTGGAATGTGAATTGTCTCTTGCACTATGTGCCGGCTAAAAAGGAGGCATAATTTGGATTTATTTTTCTTAGTGCTCCAGTTCAGTGGAATTTCTATTGCTCTAATTGGGGTACAGCGAGAGCACTGGCTCGAGAAAAGGCGACGTTGAATTGTGAATATGGATGTAAGTCGTCAAGATAAATATCGTCGCCAGCAAGCGAAAGATTCTTTTGATCGTCGTGTAGATCAGTGGATAGAGACTGGGAGACAGTTCGTAGATGGTGTTGCTGGCACGCGGCCAGGAAAACGAAGGTCTATCAACGTGGATCGTCGCTCAAGTTCAAGCTTGGAATCTGTAGGACGCTGGGTTGGTGACAAAATTGATTGGTTTCTAGAAGATGAGGATGATTGGGTTGAACCTTGGCAGTCAGATACTAAGGAGACTAATTTGGTGAAAAAGAAACCTTTAGATGCTATTTCGCGCAGAAGTCCAAAAGAGATTTCTTCTAGAACTGAACTGAATCAGACTTCTGCGTCTTCAGATGATTGGCCTCAAGACTCTGATTATCGAGTGGACAAATGGCAACGCCCTCAACCAGATCAACGCTTGAACAACGACCCGATCTCTAAAAGAAGTCGTAAATCAAACAGCTCTGATCGCCGACCATTGCCGAGGTCTAGCCGAAGACGTTTTTAATTCACAAATTCATATATTGTCGACCTTAATATAAATTATCTATTCTAGAAAATCTATTTTAATGGATATTTGTATTGAGCTTGGCCAAGCCAAGTTTCTAAATTGGGGCTGAAAACTTCTCGGATAACAGTTAGCTCTTTTGCATTTCTAAAAAATCTATAATGTCTACTCCAAAATGGTCCTTCTCTCTGAAACTCAGATTCAAGCCATTTTGCTGAGACTAAGGCCAAACCATCTACTTCTCTAAACAGTTCTGAACGACCTTCGGTGAGACTTCTCCATATTGGTTGATGCTTATTTTTCAGACTTTTCTGCACTTCAATTTGATTCCACCAACTTTCTGCCCAGGCAAGGGTTTGTCTTCCACATGTGAGCCAAACTTGACGTCTAAGTAAAGGTGGACTGAGTTCCTTCGTTTCAATAGGGGCTCCCGAACTTTCAGGCGACTCTGGCTCCATTCCAATTAATTTGATCTCTACTTCTTGACCAGTAAGCAATCGGAGATGACGTGTTGGGCTTCCATCACCTAAAAGCATTAATTTCCATGGCCCTGGGAGTAAATGTGGCCCATTGCCAGTTATTACAGACTTGCGAGGAGCCTCCCAAATAATTTTTGGAGACTCGAATAGTGATTGTTTCAGAAGTCACCTCCGTTAGTGAGCTGATCATTCATAACGAAAAGTTGGCTTGATGTTTTTTACGACTTTCTAGTTTTAACCAAACTAGAAGAGCTGATACATCTGCTTTACTGACGCCTGGCAAATCAGCTGCATGTCCTAAACTAACCGGTTTAATCAGCGTTAATTTTTCTCGAGCTTCTTTAGAAATTGTGCCGATATTATTGTAGTCCAGATCTCTAGGCAGTAATCGCTTCCTATGTTTTTTTAATTGATCAATTTGTGCTTGTTGGCGTTCTAAATAACCACTGTATTTAATGTCAATTTCTGCACCTTCCTGAATAGCGAGAGATAATTCTGGAGCTGACAGGTTATATCGAATAAGGGTTGAGGTATGTACTCCTGGTCGGCGTAATAAATTCGCAAGTGTTATTGATCCATTAATAGGAGCACCAGTCTCCTTGCAGATTTCAGGAGCAATTGGATCAGTTTCTTTTAATCGCTGACTTTCTAGTCGATTTTTTTCTTCTTCGATTGCGTGCAGCTTCTCTTTATGCAAAACCCAGCGGCGTTTATCTATGAGCCCAAGCTCGTATGCCAGTGGGGTGAGTCGTCTATCTGCATTATCTCCTCTAAGAACAAGACGATATTCACTTCGGCTGGTTAGGACTCTATAAGGTTCGTGAAGATCTTGACTAACAAGATCATCGATCATTGTTCCTATGTAGCTGTCTTCGCGAGAGAATTCAATTGCTTCTTGGCCTTTGATGAGTCTTGATGCATTAAGTCCTGCGACAAGCCCTTGAGCTGCAGCTTCTTCATAACCAGTGGTCCCGTTTAATTGGCCTGCACTAAAGAGCCCTTGTACCCGTTTGGTTTCTAAAGAATGCTTGAGTTGTGTCGCAGGCATATAGTCATATTCAACTGCATATGCTGGTCGAAGCATTATGCAATTCTCTAGTCCAGGAAGAGTTCTTAGTAGTTGTAGTTGTATATCTTCTGGTAATCCTGTAGAGAAACCTTGAACATATATTTCTGGAGTATCTCGCCCTTCGGGCTCGAGAAAAATTTGATGAGATTCTTTATCTGAAAAACGTACTATTTTATCTTCGATCGATGGGCAATAACGTGGGCCTTTGCTATCAATAAAACCTCCATATATTGGCGTGAGATGAAGATTATCTTTGATTAGCTTATGAGTTTTGTTTGTAGTTCGTGTGATATGACAGCTCATTTGCTCTTGACTAATCCATGCATTTGGATCGAATGAGAAGAAACGATCAGATGCATCACTAGGTTGCTCTTCTAGGCTGTCGAGTTGGATACTTCGTCTATCTACTCGAGCAGGAGTTCCTGTCTTGAGTCGATTAGTTATGAAGCCAAGGTTTTGTAGCGATTCTGTTAATCCTTCGGCTGCTTGTTCTCCTGCACGGCCTGCGGGCATTGATTGACTACCTACCCAAATTTTTCCTCCCAGAAAAGTCCCTGTAGTGAGAATGACTGCTTTAGCACTGTAGAAACTTCCGAAATATGTTTTTACGCCTTGAATTTCCGGAACTTGGAAATCAGATAATTCACTTTGGTTGATATTTTTTGGGTTTTCTCCATCTATTATCAATTCCGTAATCATTGCTTCACGAAGTGCGAGGTGAGGTGTGTTTTGGAGTATTTCCAACATTTTTCTTGAATAGAGTCTTTTGTCTGTTTGAGCTCTTAGGGCCCATACAGCTGGTCCCCTACTTGCGTTAAGAATTCGTTTCTGAATTGCTGCGAAATCTGCAAGTTTTCCAATTACGCCTCCAAGAGCATCTACTTCATGTACAAGTTGACTTTTCGCTGGACCGCCTACTGCGGGATTACAAGGTTGCCATGCAATACGGTCGAGATTGAGCGTGAACAAGGCAGTTGTTAGCCCTAGCCGGGAGCTCGCCAGTGCAGCTTCACACCCTGCATGACCACCACCGATCACAATGACATCGAAGCATTCGGTTGGATCTTTAAGACTGTTCATATAACTATTATCCGCAGAAAGATTTTGGCTGTTTATTTGATTTATGCGGCTAGATTTCTAAATCTTGTGAATTGCGGTTCAAAAAGCAGCTTTACTGTTCCCACAGGACCGTTGCGATGTTTGGTGACGATCACCTCGGTGATCCCTCTGTCAGGAGTTTCTGGGTTGTAATACTCGTCTCGATAAATCATCAGTACTAGGTCTGCATCTTGTTCAATTGATCCTGACTCACGAAGATCACTCAGCATTGGACGTTTGTTTGTTCGTGATTCGACCCCTCTACTTAATTGTGATAAAGCGATTACTGGAACTTTCAATTCTCGAGCCAGTCCTTTTAGACCTCGGGTAATTCGAGAAAGTTCTTGAACTCGATTATCTGGTGTTGAGCCTTCCATTAGCTGTAAATAATCAATTACGACAAGACCTAGCTCTTTGCCTTGTTCCGCCATTAATCGTCTACAAAGCGATCGCATTTCCAGGACTCCCGAATTGGGTTTGTCATCGATGTAGATAGGCAACTGACCAAGAGTATTTATTCCCTGACCTAGTAAAGGCCATTCTTCTTGTTGCAGACGACCGGTGCGTAGTCGGCCGCTTTCAATCCCTACTTCCATAGAGAGCAGGCGATATGTGAGTTGTTCTTTACTCATCTCAAGACTGAAAACACAAACAGGCAGACTGTGCAGTTGAGCAACGTTTTTCGCAAGATTCAGCACAATTGAGGTTTTCCCCATTGCTGGTCTGCCAGCAACGATGATTAAATCACTTCGTTGTAGTCCTTGTGTCATTGCGTCCAAGTCATAGAAATTAACCGGGATGCCTGCTACGGAGGTCCCAAGTGAGCGACTTTCTATTTCGTTAAAAGTGCTAGTCAGGATCTCTGCAGTGGGTGTTAATCCTTTTGAGGGTTTTTCTTGGCTGATTGCGAAAATCTTTTGCTCTGCCTGGTCGAGCACTTCTTCCATTGGCAAGTTTTGCTCAAATCCAAGCTTGATTACTTCATTGCCTGAGCGGATCAGTTGACGTCTGAGAAATTTATCCATTACTAACTTCGCCACTTGTTCAATCGAGGCAGTCGATGCAACACGTTCAACCAGTTCCACTAGGCGATTGCTTCCACCAACTTTTTCTAATGCCCCAGTATCTGCTAACCATGCGCTCATGGCAGTTAGATCAGTTGGTTTGCCTTGGCTGTGAAGCATTAAGGCTGTGCGATATATCTGTCGGTGTGCGTTGAGATAAAAGGCGTCTGGTTGCAATAGATCGGCTACTCGACTGATCGCATCTGGATCTAGCAAAATCCCTCCAAGGATTGCTTCTTCCGCTTCTAAATTTTGAGGTGGGATGGAATCTGGTTGGCCTTCAAATCCTGGTTTAGGTGATTGGGAAACGATCTCGCTTGGGCGAGACTGTTGTTTGGCAGCATCGCCATCACTTTGGAGTGGGATGCTCACCATTTATCAGGACTCATGGTTAATGAACTTTCACTATGGTTTAGTAAAGGCACCTCACCTCTCCCAATTGTTTAGTAGCTAATTACTTCTAGGTTTATTTCGGCTGTGACTTCGGTATGTAATTTTACTTGAACTTTGTATTTGCCAGTGCGGTGAATTTCTGGAACTGATATATCCCTTCGATCGATTTGTTTTTTGGTGGCTTCTTCAATAACTTCAGCGACGTCTCCATTTGTAACAGTTCCAAATAACACTTCATCTTCCCCAATCTGCTTTTTAACTGTGAATCGTCCAATTGTGACTAGTGCAGTTTGGAAATCTATGGCTTCTTGCTTTAGGGCAGCCTCTTGTTCAGCCTGTTTAGCTCGACGATGTTTAACTTGCTTCAATACTGCAGGTGTGACGGGTAAAGCTTTCCCATAAGGCAACAGAAAGTTTCTGGCATATCCAGGTGCAACTTCTACTAAGTCGCCATCTTTGCCTAGGCTGAGGACATCCTCGTTTAGGACAACTTGTACACGTTTTGCCATAACTAATACCAGTACTTACTAAGGCCCTGAAGTCGATAACCCTACGACGTCATTGGCAACCTGATTTTGGTTGCAAGGCCGAGAGCGTTGAGAAGGCGTATATGTTGCCAGGTTAAGTCTACTTGGCCTTTAAATAGGCCTTGGCGGGCAGAATTTGGGAATGCATGATGGTTGTTGTGCCACCCCTCACCAAAAGTAAGTGCAGCGACCCAAGCATTATTCCTTGAATTATCCCCACTTTGAAAGGCTACTGTGCCCCAACAATGGGTTGCAGAGTTTACTAACCAAGTCACGTGGTACACCAAGACCAGTCTCATTGGTATTCCCCATAACACGAGAGCCCAGCCACCTGATCCTGTGAAAGTCCCAATCCAAAACAAAAATGCCCCTAAAGGTATTTGAAGCAATAGAAAGTTTTTGTTGAGCCAGCGGTAATAGGGGTCTTTCTTGAGGTCCCCACTGAGTCGAGGGACTGCTTTCATTGCAGGTATTGGTTCAAACATCCATCCCATGTGGCTCCACCAAAAACCTTTGTGACTGTTGTGGTGATCAGCCTCTGTGTCAGAGAAGGCATGGTGATGACGATGTAGTCCTACCCAGTCAATAGGTCCGTGTTGGCAGCTCAATGCCCCGCAGGTAGCAAAAAATCGCTCTAACCAATGAGGTACGCCAAATGAACGATGAGAAAGAAGTCTGTGATAACCAAGCGTGACGCCTAAACAAGCTGTAACCCAATAAAGAATTAAAAGAGTACTTACAGCCTCCAAACTCCAAAATCTTGGAGATAGAGCAAATACAGACAATGCGTGAATTGCGAGCATAAAGCCCATGGTTCCCCATCGGCGCTGCTCTTTTTTGGGAGAAGTTGGTTGTTTGGTTATTTCTTTTTGAAGCTTGGCTGAAGCGCTTAAAGCTTTCTGCGAGGCCACGGGCCTGCATAGTGGTGCAGTTGCTTCGATCACACTTGAAGCCATCGGCGATCTGTTTGGTGTTTGACTAGCTTAGTTGATCAGGATCCAGATCACCTTGGTATTAACGATCTCTACTCTGATTTTGTGAAAAATGGTTACCGCGACCGGCTGTTAGATGGACGGCGGGCTATGGCCCATCTGATTCATATTTGGCATGAAAGAAATAATTGGTCTCATAAGGTTCTTCCAGCATTTGCTGAATGTTTTGATCTTGGGCGTGTTCATAGCTCTCAGATTTCTAATCTTCGTAATGGAAAACTGTCTTCACCGGGGCCTGAAGTTTTCCTTGCACTGGGTCAATCTAATGAGGTCCTTTATCGAGGCCTTGAGTCAATTAAAGATCGCTTATCGGAGGCTCATCCGGAATTATTGAAAGTGTTAAGTGAATCGTGTTTACCTCTGGAAACTAATGATGGTAAGCCAATTGGCTCAGGCGGCTTCTTCGAGATATTTGTTGGATCATTGCCTTTGCCGACTTGTTTTGATTGGTTTATTGAAGAGAATGAAGCAATTGGTCTCAGTGCTGCTTTAGCGGAATATTTCTGTAATGGCCGCCCATGGCGTCAATGCCGAGAACAAGTTATGAGTGCTTATCCGGTGTCTAAGCCTTTTCGTAGAGAAAGATTTGCAGAAGTAATGGCGGGTTTAAGGGATTACACCGTTGAAGAATTAGATGGTGAGTTATTGGAGCTTTATGAAACTTATAAGGCTTTAGATGGCAATGTTCTTAATGGTGCTGATGGATTCCTTAAAGATCTAAGAGTTCGCGCTTCGCTTGTGAAGGCTCAGGATCGATTGCTCACAAATTGAGCTTGTCGAATTTTTTTTGCAAGTCCTAAACGTTTTAGGAATTTAATGTGCTGCCATGTGATGTCAAATTCAAACCATCTCAAACCATGACGAGCACTTTGGGGAAATGCATGATGATTGTTATGCCAACCTTCCCCAAAACTGAGGATTGCGACCCACCAGCAATTTCTAGATAAGTCTGGGCAGTTGAAGTTTCGATAACCGAAAGTATGTGTAGCTGAATTAACTAACCATGTCACGTGATAAACCACTACTAAGCGTAAAGGTATTCCCCACAACACTAGGCCGAGTCCCCCTCCATGAACTTGAGCAATTTCGCCATAAAAGTAGAGGCCTAAAAATACGGGAATTTGTAATAAAAGAAACCAATGATCTAACCAACAGAAAAATGGATCTGCTAGTAAATCACCTGCGAGTCCATAGGACTTTCGGAGTACTGGAATCTCATGGAGCATCCACTCACTATGACTCCACCAAAAGCCACGGCCAGCATCATGATGATCCGTTGGTTGATCAGAAAATTGGTGGTGATGTCTGTGTAATGCCACCCATTCGATAGGACCGCTTTGGCATGCAAGGGTGCCCATGAGTACAAGAATTTTCTCTACCCATTTAGGGGCTATAAAGCTCCTGTGTGAAATGAGTCTGTGGAGGCCAAGCGTTACGCCAAGCACTGTTATCCAGTAGAGAATTCCAAAAGCTGCGATTCCTTGCCAGCTCCAAAATCTTGGTAGCAGTGCAAATGTGGCTGCTACATGCATGATCAACATGAAACTTGTAGTGCCGAATTTGTATTTGCGTTGAGCTGGTTTGAGAGGATCACGCGGGGCAACAATGCCTGCCCTTAGTCGAAGCTCTCGAGTACTTGATGAAGTTGCAGGAACATTAGAAACCAAGATGAACTCCTTAGGTTGTCGAAGAACGCTCTTTCAAGATGCAATTTGAGTGAATTGGTTGCTAGACCAGTAAAAAGAAAAATCTAAAAGAACTGTAAACCTCGCCCTGGGCTAATTGTGCAGAAATTTAAGCCAGGAATACTTGATGATGAACTAGTTCATAAATGGGCTAGGGAACATGTTGATGGTGTTGCACAAAATTTGAGGTCATTGGCAGAAGCCAGAACAAATGCAGTTGGTCTTGGTCTTGAGAAGGTTTTAGAGGCTTTTTCAAATGAACGCTTAGGGCCGCAACATTTTGCGTCTGTTACTGGATATGGACATGGTGATCAGGGGAGAGAGGTTATAGACAAGATTTTTGCCAGGGTTTTAGGTGCTGAAAAAGCTGCAGTCAGACTTCAGTTTGTCAGTGGAACCCATGCTATTTCTTCAGCATTGTTTGGAATATTGAGGCCTGGAGATCGACTTTTATCAGTTACGGGAAGACCTTATGACACCCTAGAAGAAGTCATAGGAGTAAGGGGTTCTGGCCAAGGCTCTTTACTGGACTTTGGCATCCAATATGAAGAATTGGCTTTAACAACAAGAGGCAGGCTGGATTTTTCTGCGTTGACACAAGCCTTGAAAGTTCAAAGGCAAATGGTCTTTATTCAGCGCAGTTGTGGTTATTCTTGGAGACCTTCTTTATCTATCGATGAAGTCGAAAAAGTTTGTCAATTAATTCATTCCATACAGCCAAAGACCGTATGCTTTGTTGATAATTGTTATGGAGAATTGGTTGAAGATAAAGAACCCTCAGAAGTTGGTGCTGATTTAATTGCAGGATCTTTGATTAAAAATCTTGGAGGAACCATAGTTCCCACAGGAGGTTATGTCGCTGGTAAAGCGGACTTGGTTGAGCTGGCGTGCTGCAGGCTTACTGCTCCTGGTATTGGTAGTAAGGGAGGTACTGGGTTTGATTTGAATCGATTGGTTGTGCAGGGTTTATTTCTTGCCCCGCAGATGGTTGCAGAGGCTTTGATTAGTGCTGATCTTGTTTGTGGAGTTTTTCAAGCACTTGGCTTTGCTGTAAATCCAAAACTGGGGGAACGACGGTCTGATTTGATCCAGGCAGTTCGGCTAGGGGATCCTGAGGCTTTAAAAGTTGTTTGTAAATCTTTTCAATCATCTTCCCCGGTCAGTGCGTATCTCAATCCCATTCCGGCTTCGATGCCTGGTTATGAAAGTGAGCTAGTTATGGCAGGAGGCACTTTTATTGATGGCAGCACTAGTGAGTTTTCTGCAGATGCTCCGTTGCGTGCTCCATATGACCTTTATGTGCAAGGAGGCACTCATCGTTCACATATAAAAATGTCTCTTACACGAGCATTAGTTGCTTTAGTGAAAGAAGGATTCTTAGATTCAACTCAAATTGTTTGAGCTTGTTTGGCTCATTTCTGATGGATTTTAATTTTCCAGAAAAACATCGCTTTGCGGATAGCCATGAGTACGCACTCCTAGAAGGAGAGTTAGTGCGTGTGGGTATCAGCGCATTTGCAGTTGATCAGTTGGGTGACATTGTCTTTGTTGACCTGCCTGAGGTTGGGACTGCATTAGATCGGGGGAAGGCCTTCGGTTCAGTTGAATCAGTTAAGGCTGTTGAGGACATGTATTCTCCGATCAGTGGAGAGGTGGTTCAGCGCAATGAGTCAGTGCTTGCCGATCCTGAAGAGTTGCAAAATGATCCTCATGGAGAAGGTTGGCTCCTTATTGTTCGCCCTAGCTCCCTGAATGATTTAGAGGTACTTATGGACGCTGATTCATATACGAAGAAAATTGCCTCTATGTGATTTCACACAAGACGTTTAGCAATCGACACCTTTCGGAAAGTTTTTTCTAACCTTGCAACCATCTTTGAGATCTTTTAAAAGTGCTTGAACAGAAGTCAATAGAGCCTTCAAGCATTAAACCCTTATCTTTTTTGTCGCGACATCTTGGCCCTAATTCCAAGAGCCAAGAACATATGTTGAAGGCAATTGGGTACTCTGATTTGGAGAATTTTGTTGAGGCCGTAGTTCCCTTAGATATTCTTGATAGGTGTGCAGTAGGGCCTTCTCTCTCTGAAGGATGTGATGAGGTTGCGGCTCTTGAGGAACTTTTTGCAATTGCGTCTAAGAATGCGATTAAACGTTCGTTGATTGGTCTTGGTTATCACGGCACAGCAATGCCGGCTTTGATTCAGCGATATGTTTTTGAAAATCCCGCTTGGTATACCGCATATACGCCTTATCAGGCTGAAATTTCTCAAGGAAGACTAGAAGCTCTGTTTAATTTTCAGACTTTGATTAGCGAGTTAACTGGATTGCCAATCTCGAATGCTTCTTTGTTGGATGAGGCGACTGCCGCTGCTGAGGCGATGAGTTTGAGCTTTTCTGTCAGTAAGCGTTCTGAAGCAAATCGTTTTGTTGTTGATGAAGATATTCTTCCGCAAACTCTTGAGGTTCTTAGAACTCGTGCTGAACCATTAGGCATCATTTTGGAGGTTTCAGAACCAACAGATTTCGATTTAGATGAAAATGTTTTTGGTGTGCTTTTGCAATTGCCTGGTCGGAGTGGAAGGCTTTGGGATCCCTCAAAAATTATTGCTTCGTCTCATGAAGTGGATGCATTAGTTACTGTTGCAGTTGATCCTTTGGCGCAGGTTTTACTTGCTCCTGTTGGGGATCTTGGAGCAGATATTGCTGTTGGTAGCGCACAACGCTTTGGAGTTCCAATGGGCTTTGGGGGTCCACATGCTGCATTCTTTGCGACCCGGGAAGCGTTCAAGCGTCTTGTCCCAGGGCGGTTAGTAGGGCAATCAATTGATGCAGAAGGAAAGCCAGCACTTCGCTTAGCTTTGCAGACGAGAGAGCAACATATTCGTAGAGATAAGGCAACTAGCAATATTTGCACTGCTCAGGTTCTCTTGGCAGAGATAGCTTCGTTTTATGCCTTACACCATGGATCTGATGGCTTAGAAGATATTGCATATCGGGTTCTTAGTTTTCGTACTCACCTTGAGAAGCTGTTAATTGAGCTTGGTTATTTAATTCAACCAATGACTCGCTTTGACACTATTGAAGTCGAGTGTCCTGAAGCTTTGGAAGTCCATAAATTGGCGGAGTCAGAAGGCTTTAATTTACGAGTCCTTCCTTTAGGCGTGCCATTAGAAAGAGCAAAAGGATTTGGAATCACTCTTGATGAGCTAACTACGGAGGCAGAGCTTCATTCGCTTCATTTAATTCTTGCAAAAGCAATAGGAAAGTCTTCGCAGAGCCTGGATAGTTTCAGTTTAAAACTTGAGGATTTGCTTCCTGATGTGCCTTTAAGAAGACGCAAATGGTTATCTCAACCTGTTTTTAATAGTTATCGCAGCGAGACTGAGTTGCTTCGTTATATTCACCGTCTTGCTAACAAGGATTTTTCATTGTTGCACGGAATGATTCCGTTAGGAAGTTGCACAATGAAGTTGAACGCAGCGTCTGAACTTCTCTCAGTTGGATGGAGAGAGTTTTCTTCTCTTCACCCTTTTACCCCTTTAAAGCAAATTTCTGGATACAAGCATTTGATTAGAGATTTAGAAACATGGCTTGCAGATATTACAGGATTTTCTGGTGTTTCATTGCAGCCAAATGCTGGTTCGCAAGGGGAGTTTGCTGGGCTTCTAGTAATTCGTGCATGGCATCAATCTTGTGGGCAAGGGCATAGGAATGTTTGCCTGATTCCACAAAGCGCTCATGGAACAAATCCTGCAAGTGCTGTTATGGCTGGCATGCGTGCAGTGCCTATTTCTTGTGATCAAGATGGAAATATAGATCTAGAGGATCTTGCCAATAAAGCAAAAAATAATGCTTCAGAATTAGCGGCAATCATGGTTACTTATCCTTCTACCCATGGAGTTTTTGAGCCGAAGATTCGTGAGATATGTGAATTGATTCATCAATATGGAGGACAAGTTTATCTTGACGGCGCCAATTTGAATGCACAAGTTGGCCTTTGTAGACCAGGTTCTTATGGTGCTGACGTTTGTCATCTCAACTTGCATAAAACATTTTGCATTCCACATGGTGGGGGTGGCCCTGGAGTTGGCCCCATAGCAGTTGCATCACATTTGGTGCCTTATTTACCTGGACATTCTTTAGATAATTCTAGAGGGGACAAGGCAATTGGTGCAGTTTCTGCAGCCCCTTATGGAAGTGCAGGAATTTTGCCAATTACTTGGATGTATTTGCGAATGATGGGATTACAAGGTTTGCGTCAAGCGAGTTCAGTAGCACTTCTTTCAGCTAATTATCTTGCTCATCGACTTGATCCTTACTTCCCAGTACTTTTTAAAGGGCGAAATGGTCTTGTGGCCCATGAGTGCATTTTGGATTTGCGGCCGTTAAAACGTTCTACTGGTATTGAAGTTGATGATATTGCAAAGCGATTAATGGATTATGGCTTTCATGCTCCAACTGTTAGTTGGCCTGTCCCAGGAACATTGATGGTTGAACCAACTGAAAGCGAAAGCCTTGAGGAGTTAAATCGTTTTTGCGATGCAATGATTGCTATCAGGGGAGAAGTAGAGGCTATCGAACAAGGACTTAGCGACCGAGAACTTAACCCTCTTCGACTTGCACCACATACGTTGTCGTCAGTTACTGCGGAAAATTGGGATCGTCCTTATAGCCGCAATCAAGCGGCTTTTCCGTTACTTAATCAGCAAAATAATAAGTTCTGGCCTGCTGTTTCCCGCATAGACAATGTTCATGGAGATCGCAATTTGGTTTGTACTTGCTCTACGTATGAGGGGTTTTTAGAGCAATAGTTTGCCGCTCAGCTCTGGCCTAAATGGCTTTTAAGAGTTAAATTTTCATCGAAAACCGAATTTTTTGGTTTTAATCAGCTGCTTTTTCCAGAGTTTTACCTATTCTGTACGGCAGCGGTTCTCATTGCTGGGGGGACAGCATGCGTAGAGACACCACTATTAATCAACCAATACCACTGCAAACAAAGAAAAAACCAAATTTGCCTTCTATTCCAGAAGGTCTTGAATCTGTATTAAGCAGTGGAAGGTCCATACAGGTTGATGGCACTAACGTTGTGCGTGTGCCATTTGGCATTCGTCAACCTCGCAGAAAGCGTCCTGATAGACCAGATAGATGGGCGACTTTAGTTTTACCTTTTCAACCTTTGGGTTCACCCCCAACGCCACCCCAAGCAGCTTGATCCCATTAAGCTGCTTTTTTTATGGCTTCTTCGAGTACGCCGCGATAATAATTTCTTAGCTGTTCAGTGGCACTTTCCCAGCCCCAGCGCTCTGCTTCTTCTCTAGCAGAATTACGCATGGATTGGCGCTCTAGATCATTACCTAAGATTTTTTGAGTTGCTTGAATAAGGCTGGCTGAGCCTTGGTCGCTGCCGTCAGGATCGTACAAACATCCATTTCTTCCATGAGAAATAATGTCTGGGATCCCACCCCTGTTTGCACCTACCACAGGACATCCTGCAGCCATAGCTTCTAAAAGCACTAGGCCAAGAGTTTCTGTGCTGGAAGGAAAGAGGAAAGCATCTCCGCTTGCATAGGCACTGGCCAGTTCTTCGCCTCCTAAGTAACCGACAAATGTAGTAGCTGTATTTTCAAAAATTTTTTCAAGCTGTTGTCGGTGTGGTCCATCACCAACTAACGCCAGGCGACTTTCTGGTATCGCATCTAGTACTGGCTTTATTCGTTCAATCTGTTTTTCTGCTGAGAGCCTTCCTACATAAATAAGTAGCGCCCCTTGGTCATCATGTTCTCCTAGTAGTCTCCGTCGCATTGAATCACTGCGGAGTTCAGGACGGAAGGTATCAGTGTCCACTCCTCTTTGCCAAAGGGCGGTATTTTGAATCCCTTTTTCGCTGAGTTCACTAACCATTGCGGTGGAGGTACACAGATTGAGTACCGCTTGATTGTGAGCTGCTTTGAGAAGTTCCCAAAGAAGTGGTTCAAGCATGCCCATCCCGTAATGTTCAAGATATTTCGGCAGATGAGTGTGGTAGCTGGCGATTAATGGAATGGTATTTGTTTTTGCAAGCCAGATTCCACCCAGGCCTAGCACCGCAGGATTTACTACGTGAACAAGATCTGGCTCAAAACTTTCTAATGCTTCTGATACCGCTGGGCCTGGGAGCCCTAGTTTTAGCTCTGGATAGAGAGGTAGTGGCATTGCAGGGACCCCTATGACTTTTGCTCCCATGTAATGGCTTGGGCCGCCTTCAGGGCAGAAAACAACTACTTCATCCCCAGCTTTAATTAAGTGCTGAACAGTTTTTGTGAGTCGAGTAACGATCCCATCAACTTTTGGAAGAAAAGTCTCGGTAAAGAAAGCTATTTTCACTTCTTTGTTTGTTTTTTAGAGCAACACCTGGTCATGGCGTTTTAATTGCTTGCGCTTGTGTTGAAGTCCATGCCGAAATGCAAGGAATTCGTTTCCGATCACACCTATCGGAATAGCGACGTGCAACATCAACAACTTCTGCAAGAAGTCCATCATCCAGGGTGGTTGGATTGAGTCCTAATTCAATAAAGCAGCGATTATCAACAATTAGGTCATTTTCTACTGCTTCATTTCTTGGATTGGGTAAGTAATTGATTTCGGCACCAGTTAGTGCTGCAACTTTTTTAGCTAATTCACCAACTTGGTGACTTTCGGTCATCTGGTTGAAAATCTTTACTCTTTCTCCTCTGTTGGGAGGGTTTTCAAGAGCTAGCTGAACGCAACGTACCGAGTCGCGAATATGAATAAATGCTCGTGTTTGTCCTCCTGTTCCATGAACTGTTAAGGGATATCCAATAGCTGCTTGCATTAGGAACCTGTTTAAAACTGTTCCATAGTCTCCGTCGTAATCAAACCGATTGGTCAAGCGTTGGTCTTTGCTGGTTGCTTCCGTGTTTGTTCCCCAAACGATTCCTTGATGGAGGTCTGTTATTCGAATGTTGTCATTTTTGTTGTAATACAAGAAAAGCAATTGATCGAGCGTTTTGGTCATGTGATAGACGCTTCCTGGACTTGCAGGATGAAGAATTTCTTCTTCAAAGCGACTTCCGTCTGGTTGAGGGACTTCGACTTTTAGATATCCCTCTGGAATAGTTGCACCACGATGTGAACCATATCCATACACTCCCATGGTTCCGAGGTGAACGATATGGATATCTAGACCACTTTCAACAATTGCTGCTAAGAGGTTGTGCGTTCCATTCACATTGTTGTCAACTGTGTACCTCTTAGTGGAGCTGCTCTTCATCGAGTAGGGCGCAGCTCGTTGTTCAGCAAAATGAATTATGGAATCAGGTTTTTCTTCTAGAAGGAGGTCAAGTAGACATTGATATTGGTGTGCGATGTCCATATTGATGAAACGCATCGGAGTGCCACCGGTCTCCTCCCATGCTTTAAGACGATCACCAATGCTCGAAATTGGAGTCAGAGACTCAACTTCGAGATCAATATCTATTTTGCGGCGGCTCAGATCGTCGACGATTACAACGTCGTGGCCTTGGTCGGCCAAGTTAACGGCACAAGGCCATCCACAGAATCCATCACCACCGAGAACTAGAACTTTCACCCCAAACTCCTGCAGGAAAGAGCAATTCGCTCAGTTATGCAAGCTACTACAGGGTTTTCAGCTAATGGTCACAGTTAAGGCAATTAAGCCGCCCACAAGTAGTGCTCCACCAATCAGAATAATGCGAGAAACGTTGTTCTGTTGAGTCTCGTTGTCAATTACTTCAATTTTGGGTTCTTTCGCAAAGGCATTTAGCCGACCACCATCTTCTTCAATAATCGGCATGGAATTTATACATCTCGGCGGACCTTATGGAGTAGATAACTCGACTGACTGTTTCCGTTACGTTCCTTTACGCCTCTTCATGATTCTTAGTCTCTGACCATCCCAAGTGTTGGCGAACTAGGACAGGCTTCTTCTCTGCGTGGCAATCGACCGGCCAAAAATGCTTCTCTGCCAGCTTCTACGGCTTTAGACATGGCCTGAGCCATTAAGACTGGGTCGTGAGCTAATGCAATTGCACTATTGATTAGGACAGCATCTGCACCCATCTCCATGGCTTGTGCAGCCTCGCTTGGGACCCCTATACCTGCATCAATAATTACAGGCACCTTGGCTTCATTGATAATCATTGCAATATTCGCGGAATTTCTTAGCCCTTGCCCTGAACCGATGGGTGACCCTAGTGGCATGAGAGTTGCACAACCTGCTTCTTCAAGACGTTTTGCCAGTAATGGATCTGCATTGATATATGGGAGTACTACAAAGCCTTCTTTGATTAGTTGTTCTGCGGCCTGAAGTGTGCCAAATGGATCTGGGAGGAGATGAGTGCTATCTGGAATCACTTCTAGCTTCACGAAATTATTTTCATGTTGTCCGGCAAGTTTTGCTAGTTCTCGGCCGAGTCTGGCTATGCGAACAGCTTCTTCTGCATTGGCGCAACCTGCGGTATTGGGCAGCATCCAAATCTTCTTCCAATTAATTGCTTCAATGAGGCCTTGATGACCAGCTTGAGACCCTTGGATTCTTCGAACAGCAACAGTAACCATTTGAGATTCAGAATGATGCAAGCTGTTTTGCATTGCTTCTAAACTTGGGTACTTCCCAGTTCCTGTAAAAAGTCGGCTTTTAAATTTTTGACCGCCGATTTCTAGTAGATCATTGGTGTTGAGTTTCTCAACCATTAGTGTTTTGGAAAAGGATTTTGGAAAGTCATTGCTGAGCTCAATAGCCTTAGCTTATTCAAATCATCACTCGGATTAATGCCTTTCTTGTTAGCTATGGATTTGTGGGTTGCTAACGAGGCTTCGTTAAAGCAAGCTTTACCCACTGCTGTCGATAAAGAGAGAGTTGTTGAGAAGGTTCTGCCATCTTCTCGCGAGGAGAATTCACTTGAAAAGCTTCTTTCTAATGACCCAGCTAAGGAAATTAAGCCATTTGTCCTGGAGGGTTCTGTAGAGAGTTTTGACCCTGTTTTAAGGGCGATTGATCTTGCAAAAACTATTGCAAGAGATTGGTGTGGTTCTTATCAGTCTTTTGAAGATGATGAGAATGTTCAGGTTTCACTAAAGCTGATTGAAGTTAAAGCCATAGGCCAAATAGTTCATTTAACTGGAGATATGACTTTCGGATATGCAACAACCCCAGTGACTGGTCATTTAAATGCAAAATCAGATCAAATGGAGTTAATTCCTCTTTCCGAAAAATTAATACCTGGACTCGAGCCTGGTGGATATTTTGTTGGCTTGCAGGGGGCAAGGATTTTTGGATGGAAATCACCTCGACTGGATAACCCTGGAGGAAGATTGGAGCTGAAGGAAAAATGTGAGGAAGAGCTTTCAAAAGCCCCTGTTGTCAATACCATCTGGTGAATTGCTGGATTGCTTATTAGCCATCTTCCTTAATTGTCTTTTTGCAGTTTTATTTTTAGGATCTAAATCAAGGACTTGTTTATATAGTTTTTGGGCTTCTTCACTTTGTTGAAGACGCTCTTTTGCAAATGCAAGGTTATTTAATGCGACAGGATAGTCTTCTTTTGCTTTAAGAGCAGTTCTGTAATGACGAATTGCCGATTCAAAATCATCTTGTGCAGCTAGTGAAAAACCTAGTGCATTTTCAATAAGAGCCTTTGCTTCTTCAGGCTCTTCGTCCAGTATCTTTAAAGCTTTTTGCAAAGTTGTGGTTGCTTGTGGGTAAAGTCTTTTTCTTAATTGTACAGATGCCAATTCATATAGATCTGCTGCATCTTTTGAATTAGATGAAGTATTTTTTTCAAGCTGGATAAGCTTGCCCTCATCTCTTCTGACTCTTAAGAGTTGTCGCCCGACTAAAACTGCAATGATGAGAAGCAAGCCAATAAGGCCGATCAAGTATGTCTCAGGTAAGAGGCTATTCATAATTGGATTGATACTGATTGGTGAACGGACTCAGGTTTGATTTTGTTTATATGAATTCAAGATTCTTAGAATAATTGAGTATTCACTTGGGAAAAATAAAGCTTAATAGTTCATAGGGAGTTCATTCTTCCTTTGGCTCACTTACGGAGAGGGTTCTTTTGAGATTAATCATCTCAGTTTCCCTGGAAAATCAAAATTTTAGTTTATTTATATTAAATTTTTTGATTATAAGGAGCCCACTAACTCTTCAACCTTGGCGAGGTTCAAGATCAATTTTTCGCTGAAGCAACGATGGTACTAAAGCTCTGTGGATCCATTATTGCTAGTTGAGACAACATTTTCCGATTAATGCGAATATCTGCTTTCTTCATTCCTCCTATGAGTTTGCTATAGCTCACGCCATTTACTCTTGCAGCTGCATTAATTCTTGCTATCCATAGACGTCGGAAATCACGTTTGCGGCGCCTCCTATCTCTATACGCATTGCATAGAGCTTTCATTACACGCTGGTTAGCTGTTCGGAAAAGTCTTCCGTTGCTTCCTTTAAAACCACGAGCTAAACGTAGAATTTTATTTCGGCGCTTGCGGGCTACATTGCCTCTTTTGACGCGGGACATGGGATAAAAAGTTGGTAGTTAGAGAGTTGAAATCGTTAATTTATTGAAGTGTGTTATGCGTAAGGAAGCATCAGACTCACATTCTCCGCATCACTTTCATCGACAACAGCCTTGGTTGCGAGATGTCGTTTTAGTTTTGTGCTCTTGTGATCGAGTAAATGGTTGCGGAAGGCACGACGACGCATAAACTTGCCAGTGCTTGTAGCTTTGAACCGCTTTGCGGCAGCTTTGCGGGTCTTTAGCTTTGGCATACCTGACTTCATGCACAAGTAACAAGACTACGACCTAGACCTGCCAGACGCCAAATGAAAGATATTGATTTTGCATCAATAGCCATTAATGGCCAAATGATCGGATTAGTGGAATGCTTCGCCTGAATCTTGTCTGCAGTTGCTCTTTGCTTCTTTTCGGAGGCTTTTTGAGCGAGTATCAAGTTGAAAATTTAGTTGCTTCCTCGCACGCTTTTTCTGTTAGCACTCACCGTGAAGTTCCTCTACCTCCGCAAATAAAAACTTCTAACCCAGAGTTATTGGTTGGCTTAAAGCCTTATTTGGGCAGATCTGTAGAGATTGGAAGTAATCCTGAAGACCTTGTTTTAATTAGTGCCGGAATTCCCCTTGAATTACAAGACGCGAGTGGCATCAAGCATAAGGCAAGGGAAATTGAAATAGGTTGGCGGATGAAATTTTTGTCTGAGCCATATCACATTGAACGTCAAGTAATTGGTCCTTTTTCAAGTTTTGAATCTGCCAAATCAATGGCAAATGATTTGCAGGAATATGGATTGCAGGTCGTGATATCTCATCCTAAAGAATGGGAAATTTGGTTGCCTCGAAATTCCGATCTACCTCTAGGAATCAAGTCGAGTTTGTTCAAGAAAACTATCAAATATGAATTAAAACCTGTTTTAAAAGGAATGACGGGTGAATTTTTGCTCTCAGGTCCTATCGAGATTGAAGCGCCTGAAGGTTTGCGTTTGGATGGGGGAATTTATTCCGGTCCTTTTATTCTGCAAGCTGATGGATATGGAACATGGACTTTGATAGAGAAGGTACCTCTTGAGCGTTATTTGAATGGTGTTGTGCCTTATGAAATAGGTTCTGGATCACCTCCAGCAGCTTTGGCTGTTCAAGCTGTACTTGCGAGAACATGGGCGCTTGCTAATACCCATCGTTTCGAAGTGGATGGTTATCACCTTTGTAGTAATACCCAATGTCAGGTTTATAAAGATCCGATGAGTGCCAATCTATCGGTAAGAAAGGCTATATCTCAAACTAAAGGAAAGATTCTTTTGTGGAGAGAAAGGCCAATTAGTGCTGTTTATCATGCGAGCAATGGTGGAGTGATGGCTGTAGCAGAAGAAGCATGGTCAATGAGTTCTCTCCCATATCTTCAGGCAAAATTAGATGGTAATCCTACTTTTACTGAAAAATTTGTTTTGCCTTTAAATAGACCTGAGGTTGCTTCTTTATTGGCTTCTTCAACGGGGTTCAACGGCACAAATCATTCTCTTTTTAGATGGACCCGTAGTTTTACAGCATTTCAGTTCAAAGAAATATTGAAGCTTATTAATCCAGATATGACTCTTCCTCAAAGAATCACAGTTCTAAAAAGAGGGGAAAGTGGGAGGGTAATTGCTTTGGAAATTGCTGGAAGAAATAATCAACCAGTTATGGTTCTACGCCTAGATGAAATACGTCGGACTATTCGGAATTTGCCAAGTACGTTATTTATTGTCAATTCCAGTGGGGAAGGAATTTGGGAATTCCTTGGTGGCGGTTTTGGCCATGGTGCAGGTCTTTCGCAAGCTGGAGCAATTGATTTAGCGCTTCAAGGATGGTCCTCTGAGCAGATTCTTATGCATTACTATCCCGGCACAACTTATGGACCTTTGCCTGAGTTCAAGAATGCCCTTTAGAGTCTAAGAACTTCGGAACAAGCCATGTCCGCTATTGCTGCGACTGGTGATCATCGACGCGGCAAGACAGCGTTGTTTTTGATTGCATGTGGCTGGGCTGGAGCTGCTCCTCATTGGTTGGAACCAGCAAGAAGCCTATTTCCGGCTGTAGTTTTAGCGTTCTGCCTTGGGGGGTATGGCCTAAGAACAGTGCTAAGAAACAGACAACAGTGGTTTATTGATTCCAGTTCAACATCGCCTGAATCTGTTGAACAAGCATTGCTTCCATTTGTTGATGTTTTAGTTGCCGCTCGTGACGAAGAAAGGGTTCTTGGAAGGCTAGTTGAACATTTGACGTCTATAAATTATCCAGAGAAGAAGCTTTCTATATGGATAATTGACGATGGAAGTGAAGATAGTACCCCAGAGATGTTGAAAGAATTGAAGGTGAAGTTTCCTCAGTTACATGTGATTACACGTTCAAGTTCTGCAGGAGGTGGAAAATCTGGAGCACTCAATGAGGCATTACTTAAAATACAAGGGGAGTGGTTATTAATTCTTGATGCTGACGCACAATTGGAAGATAATTCACTGCTGCGATTAGTAGAGTTTGCGATAAAAGGTAAGTGGTCTGCTGTTCAATTAAGAAAAGCAGTTGTTAATACTCAAAAAAATCTATTGACTCGCTTTCAGTCAATGGAGATGGCTATGGATGCTGTTATTCAGCAGGGTCGCCTTGTTGGTTCTGGAGTAGTTGAACTTCGTGGAAATGGTCAACTTATTCAACGTCAAATGCTTGAAAAGTGTGGAGGTTTTAATGAGCAAACAGTGACAGATGATCTTGATTTGAGCTTTCGTTTGCTTATTTCAGGAGGTTTAGTAGGAATCCTATGGAATCCTCCAGTACAAGAAGAGGCAGTTGAGACAATCCCAGCCCTTTGGCGGCAGAGACAAAGATGGGCTGAGGGTGGATTACAGCGTTTTTTTGATTATTGGCCACTGTTGATTTCTGATAAGTTAACTGTTAATCAAAGGCGTGACTTGACTTGTTTCTTCCTGCTTCAATATGCGCTCCCTGTTGTTTCTTTTGCGGATTTAATGACTACTGCTATGACGCGTACAATTCCTACTTATTGGCCTCTATCTATAGTTGCATTTAGTATTTCTGGGTTAGCATATTGGCGAGGTTGTAGAAGCCTAAGTGAAGGTCCATCATTGCCATCACCTAGGCCAATAACTTTACTCATGGCAATTTTTTACTTAGCTCATTGGTTTGTGATTATTCCTTGGGTTGTAATTAAAATGGCATTTTTGCCTAAAACTTTGGTATGGGCTAAAACCAGTCATCAAGGTGAGTAAATTTATTTGTTGTCTATATCTAATACTTTCCCATTAAAGAAGTCTGCTAGGCGCTTTGCATTACTATCAATGTCATTAAATGAATTTTCTTCAGTCATGTTCAGTTGATTTTTTTTTAGGGATTCTTTGCTAATATCTAATTGGTCATTTATTTCCTTATCAGATTCCTTAGGCTCCGATAATTGTGATTCTTTAGGAGTTTGATTTAAACGATTATTTTCAAGTTTTTTTGTAATGGGCTGATTGTTCTTTAGGAAAATCTCTTTTTGATTTTCTAGAACCAGCTCTCGGGGGCTTCCTAGAGTCTGGTGAATAGCTTGTTCTAGAAGGGTAATTCGGCTTTGAACCATTCCTACCCAATTATCTGCGACTTGGATAGTTGCTTTTTTAGACGTAAGCCCTATTAATTTTGCTTGTTGAGACAGAAGCATGCGAGTTGATGGAAGATCTAGCCTTCCCAGGATTTGTTTCCATAATTCATTTAGATCATTACTATTACTTTCTTGATCGGAAGATAGAGTTGCTTTTTTTGTAGATTCTTTGCCTTGTGCAATCTCATTTTTTTGACTATCTAAACTCGTGGAAATTTGATTGGTTATAGATTTTTCTTTGATAGGTATAGAAAGCTCCTTCTTTCGACTTGGTAAATCCGCTTGATTCTGATCAGATGGCTGATGAAGAATTCCTAGCAGTAAAACCTCAAGCCAAAGACGTGGTTGTGCACTATGGCGCAGTTGACTTTCAGTTCCTTTAAGCTGGCTTTGCCAGTTTAATAAGACTTTGAACTCTATTTGATTTGCAAGATTGGCAATTTCTTGATGTAATTCAGGCGAAACACTTGACAATTCTGGCCTATTTGGAGCTGCTTTAATAAGTACTAGATCTCTCAATATTGATGCAAATCCTTGTAAAATTGCTATTGGATCTCTTCCTAGATCAAGCAGGTCGCGACTTCTTTCTAATAGTTGTACAGCATCTCCATTAGATAAAGCTTCTGCAAGTTTTATCAGTTCTTTTTCGGGAACAGCGCCAAGTAAATCCCAAACATATTCTGCTTTTATCGGTTTTGGGAGCAAGCTGAGTTGATCAAGCATGCTTTCTGCATCTCTTAGGCCTCCCTGAGCTCGTTCACTTATTAAATGAAGAGCATCAGCCTCAATATCAATTACCTCTTTAGAGGCAATCATTTCCAAATGTTTTTTGAGTTCTCTAAGGGGAATTCTTCGAAAATCAAATCTTTGACAACGACTAAGAATTGTAGGAATTACTCTTTGTGGATCAGTGGTTGCCAGTACGAATACCACTTGTGGCGGTGGTTCTTCAAGGGTCTTTAGCAGAGCATTAAACGCCGCTGTAGAAAGCATGTGGCATTCATCTATGACATAGACCTTCCACCGAGCTTGAACTGGTGCAAATCTCGATCTTTCTATGAGCTCTCGAATATTGTCTACGCCAGTATTAGATGCGGCATCAATCTCAATTACATCGAGAGATGTTCCATTGGAAATCGAAGTGCAGACATTACATGTTCCACAAGGTTCGGGAGTTGGCCTATTGCTATTGAGACAATTTAAGGATCGAGCCAGAATTCTTGCGCTTGATGTTTTACCTGTTCCTCTTGGCCCGCTAAAGAGATATGCAGGCGCTATTCTCTGCGAAAGCAGTGCTTGTTTCAGTGTGGCTGCTATGGATTCTTGACCGACTAGGCCATCAAAGGTCTGTGGGCGATATTTGTGATGCAGCGGTTGGTAATTCTGGCTCATTCGCTGCTGTTTAGATTGAGAGAATTATCAGACTTTGGAGTCTGATTGGTTGATGAGGTCACCAATACGTTCGTTGAGATTTTCTAATGTAGTTAAGTCATCTGCAAGCTTTTGGCCTTGTAGTAATAGGGTATTGGTTAATGAGTTATTTGATTCTAGAGAGATTTTCGTTGGATATTTTTCAAATGAGGTGTTGGCCTTGTCCAAGACTGATTCAAGTTTTGAGAGAACGTTGAGGTGAATCTTCTCTAGGATTATTAGTAACCGCTCTGCGGCCTTCTTTGATCTTTCATCAGTGAGTCCTTGTTGCAGAATCAAATTTAATCCTGCTATGACTGCTTTTGGGATTAGTTGCCCAAAAGCAATAGCTCCAATACTGCTCGGTTTTAGCCAATCTTCCATTTGTCGACTTCGGTGAAGACCTGTCTTGCACCAGTTAGCGAAATGTTCACAGTTGTTAAAAAGTAGGTTGTAATTCTGTTCTCCAATCCGGCTCATGGCCCGTCTCAATGTTGTGCCAGTTGAAGAAGGATTTTCATGTTTGATAACGCTAATGGCTTGCCCTTGACAGAAATTTTGTATTGGGCTTCTAAGTATTTCTCGAGCTTCTAGATAGTGAGCAACAGTTCCATCTCCAAGGTCTATTCCATGGTGGTGAAATAGACCATGCTGCCTAGGTACTTGTAAATGATCAGCTGCAACCACCTGTTTAAGCAGATTCTTGTTGCCCCCGCTCTTGATTGGCAGGTAGAGGTAGAACAACTTTGCTGCCTGTTTGCTTGTCTACCATCGCTCTAGTAACAGTAAAGTTTTTTATGGTTTTCTGAGAAGGCAAGTCATACATCAGTTCAAGCATTAATTCTTCAACAATTCCTCTCAAGGCTCTTGCTCCAGTTTTGCGGCGATGAGCTTCTTCTGCTATTGCAACGACAGCATTTGGTTCAAATTCGAGTTGGACATCATCCATGCTCAGAAGGGTTCTGAACTGTTTAACTAGAGCATCTCTCGGTTCAGTGAGTATTGATTCCAGCGCATGAGCATCTAATGGTTCGAGAACTGCGCTTACAGGCATTCGTCCTATGAACTCAGGAATTAAGCCATAACGTACGAGGTCATCGGGTTGGAGATGATGAAGAACTTGTGTTGCTTCAAGTTCTTTACTTGATTTGTGTCGACTTCGATTATCACTTTGCATGAAACCTATTGAATTCTTGCCAAGTCGTTTTTGCACTACATCTTCAAGACCAATAAAGGCACCTCCGCAAATGAAAAGTATTTGGCTGGTATCGATTTGTATGCAGTCGTGATAAGGATGTTTACGTCCTCCTTGAGGAGGCACATTGGCTACTGTGCCTTCTAGCATTTTAAGAAGTGCTTGCTGAACCCCTTCACCTGATACATCTCTAGTGATGGATGGGTTTTCACTTTTGCGGGCTATTTTGTCAATTTCATCTATGTAGATGATTCCTCGTTGGGCCTGGTCAACGTCCATATCTGCTTTCTGAAGCAGCCTTAGAAGAATATTTTCTACATCCTCACCTACATAACCTGCTTCAGTCAGGGTTGTTGCATCGGCGACTGCGAAGGGAACATCAAGCAATTCCGCAAGAGTTTGAGCGAGAAGAGTTTTGCCACATCCAGTTGGACCAATTAGCAAAATGTTGGATTTATGCAGTTTGGTAGCTGTTTGATCTGCTTCTGCTTTGCCATCACCTTGCCAGGCGAGTCGTTTGTAGTGATTGTATACAGCGACTGAAAGAACTTTTTTGGCAGCTTCCTGGCCTACTACCTGTTGATCTAAGAAGCTTTTTATTTCAAGAGGTTTTGGAATTGTCGCAAGAGTTGGTGCTGGCTTCCCACTATTTCGAGTGGCTGAAGTAGTTTTTTTATTGCCTTCAGTTTGATTGCGAGTATTTCCTTGAGCATCCAATAGCTCTTCATCTAAGATTTCGTTGCATAGGTCTATGCATTCGTCACAGATGTAGACGCCAGGGCCTGCTATGAGCTTTCTCACCTGATCTTGTGACTTCCCGCAAAAGGAGCACTTCAGATGGGCGTCAAATTTTGCCATCGAGCTCTGGTTCGTTCAGTGGGTGAAAAGGACCTGACTGTGTGGCCAGACTTACATCACAGGATCGTCCGGAATAAGGGCTTCGTCAGCCTTCCTTAACGATTTCTGTGTTCTAGATGCTGGATACAACTTGGTCGATCAGGCCGTATTCAACCGCTTCTTGCGGGGAAAGGAAGTGGTCGCGGTCAGTATCCTCAGAAATTTTTTCAAGTGGTTGTCCTGTGTGTTCTGACAACAACTCGTTGAGTGTGTCTTTTAAGAAAAGAATTTCTTTCGCTTGAATTTCAATTTCTATGGCTTGGCCCTGAGCACCTCCGAGAGGTTGATGGATCATGATTCGTGAATTCGGCAACGCCAAGCGCTTGCCTTTGGCTCCTCCTGAAAGAAGAAAAGCACCCATGCTGGCTGCAAGGCCATAACAAATAGTCATCACATCAGGACTGACTTGTTGGATGGTGTCGTAAATAGCTAGTCCTGCGGTGACTGATCCGCCAGGAGAATTTATATAAATCTGAATATCTTTTTCAGGATCCTCGGCTTCGAGAAAAAGCATTTGAGCCACAAGTGCATCTGCAACTGGGTCATTAATCTCGGTACCTAGAAAGATAATTCGCTCTCTTAGTAATCGCGAATAAATATCAAATGCCCTATCTCCCCGGCCAGATTGTTCAACGACAGTAGGAAGAACACCTGGTCCAGAGAGAGGACTAGTGCCTTTCCAGTGATTATGTATGGGATGGTCGCATCGAGCGTTAATCACGCGAATAACAGGCGGTTGGCTTGGTACATAATCAATCTATTGCTAAAGGCTAATTTTTGGGTTTCCTTTTGCTTACTTTTTCAGTTTTTACTTCACTCTTCTCGGGTTTTATTTTTTTAGACTTGCTTATGGAGCTTTCCTTTGAGCTTGTTTCTACAACCGTATTATTTTCTTCAAGCCATTTGAAAATCTTTTCTTTTAGTAAGTCTTCTTCAACAGCTTGTTGTAATTTATTTGAATCAATATTTTTCTCATTGCCAATTTGTTTTTTTACTTCTTTTAATTTCTTGGCAAATTCTTCGTCATCTACTTCTATATTCTCTGCTTTAGCTAGTGCATTAAGTGCAAGAGATTGCTTTAGATTTTCTTTTGCCTCTTCTTGAGATGATTCCATTAATGACTTGACTAATTCTGCAGTAAACATTGATTTTACATCCATTCCTTGTTGTGCAAATCTACTTGCAGTTTGTTCAACTAATTTTCTTACTTCTTGATCAATCAGTGTTTGAGGAAGCTCTACCTCTAGCTGCTCCACTAAAGCTTTTAGAAGTGCTTCCTGGCGAGTATTCTCATGTCTTCGCTGGGCGTCATCTTTCAGCCTTTTTTCTAGATCTTGTTTTAGCTCGGCTATGGTTTCTTTATCACTAGCTTGTTGGGCAAAAGAATCATTAAGCTCAGGCAGTTCTCTAACTTTTAAATCTTTTAGTTTTACTAGAAAGCTCGCTTTTCTCCCTCGTGCATCTTCTTGTGAGTAATCATCAGGGAATTGACATTCAATTGTTTTTTCATCATTTAAATTCATGCCGATTATTCCTTCAACAAAACCAGGGATCATTCGCCCTTTTTCTAAATCAATGTCCATAGATTCTGCATTACCACCCTCAATTTCACTGCCATCATCTATATAAGTACCTTGAAAACTTAATACGGCTACATCTCCTACTTTAGCGGCTCTTTTCTCGACAGGAACTAAGGTTGCTAGTTGTTTGCGTGATTCCTCGATTAGTTCGTCAACTTTGAGGGGATCAAAGGCTATTACCTCAGCTTCTGCTTGGAGTCCTTTTACTTTTTTGAGTTTTGGTTCAGGGATTACATCTGTTTCTAAGGTAATCAAAAGATTTTGGTCAGGTTCAAAGCTTTCAAACAGTGATTCGAAGCCGCCACTAACTACTGGTTCGCACAGAGGCTCTATTGATTCTTGTTTGATTGCTTCTTGCCAGACATTTTTAACAAGACTTTCTAGTGCGGTCGCTTTGATTTGAGCAACCCCGATTTGTTGCATCAGTACAGCTTTCGGTACTTTCCCTTTCCTGAATCCTGGAAGCTTGACAGAACGGCTGAGGCGAGACAAAGCCTCTTCATAGCTTGCTTTACAACGTTTTGCGGGAACCTCTATTTTCGCAGCGATGCGGCTGCTGGGAAGAGTTTCTGTGATTACCTTCAATTCGACAGGACTCATCAATCTCTTAAGCC
Source organism: Prochlorococcus sp. AG-463-P14 (assembly GCA_003209275.1). Taxonomy (GTDB): domain Bacteria; phylum Cyanobacteriota; class Cyanobacteriia; order PCC-6307; family Cyanobiaceae; genus AG-463-P14. Next base: position 74,795 of record QCRX01000002.1, read on the forward strand.
TAGTAGCGAATCACCATACGCAAACGAATGCCTAACTCTCGGGACGTATTGTGGCTTGCAAGCATTAGCTTTATTTGAACGTTTGTTATCCCAATAAGGACCTCGTTATTCCTTGAGATAAACAATCTGCTTTTCGCCAATACCTGATTAAACAGTTTTTTGTCTAATCCTTTGTTCCCAGATCGTCCTCTTTCAGTTGCTGTCCTAGGTGCCAGTGGTGCAGTAGGGCATGAACTTTTAGAGCTATTAACAGAACGATGTTTCCCAGTAAAGGAGCTTCGCTTATTGGCTTCAGCACGTTCTGCTGGGAAGTTTCAATCCTGGAATGGCTCAAATTTAGAAATTCAAGAGGTGGGTAAAGATAGTTTTCAAGGAATTGACCTTGTTTTTGCTTCAGCAGGTGGATCAATTTCACGAAAGTGGCGCGAAGCTGTTCGTTCTTCAGGGGCATTAATGATTGATAATTCCAGTGCTTTTAGACTTGAAGACGGAGTTCCATTAGTCGTCCCTGAGGTCAATCCTCAAGATGCTCAGAAACATAAAGGCTTAATAGCAAATCCTAATTGCACCACGATTTTGTTGACTTTGGTCTTAGCTCCCTTGGCTTCAAAAGTACCAATAAAACGTGTAGTGGTTTCTACGTATCAATCTGCAAGTGGAGCTGGAGCTCGTGCAATGCAGGAGCTTAAAGATTTAAGTAAAGAGGTTTTAGCTGGCCATAGTCCTCAGCCCAAGATTTTGCCGTATTCACTTGCTTTTAACTTGTTCTTACATAACTCTCCAATGCAAGCGAACAACTATTGCGAAGAAGAAATGAAAATGGTTAATGAAACTCGGAAGATTTTGAATTGCGAGGGTTTTCGTTTGTCTGCAACTTGTGTACGTGTTCCAGTATTAAGGGCTCATTCAGAAGCTGTGAACATTGAGTTTCAAAAACCCTTTTCAGTAGATCAAGCCCGAGATATTTTAGCTGCGGCTCCAGGAGTGGAATTGATTGAGAATATAAAAGAAAATCGATTTCCAATGCCAACTGATGTAGCTGGTCGTGATCCGGTAGCAGTAGGACGCATTCGGCAGGATATTAGTGAACCTAATGCCTTGGATATATGGCTATGTGGTGATCAAATTCGCAAAGGTGCAGCTCTTAATGCCATTCAAATAGCAGAACTTTTGCTTCCTTAATCATGAGTTCATTTGCCGAATTATCACCTGCTCCTTTTGGCCGATTGCTTACAGCAATGGTTACTCCATTTGATTCTGATGGTGAAGTCGATTTTGCATTAGCAGGACGCCTTGCACGTTATTTAGTTGAAGAAGGTTCCGATGGAATTGTGGTTTGTGGGACCACTGGTGAGTCCCCCACATTGACCTGGAAAGAACAGCATCTTTTGATCGAATCTGTACGAGAAGCTGTTGGCTCATCTGCAAAAGTTTTGGCAGGTACAGGCAGCAACAGCACTGCAGAAGCTGTTGAGGCAACTCGTGAAGCGGCTGCTGCAGGGGTTGATGGTGCATTAGTAGTTGTTCCTTACTACAACAAACCACCACAAAATGGCCTTGAGGCCCATTTTGCTGCTGTTGCGACTGCTGCTCCTGAATTGCCTTTGATGCTTTACAACATTCCAGGTCGTACAGGGTGTTCCCTTGCACCGAGTACTGTTGCAAACCTTATGCAATATAAAAACGTAGTCAGCTTGAAGGCTGCAAGTGGAACAACAGATGAGGTGACACAACTAAGAATGCATTGTGGTTCTAGAATGGCTGTCTATAGCGGTGATGATGGATTGCTTTTGCCGATGCTCTCGGTAGGAGCAGTAGGAGTCGTTAGTGTGGCTAGCCATTTGGTTGGCCGTCGTATAAAAGCGATGATCGAGGCTCACCTATGTGGTCAGGGTTCTTTGGCCCTTAGACATCACGAGCAATTGCAACCTCTTTTCAAGGCTTTATTCGCTACTACAAATCCGATTCCTGTCAAAGCAGCTCTTGAGCTAAATGGCTGGCCTGTTGGATCACCTCGAAGTCCTTTGATTCCTCTCCAATCAGACATGAAAGACAACTTATCCCAAATTCTCATTGCCTTGCGTCAGACCTGATGTCACGGCCCTTTTAAAGAGCTTGCTCAGCGTCCCTCGCTAGCACATACATCTTTTTTCTAGTTAGTTTTTTCATACATTTTCCCCATGACGCCTATTTCACTCAGTTCTTCCAATTCCTCAGTCAGTTCATCTGTTGCAAGTAAGGAAAAGGAACCTGCTTTACGAGTCATACCTCTTGGTGGTCTTCATGAGATTGGCAAGAACACATGTGTTTTTGAGTATGGCAATGACATCATGCTTGTCGATGCTGGTTTGGCTTTCCCTAGTGATGGCATGCATGGTGTAAATGTTGTGATGCCAGATACCAGTTATCTCAGAGATAATCAAGATCGGATTCGAGGCATGATTGTTACTCATGGTCATGAGGATCATATTGGGGGCATTTCTCATCATCTGAAGCATTTCAATATTCCGGTGATTCATGGCCCCCGCTTGGCCATGTCAATGCTTCAAGGAAAGATGGAAGAGGCCGGAGTGACTGACCGCACCACACTTCAAACAGTTGCTCCTAGGGATGTAGTCAAAGTTGGTCAATACTTTTCAGTGGAATTTATTCGTAACACCCATTCGATTGCAGATAGTTTCTCACTTGCCATCACTACACCAGTTGGCACAGTAATTTTTACCGGAGATTTCAAGTTTGATCACACTCCTGTAGATGGGGAGCATTTCGATCTTTCCAGACTGGCTCACTATGGAGAGAAAGGGGTTTTATGTCTTTTTAGTGATTCAACAAATGCTGAGGTTCCTGGCTTCTGTCCCTCAGAACGTACAGTTTTTCCAGCACTAGACCGTCATATTGCTGAGGCAGATGGGAGGGTCATTATTACTACTTTTGCAAGTTCAGTTCATAGGGTTTCAATGATATTGGAATTAGCTATTAAGAATGGTCGAAAAGTTGGTTTACTTGGTCGTTCAATGCTGAATGTCATCGCCAAGGCACGAGAGATTGGATATATGCGTTGTCCAGATGATTTATTTGTACCTATTAAGCAGATTCGCGATTTACCTGATCGTGAAACATTGTTGTTGATGACAGGTAGCCAGGGTGAACCGTTAGCAGCTTTAAGCAGAATCTCTAGAGGAGAGCATCAGCATGTCCAGTTAAAAACTACAGATACAGTGATTTTTTCGGCAAGCCCAATCCCAGGAAACACCATTTCCGTAGTTAATACTATTGACAGATTGATGATTCTTGGAGCAAAGGTCGTCTATGGCAAGGGCGAAGGAATTCATGTCTCGGGGCATGGCTTTCAGGAAGATCAAAAGTTGATGCTGGCTTTGACCAAACCCAAGTTTTTTGTACCAGTGCATGGAGAGCACAGAATGCTCGTTTGCCATAGTAAGAGTGCTCAAGCAATGGGAGTGCCAGCAGATAACATCTTGATTCTGGATAATGGCGATGTAGTTGAGTTAAGTCCTAATTCAATTGGTAAAGGTGATCCTGTGAAAGCAGGTATCGAATTATTAGATGCTTCTAGGAATGGGATTGTTGACGCTCGAGTTCTGAAAGAGCGTCAACAACTAGCTGAAGATGGTGTAGTAACAGTGCTTGCAGCAATTAGTACAGATGGCGTGATGGTTGCTCCCCCACGCGTCAACCTAAGGGGGGTGGTTACTAATGTTGATGCGAAGAGAATGTCCTTTTGGACAGAAAGAGAAATTGCTTGGGTTTTAGAGAATCGTTGGAAACAGTTCACTAGACAGACAGGACCAAAATCTGTAGAAGTTGATTGGATGGGGATACAGCGTGAAGTGGAAGTCGGATTGGCTCGCCGCATGCGCCGTGAGTTGCAAGTAGAACCTCTAATTCTTTGTTTGGTTCAGCCAGCACCAGCAGGTACACCTGCATATAAATTGCGTGCTAATGATGAACTTGATTCGCGTCCCTTATCTCGTGGCCGAGAAGTGTCACGAAATGGTCGTTCCAATAATTCACCTACTCCTCAAGTAAAGGTAGGAGGATCAATAGATAGGAATTCTTCAGTTAACAACTCGGTTTCTAAACAAGTTTCTAATCCCAAAAGTCAACCTTCACAAGATATGCCTTCAGGGCGTACTCGAAGACGTAGATCAGCAGTTGCTTGATTTAAGAGGAAGATAGGTTTTTGTTTCTCATCATTAGTTTTCTTGGCGTAGATAGTGAAGTTGAATTGACTCCTTTACCCAACTGATTACCCACCCTTTAGCAATATTGAAAGAACCTGGAGGCTTCCCTCTACTGATACGTTGGCTAATAGTTTTTAACTGGGAAGTAGATAAACTAGGAGCTCCAGATTGCTTAAGCCATCTAACTAAAATAGTCGCCCTAGCAGTACTAGAAAGCTTGGCTAATTCTTTTCTGCAGAGACCTTCTTGCTTTTTTAATGAGTTGAGTGCAAGGCTTGCTAGTTCTTGTTGATCAATGTTGTACTTCTCAAGTCTTTCCGAAAGCGATGCCATTCTTAAGCTGCAACCTGGATGCATTTCTTCAAGCACTGGTAGTATTTTTTGACGAATTTTGTTGCGTTTGAGGTTTAGATTCTCATTGGATGGATCAACCCAAATTGGTAGATGAAAATCCATACAGATTTGTTTGGTTTCATTCCTACTGAAACTCAGCATTGGACGAACTAATTGAAGCTTTTCATTAAACAATCTCTTGTCTTTGAGACTACTTAGTCCACTGAGACCTGTTCCTCTGGCAAGGTTAAGAATCAAAGTTTCTGCACGGTCACTTCCTGTATGACCAGTCAACACATGGTTGCAAGGATTGATTGCATTCTCTGATGCAAGCCTTAGGGCGCTATTGGCCAATTCTTGATACCGCCATCTACGAGCTTCAGCCTCAGTCTTTGTGGTTTCTTTTGTTGTATGGGCGATGTGAAATTTGAGGTTTTGGAGTTCACACCATTCCTTCAATTCTTTTGCTATTTCTTTTGAGTTTTTATGCCATCCATGATCGCCATGCCAAACCTGTAGATTCCAGTTATAGATTGTTCTTAAATCAATGATTAACTTCAGCAAAGCCATCGAGTCTTGCCCGCCAGAAACTGCAATTAAAAGGTTGGCGCCTGATGGAAGTAGATTAGGTTTGGCTTGCAGCTCTTTATGAAGCTTGTTATGCCAATTGGTCCAGGACATGTTGGTGGTTGATGCAATCATTGCTGTTGGTGTCTCCACCTTGGGTCAGTTGGTTTCTTCTGACCCTTTCGTGATGGGACAATCTTTTTATTCTTTGGTCTTGCGATGACGAGTCTTAATCATTTGCCGGCTTCAGTTCAGAAGGGTCTTGATCAGAAAACTCTTCTCAAGGTTATTTCTGGATTAAATAATTTTGATAAGTCCAATGTGGAAAGAGTCGCATTGGCTGCGGGTAGAGGGGGTGCTGATTTATTGGATGTTGCGTGTGATCCTGACTTAGTTGAGCTTGCTATCAAGATTTCGGGTTTACCTGTTTGTGTCAGTGCAGTTAAGCCTCTGCTCTTTATAGAGGCTGTACAGGCTGGTGCCACAATGATTGAGATTGGCAATTTTGACTCGTTTTATCCACATGGGCGTTTTTTTGATGCTGATGAGGTTCTTGAATTAACTAAAGAGACTCGTGCTTTATTGCCAGAAGTCCCTTTATCAGTAACGGTTCCTCATATTCTTTCTCTAGATAGACAATCACAGCTTGCTTTGGATCTTGTAAGCGTTGGAGCAGATCTGATTCAGACTGAAGGCGGTACGAGTGCAAGACCATTGAGTCCAGGTAGTTTGGGTCTGATTGAGAAAGCTTCGCCAGCCTTAGCAGCGACACATACCATTCGCGCAGCCTTTGTAGAGGTTGGCTGTAATACTCCGATTCTTTGTGCATCAGGACTTTCTGCAGTTACTGTTCCTATGGCAATTGCTTCTGGAGCCTCAGGTGTAGGAGTAGGGTCTGCAATTAATAAACTAGACAATGATCTGGAAATGGTTGCGGCAGTCAGAAGACTCAGTGAGTCAATAGCTTTAAGCCAACTGGCTCGAGGGTTGTGACTCTAAAAATTGTTTAGTGGCTTGAAACTTCTTAGGGTTTCGAACGACTATTCACTGCTATTGAGGCTTTTAGATTATCTTTTATTAGTTGATCTAGGAGCATTGGTTTGAATAATATTTTCTTTATTTCCATGTCCAATCCAGATTAAGCTCTTAACTACTTTTTAACTAATTCCGCTTTTTTATTAAAGGCTCAAATGCCTAATTATCATCTTCATTCACCTTATAGCCCTAAAGGAGATCAGCCAAAAGCTATAGCTCGATTAGTTCAGGGAGTTAATTTAGGGAAACGTTATCAAACCTTGCTTGGTGCAACTGGTACTGGCAAGACATTTACGATTGCGAATGTAATAGCTCAAACAGGAAGACCTGCACTCGTTCTTGCCCATAACAAAACTCTTGCGGCTCAACTTTGTAATGAGTTGCGAGAGTTTTTCCCTGAAAATGCTGTGGAGTATTTTATTTCTTACTACGACTATTATCAGCCTGAAGCTTATGTTCCTGTAAGCGATACTTATATTGCTAAAACTTCTTCAATTAATGAAGAAATTGATATGTTAAGACATTCTGCGACTCGATCGTTGTTTGAGAGACGCGATGTGATTGTTGTTGCATCAATTAGTTGTATCTATGGCCTAGGAATACCAAGTGAATATCTTAAGGCATCCGTGAATTTTAAAGTTGGCGAACATATTGATCTGAGAGGGTCGTTAAGAGCTTTAGTAAATAATCAGTACAGCAGAAATGATTTGGAAATAACACGCGGACGTTTTCGTGTGAAGGGAGATGTTTTAGAAATTGGACCGGCTTATGAAGATCGGCTGGTGCGCATAGAACTTTTTGGTGAAGAAGTAGAAGCTATTAGGTATGTGGATCCATTGACTGGCGAGATACTTAAAAGCATGGATTCTATTAATATATATCCTGCCAAACACTTTGTTACACCAAAAGATCGCCTTGAATCTGCTATTAAAGCAATCCAAGCAGAATTAAAGCAAAGATTAGAGCTATTAAATGATTCTGGAAAACTGTTAGAGGCCCAACGCTTAGAACAACGAACTGCCTATGATTTAGAGATGTTAAGAGAAGTTGGATATTGTAATGGAGTTGAAAATTATGCCAGGCATTTGGCTGGACGTGATGCAGGAACACCACCAGAATGCTTGATTGATTACTTCCCAGATGATTGGTTATTAGTTGTTGATGAAAGCCATGTTACTTGCTCTCAATTACATGCTATGTATAACGGAGACCAGTCTAGAAAGAATGTATTAATAGATCACGGTTTTCGATTACCTAGTGCAGCAGATAATCGTCCTCTAAAGCATGAAGAGTTTTGGAAGAAAGCAAAGCAGACAGTCTTCATTAGTGCAACGCCAGGTGATTGGGAGTTGAATCAAAGCACTGGAGAAATTGCTGAACAAGTTATTAGACCAACTGGAGTATTAGATCCTAAAGTAGAGGTTCGACCTACAGAAGGACAAGTTGATGATTTGCTGGACGAGATTCGAAAACGAGCGTTAAAACAGGAGCGCGTTCTTATTACAACTTTGACTAAAAGAATGGCAGAGGATTTAACTGATTATCTCGCCGATAATCAAGCTAGAGTACGTTACTTGCATTCTGAGATTCATTCTATAGAACGCATAGAAATCATTCAAGATTTAAGATTAGGTGAATATGATGCGTTGGTTGGTGTTAACCTTTTACGAGAAGGGTTAGACTTACCTGAAGTTTCCTTGGTCGTTATTCTTGATGCTGATAAAGAAGGATTTCTGCGAGCAGAGCGTTCTTTGATTCAAACCATAGGAAGAGCAGCTAGACATGTTGATGGCCGTGCAATTTTATATGCGGATAAACTGACTGATTCTATGTCTAGAGCTATTAATGAAACTAATAGAAGACGAGGAATTCAGGCAGCATATAACAAAAAACATGGAATAATTCCTAAACCAGCAGGTAAGAAGGCAAGTAATTCCATTCTTTCTTTCTTGGAGCTATCTAGGCGTTTACAACACGATGGAGAAACGAATGACCTGATCGAAATTGCGGGTAAAGCTGCAGATTCCTTGAGGAATGAACAGGATGGTGCTTTGGCCTTAGAGGCTTTGCCAGATTTAATAAATAAGCTTGAGGGGAAAATGAATACTGCTGCTAAGGATCTCAATTTTGAAGAAGCAGCTAGCCTAAGGGATAGGATCAAAATTCTTAGAGATAAATTGGTCGGTAAAAATAATTAGGTTTTAATTGCTTTGTTTATGAGGACTCCTTGCATCACTTTCATATATGTGAAAATATTATTGGTATTTCTGAGTTTATTTTCAGATTCTGTGTTTGCAAAATCACTTTTCTTAATAGATAGTCTTAACTCTATTCCTTCTACTTTAAATAATACTTCTCTTATTGCTAAGTCTACAAATTACCGTTTGTGCACACAGTATCCACAAATTGCCTCTGATATTCTTTCGGTTGGGAATGATTTAGGAGTTGAGGTTATATCGGGAGAGCCAAAATTACAAGGAAAGGATGCTACTTATGAGGCCTTCTATGGAAAACTAGGCGTTATTGTAATTAAATATAGGCTGATGGCACCAGAGACTTTTTGCCAGTTAGTTACCCATGAATTTATTCATGTCCTTCAGCATTTAAAAGGAGAGCTGCGTGAAGTTGTGCCTTTGGGATGGAGCATAAATGTAGGCGATGTTCAGCGATATGGTTCTTTGGAGGAAGCTGAAGCTTATATACATCAGAATTATGCAGGCCGAGTTCTAGATCTTCTATTAGAGGCCTTAGAAAGAAAAAGGGTAGGTATTTAACGATCTCTGAATAGATATTGCTTTTTAAGTTTCGTTTATTTTTTATTTAAGCCAAAGCAAGTATGAACTTCTCTTAAGGCCGAAATACCATCTGCTTCTGCAACTACACAGCTAGTTCTAATTTCACTTGTTGCAATCATTTGGATGTTGATATTTTTGTTTGCAAGTGCTCGGAACATTCGTGCTGCTGTTCCTACGGTGGCTGGCATCCCTGCTCCTACTGCGCTAACCCGTGTGATTGGTGCTCCTTCTTCTAGATAGGCACCCTGCCATTTCGCTAGTAACGGTGCGAGAGTTCTATCTGCGTCATTACGCGCTTCTTTTTTCAGCGTAAAGCTAATGTCACGACTGCCATCATGATGTTGCCGCTCTGATTGAACAATGGCATCTAGGCTGATCCCCGCTTCAGCAAGAGCTGAACATAGTGCAGCGGCAATACCAGGTCTATCAGGTACTTTGCGCACACTAAGTTGAGCTTGATCTTTATCCATAGCGACCCCTCTAACTTCAGGCTCACCCATGCCACTAATGGGAGGATTGCTTTTGATTTGCATATCACTAAGTTCAAAACTTTCGCCTACAGCTCGTAGACCTTTGGCTCCCAAGCTGGAATCAATAACACAACTAACTTTGACTTCACTAGTTGCGATTAATCTCAGATTGATACCTGCCCTTGAGAGAGTATCAAATAGGTTGGCTGCTATCCCTGGTCTGCCCATGATTCCTGCTCCACTAATGCTTAGCTTCGTCATGGCACTTTGAGTAGAAAGTTGACCCCCTAATTCTTGCAAAATGGTTTCGCATAATTGCTTGGCTTGCATGAGTTGATTTGCTGCGACTGTGAAAGTGATGTCGTTGCTTTTCCCCTCATGAGTTGCCTGGATGATTAGATCTACATTCACTCCTCCTGCTGAGAGAGTTTCAAATAGATGTGCAGCAATTCCTGGCTGATCTGGAATATGCGATAAACCTAAAACTGCTTGATTCTCTACTATCTCCAATCCATCAACCGGACGACCGAGTTCTAATCCTTCGCGTCCTAATGGCCGTCCTACTTTGCTAGTAAGAATGGTCCCTTGATCAGTGTTCCAGCTAGAGCGGACGATAAGGGGTACTCCATAGTTTCTTGCGATTTCTACTGCTCTTGGGTGTAAAACTGCTGCTCCTAGGCTGGCTAATTCCAACATCTCATCACAGCTAATAGTTCTCATGAGTTGAGCCTCAGGCACTTGTCGTGGATCTGTGGTGAGCACTCCTGGTACATCTGTATATATTTCGCAGGCTTCAGCTTCGAGTGCAGTTGCCAGAGCTACTGCTGATGTATCAGAACCCCCTCTTCCTAGTGTGGTGATTTCAGCTGTACCACCGCTACTTAAGGTGGTTCCCTGAAACCCAGCTACAACAACAACCTCTCCTTTATCGAGACGAGCTTTTAAACGTTCAGTTCTGACTTCAAGGATTCTTGCTCGACCATGGGAAGATTCAGTAACTATCCCTACTTGTGTGCCTGTCATTGAGACTGCAGGTACCCCAAGCTCGTGCAGTGCCATTGACAGTAAAGCAATAGAAACTTGCTCTCCAGTCGCAAGCAGCATATCTAATTCTCGCTGTGGAGGCTTTTTGCTAATTGATTTTGCAAGCCCTGTTAGTTCATCGGTTGTCTTACCCATTGCAGAGACAACAATTACTACTTCGTGACCTAATTCTTTGGTAGCTGCAATTCTTTTCGCTACTTCTTGAATTCGTGCCACACTCCCTACGGAAGTACCTCCAAACTTTTGTACCAGCAAGCTCATTCAATTCACCTAGGGAGATTCTGATTATTTCAGTGAGTAGTCATTCAACGAAGTGATTTGTTAAAAGTCCATCTCTAAAAGCATATTTTGGAGGAATACCTTGCTTTAGGGCACCCTCTACCGCTAGCAATCGACTAAGCAGGCTGAGGAAGTGATTTGTAGATATGCCTTTGATTTGCTTGCGGATTACGTAAATGCGCTTGGGATTCCCTATGCCTGCAGACTTTGCAATGAAATTAACATCTTGTTCTCCTTCTTGTTCTAGTAAAGAAACCCATAACCATCCTCTTACTTGTCCAATGAGAGTTGCCAGCAATCGCAATGCTGGCTCCCCTTGATTCAACAAAGCATCCAGTCGTGAGATTGCATTGCCAATATCATTCTGTAATAGTGCATCTCCAATTTGAAAAACGTTTGTTGAAATCCCTTGTATTAATTCACTTACTGATTCAGCTGTTATCAAGATATTACTAGAGCCCTGTTGAGAATTTTTTTGATTTATTTGGGCATGCAAGGCAAGTTTTTGTAACTCTGAATTCAGTCTTTCACTGTCATTGCCTATTGCGTCAATCAAATTAGAAGTTGCATCTCGTTCGAGTTTTAGTCCTAGTTCTTTTGCCATCCGCTCTACTAAGGCTCGTTGTCCAGCTCCATCCCAAATTGGAGGGAGTACAAATTTTCTTTCTGTTGCTTGATTGGATGCGATTAGTCTTTGAAGGGCTTTGGTAGTTTTCAACCGCCCATCTGGCTTATTGGGATGAGTCAGAATCAAATGGGTTTGTTCAGGAATTAGCTCTAAAACATCTTCAAAGATTGCTACTAGTTCGTTTGGACAGCCATTACAGAAAGGACTTCTTTTGACAAGCACTACTCTTCCACCATTTCCAAATGGTGGTGTACGCACTTCTTCCAATGCCTTAGATGCCTGTGGGAGATCTGCCCCATCTAGACGGCTCAAATTAATACTCAGCCATGTCGGATCAATTATTTCTGTGATTAATAAGTCAATAGCTCTTTCGCTAGCTGCTGAATCATCACCCCAAATTAAATGAATAGGCATCGTTGCAGAACATGATCATCCTTAGTTAGATGACCTTTTATGTCTGAAGGGAGACTAGGTGGAAAAGATTGATCATCCAATTTTTCTTGAAAGCATTAGATACATCCGCGGTCAGTTGGGTGAAACAGGTTTAGCTCCTTTGGAGCAACAAGTTCTTGAAAGATTGCTTCATAGCAGCGGTGATTTTGGCCTTAAGCCTTTGCTCCGCTTTAGTAGAAATGCATGTCAAGTTGGCTTGGCTGCCTTGCAAAAAGGCGCCCCAATTCTCACTGACACGGAAATGGCAGCAGCGGCTGTTCGCCCTATGTCTTTTCGAACTTTGAAATCTTCGGTTCATTCAGTACTTGAGTGGGTCCCTAAAGAGCCTCAGGAGGGTATGACTAGAACAGCGCTCGGGATGAAATTGGCATGGGAGGATCTTTTATCTGACGGCAAAGAGACTCAAGCCCCAATTGTATTAATAGGGAGTGCACCTACTGCACTAATTACATTGCTTGATTTAGTTTCCCAAGGAGCAACTCCTCCTAGTTTAGTTATAGGTATGCCTGTAGGTTTTATTGGAGTTATTGAAAGCAAAAATCGTTTATATAATAGTAATTTGCCTAGTATTTCTTTAGTAGGCACTAGAGGTGGGGCAGCACTAGCTGCCTCGGTCATTAATGCTTTATTAAGGGCTGCATTTTACTCTACTTAGCTGACTGATTAGGTAGCAGAGTTTATAGATTTTTTTATTAACCCTGGTAGATTATTTACTTCTACGCTTGGTAATTGGTTATCTTCAAGGCTGTTTAAAACTTGGTTAGCACGTTGTAAAACCTTTTTAGGCACTCCAGCCAGACGCGCAGCTTCTATGCCATAGCTTCGACTAGCTCCACCTTCAACGACACGATGTAGAAAGATAAGATCATCGCCTGTTTCTTCCACAAGAACCTGATAATTAGCAATATTATCTATGTTTTTAGATAAGCAGTTAAGTTCATGATAATGAGTTGCAAAAACTGTTCTAGATTTAATTTGCTTGGAAAGATATTCACTAACAGCCCAAGCAATTGATAGACCATCAAAAGTTGAAGTGCCTCTACCTATTTCATCTAAAAGAACTAAAGAATGAGTAGTCGCATGATTAAGAATAATTGCTGTTTCAGCCATCTCAACCATAAATGTTGATTGTCCTGTAGCTAGATCGTCAACTGCTCCTACTCTTGTAAAAATACGATCTGCAATACTAAGCTTAGCTTGCTTAGCAGGAACCCAGCTTCCTATTTGAGCTAATAATTGTACTAATCCAATTTGTCTTAAATAACAACTTTTCCCGCTTGCATTGGGACCCGTAAGAATCATTAGATCTTTTCCCTCTCCTAGTTTAATATCATTAGGTTGAAAACTTTCTTCAACTAGTATTTGTTCTACTACTGGGTGCCTACAAGCTTCAATTTCAATTATACGAGATTTATGAATGTGGCTATCTTTGTTCTCTAAAATTTTTGGAGGGCAGTATGAATTTGCAGTCGCTGCTTCTGCTAAGCCTGTTAAAGCATCCAAGCCGGCGACGCTACGTGCAACAACCCTAATAGAATTTGCTTGCTTGCCTACCAATTCCCTAAGATTGCAAAAAATTTCATATTCTCGCTGCGCTGAACGTGCTTTTGTATTGAAAATTCTTCCTTCTCTTTCTTTTAAATCCGGAGTAATAAATCTTTCTTCGTTAGCAAGAGTTTGTCGTCTAATCCAATGTTCCGGAACTGTTATTGCTTTTGCTTTGCTGACTGCTAAAAAATAACCAAAAGTTCTATGATATTGGATACGCAAATTTTGATTATTACTTAATTTCCTTTCTTGCATTTCCTGGCTCCTAAGCCATTCATTTTGATCATCTAATTGATTCCTTAACCCATCCAATATAGGGTCAACTTGGTCATTTATTAGTCCACCCTCACTTAAACTTAGTGGTGGATTATTGATTAATTGATGTCTAATAGTAGAAGCTAATTCTATTAAATTTTGATCTATTTTACGCAGGTTGAGAAACCAGTTAGGAACTTTATCTGTGAGAGCCTGTAATTGTTCTGCTAACGAAGGAAGGCGTTCCAATCCATCAGCTATAGCCACTAGATCTCGAGCTCCTGATTGACCTGCTCCAGCTCGGCCTGCAAGTCGCTCAAGGTCTCCCATTGCGCGGAGTGTTTTTCTAAGGTTTTTCCTTAGAGATCTATCTGTAACCAATTTGCTGACTACTGATTGCCTGGCACGAATTGCAGTTGCATCTATTAGGGGTTCTTCGATCCACCTGCGAAGACATCGTGCTCCCATGGCTGTAAGTGTTCTATCCACAGCCCACAGCAAAGAGCCCTGAAATTGTCCGTCTCGTTGAGTGCTGGTTAATTCAAGGTTGCGACGAGTTTGAGCATCAAGTATTAGATGATCGCCTACATATTTGATTCGGGGCAAATCAAGAGTAAGGGATGTTTTATTTGGATTTACATTTAAATCTGAATTAATTGAGTTGCTAAGAGTTGCTGGTTGAGTTTCATTTAAATATCCCACTAGGCCTCCTGCAGCTTTGAGTGCTAACGGAGTTTCATTTAGTCCTAAGCCATTCAGAGTGGTTAATTTGTAATGGTTTTTTAGAGCGGATTCTGCTTCAAGTTGGTTGAAATTTGTCTTTGATATGACGGTTAGATTGAGGTGGTCAGGACACCATAGATTTTTAAAAGTATTTTCATATTCTCCCCAAATGATTTCGGCTGCCTCAAGCTTTGTCAATTCTTGAAGTAATAAGTCACTATCTTCTCTTTGATAAAGAAGGAACTCACCAGTGCTGATATCTGCACAAGCTAGGCCCCATTGCAAGGACTTTGCTGATTCAGCAGGCTCTACTACAACTGCTGCTAACCAATTGTTTTTGTTTGATTGAAGCATTCCTGCTTCAATCACTGTCCCTGGTGTGAGAACCCTAGTGATATCTCTTTTAAGAAGATTTCCTTTGCTCGCAGTTGTTTCTAATTGATCGCATAGAGCAACGCTGAATCCACGCTTAATTAGTTCTGAGCAATATCTTTCTACAGCGTGATGAGGAATGCCTGCCATTGGGACTCGACCTATAGCTTTTCCTCCTTCCTTACTTGTGAGAGTTAGCTCTAGAAGTCTCGATAGAAGAATTGCGTCTTCAAAAAAACATTCAAAGAAATCACCCAGCCTGTAAAGCAAAACTCTTTCTCTATTTTTAGTCTTGAGTTCTACGTAGTGACGTAATGCAGGTGTGAGTTGTTTTATATCTATCAGACTGTGATGAGACCACGGTGGGAGGTCTTCCTCAGATTCTTTCCCATCGATAGATTTTGGGTCTGAGTGTGTGTTTTGAATTTGCTTTTCTGATGAATCTCGAGTTCTGGGCCTATTTTTTGCATCTTCGGTGAGTTGATTATCAGTAAGTTCGTGTTCTATGCATTCTGGTTGTTTAGCAGCTGTTTTTTGCTCGGTGACAGCCTCTATGACCTCCTCAAACAAGCTGCCCTGCAAGGAATCAGAGTCGGCAGTCATATATGTCGTCTCTTTGGTATATGTCGCATAGTAAAGGCGATGATTTTGTTTCCATGTGAAGCCTCGCGACACTCAAGGGCAAGTTTTATCAATCAGGATGTAATACATGGGACAATTATTGAATGCTGAGAGCATTGGCTCCTTCGCCCCATTACCCATGCAGTTCTTTTCAGGCATCGCCGCGAACGCCCTTTTGTTTGCTTCATTGATTCTTGTGATAGGCGTACCTGTGCTTTATATGACTCAAAAGGACCCTTCCAATAGGCGTAATGGCGAGATCAGAAGAATCGAGATTATTGGTGGTGTTTGGTTTCACCTTGTTTTATTGAACGCAGGCATAGCTGAGTTCATTGCACATCAGATTGAAGGAGTATCTGGATATACAGGTCCATTAGGCTAAAAACACCTTCTAAGTTTGTCTAAAACCTCTTAGCTCCTACTCTGGTAGGAGCTAAGAGGTTTTTTCATAACAAATGGCGACTTTTGAAGGACGTTTTAACGACTCAACTGATCTGCGGATTGCAGTTGTAGTAGCAAGGTTTAATGATTTGGTAACAGGCAAACTTTTAAGTGGATGCTTGGATTGTCTTTCGCGGCATGGAGTCGATACTTCTTCCACAAGTGGACAATTGGATATTGCTTGGGTTCCAGGTTCTTTTGAGTTGCCTGTAGTAGCTCAAGCTTTAGCAAAAAGTAATCGCTATGAAGTAGTCATAACTCTTGGTGCAGTAATCCGAGGGGATACCCCGCATTTTGATGTTGTTGTAGCGGAAGCTAGTAAAGGCATCGCAACAGTTTCAAGGGAAACAGGCATCCCGATTATTTTTGGAGTTTTGACTACTGATACTTTGCAACAGGCTTTAGAGAGAGCTGGAATTAAGAGCAATCTTGGTTGGTCCTACGCATTACAAGCATTGGAAATGGGCTCTTTGATGAAAGTGGTTGATAAAGTTAATTCTTCTAAGTAAGAGGTTGAGATTGACTGAGTTACCATCCTTAAGGCATGCTTCACTGGTCGAATAGGGGAATAAAAACCCACGCGTTTTGCGGATGTAGCTCAGTGGTAGAGCATCTCCTTGCCAAGGAGAGGGTCGAGAGTTCGAATCTCTTCATCCGCTTTTAGTTAACTTTTTGCTATTTCTCTTAGGAGGAGGCTTTGATCCTCTTCTTTTTGGAAACCAAGTTGGTTGTAGAACTTTGAGCATTGTGTGGTCATTAAGTACACCCGTTCGACTTCTCGCAGAGCTTTAGTCTCAAGAAGTGCTTCTACAACTTGTCTTCCTAGGCCTTGACCTTGCAGATCTTCAGCTACGACTACATCCCATAAAACAGCTCGATAAATTCCATCGCTTGTAGCTCTACCAAAAGCCACCATGCGTTTCCCTTGCCACACACTTACAACCGCTGTGCTTCCCGCTAAAAGAAGTCGAAGTTTTGCTTTGTGACGCCTTCCAGCCCAGAATGCATGATTTTCAAGTAGTTCTTGCAGTTTGATTATGCCCTTACATGGCTTCAGAGCGGGTCCTAAACCTAGGAAGCGTAGCCCTGGTGCACCTTGGGCATGTTTGATGAGGACTATTTTTCCCATTTTTTCAGCTTCATGGCAGCATCCTTAAAGTGTTAGGTCAACATGACTCATAAGGGCATCATCCTCGCTGGTGGGACTGGAACCAGATTGCATCCGATTACAAAAGCAGTGAGTAAGCAATTACTTCCTGTCTATGACAAGCCAATGGTGTTTTATCCGCTCTCGACTTTGATGCTTGCGGGTATTAGAGAAGTATTGATAATCACTACCCCTAATGATCAGAAAGCCTTTCAGAACTTATTAGGTGACGGGAGTACGTTGGGGATGATTATTCGTTATGCAGTGCAGCCAAGTCCTGATGGTTTAGCACAAGCTTTTTTGATTGGGGCTGATTTTTTGAAAGGATCTCCAGCTGCATTGGTTCTTGGGGACAATTTGTTTCATGGAGGGGACTTGGTATCTCAGCTTGTCTCAAGTGCAAAATCTGATGCTAGTGCAACAGTGTTTGCATATCCAGTAAGGGATCCTCAGAGATATGGAGTCGTTGAGTTCTCCTCTGATGGAACTGTTTTAAGTATTGAAGAGAAGCCTTTAAAACCAAAGAGTACGTATGCAGTAACTGGGCTTTATTTTTATGATGAGTCAGTTGTTGAAAGAGCTAAGAAAGTCAGACCATCGCGAAGGGGCGAATTGGAGATTACTGATTTAAACCGTCAGTATTTAGAAGAAGGTTCTTTGAGAGTTGAATTGATGGGACGTGGAATGGCATGGCTTGATACTGGTACATGTGATTCATTGCATGAAGCAAGTGCATATATTCGAACTCTTGAGCATCGCCAAGGATTAAAGGTTGGATGCCCTGAAGAGGTTGCTTGGCGGCAGGGATGGATTACTGATAATCAACTAGAGGAACTTGCGGAGCCTTTACGGAAAAGTGGTTATGGTGATTATTTGTTGCAGCTTCTGCAAACTTCTCGGTTAGCTACTCCATATGGAAGCTAAGAAACTTACTAGCTTCAAAGGTTTACCTGTAGATGGTCCATTACTTTTGAGTCCAAATGTATTTGGAGATGATCGAGGTTTTTTCTTTGAAAGTTGGAATCAAAATTGTCTAAATAAAACCCTTAAAGAAGATGGACAAAAGCCTCAGATTTTTGTCCAAGATAATCATTCGCGATCATCTTTTGGTGTTTTACGAGGTTTGCATTATCAATTGCCACCACATTCTCAAGCAAAATTAGTTCGTTGTGTAGCAGGTAATATATTCGATATAGCAGTAGATTTACGTCTTAGATCTTCAACTTTTTGCCATGTAGTTGGAGTTGAGTTAAGCAGTAAAAATCATCAGCAGTTGTGGATACCTAGTGGATTTGCCCATGGATTCTTAACGGTATCTGAATTTGCTGATGTGCTTTATAAAACAACAGACTTCTGGTGTCGTGAGTCTGAACGCTCTATTCGCTGGGATGATCCCACATTGGAGATTAAATGGCCTGATATTGCTTGTCCATTCTCTCTGTCTATCAAAGATGGTGAAGCATCTTTAATGCAGGATCTTTCATCTAAGGAGTTTTTCGGATGAAGGTTTTACTTACTGGTGCCTCAGGTCAGCTTGGAAATGCGCTTGTGAATAGTTCTCCTTTAGATGTTGATTTAATTACTCTTGATCGTTCAAGATTGGATTTGGCAGATCCAAAAAGTTGTAGACAATCTATTTTTGAGTTGAGACCAGACTGGGTCTTGAATGCAGGTGCATATACATCGGTTGATAAAGCTGAACGTGAACCAGAATTAGCTTATGCGGTAAATGCTGGGGCTCCAGAGGCGTTTGCAGAAGCATTGGCAGAAGTTGATGGGAGATTGCTTCAGATAAGTACTGATTTCGTCTTTAACGGACGTCAAAGCTACCCTTACGGAGTAGATCAGTCAGTAGATCCATTGGGAGTTTATGGGGCTTCAAAGGCTGCAGGAGAAAAAGCTGCTTTGCAATTGCCTGGAGCCCGTTTACTTAGAACAAGTTGGGTTTATGGTTCGATTGGGCAGAATTTTTGCCTAACCATGTTGAATTTGCATGCTTCAAAAGCGGCAAAAGGAGAACCTTTGCAAGTCGTAGCAGATCAGGTGGGTTGTCCAACAGCAACCCAATCACTTGCATTGGCCTGCTGGCGTTCTCTTTTTTTAAAAGAAGATTCGAATCAGATTAGAAGATTGCATTGGTGCGATGCTGGAGTTGCGAGTTGGTATGACTTTGCAGTTGCTATAGGTGAATTAGCAGTTGGACTGGGCTTATTAAGTAATACTGCCGTTGTGAAACCTATTAAATCTTCTGAATACCCCGTTGCCGCGAAGCGGCCAAATTATTCAGTTCTTGATTGCGATAGATCCGCAGAAATTCTTAACTTGGACCAGCCATATTGGCGGACGTCTCTTGCACAAGTGCTACGGCAATTACTGTAAGTGAAGTTGAAGTGCCAAGCTCATCATCTTTTTGTTCTATTAGGAGTTAAAATCTTTGATTGATGTTTCTTATTTATTAGGAGAAGATCGTAGAATTCTTGTTACTGGTGGTGCAGGATTTATAGGGGGAGCTGTAATTCGGCGTCTTTTAAAGGATACAGATTCAATTGTTTTTAATTTAGATAAAATTAGTTATGCTAGTGATTTGTATGGAATTAAATCTGTTGTTAAAGATTTAGGGGAATCTGGGACAAAGCGATATCATTTTTTACAAGTAGATCTTGCCGATTCAGAGGCGACTATTAACGCTTTAAACCAAGCAGATCCAGACCTAATTCTGCATTTAGCAGCTGAGAGTCATGTTGATAGATCTATTGATGCTCCAGAAGCTTTTTTGAATAGCAATATTATCGGAACTTTTAACTTACTTCAAGCGGCAAGACTTCATTGGGGAAGCTTATCTATGAAGCGGCAAGAGGCTTTTCGGTTCCACCATATAAGTACTGATGAAGTATTTGGCTCTCTTGGTGATCAAGGCCGCTTCTGTGAAAAGACTGCTTATGATCCTAGAAGTCCTTATTCCGCTACAAAGGCGTCTAGTGATCATCTTGTAAGTGCATGGCATCACACCTATGGATTGCCAGTCGTAATAACCAATTGTTCTAACAATTTTGGGCCTTGGCAGTTTCCTGAGAAGTTAATTCCTGTAGTAATACTCAAAGCAATCTCCTGTCAGCCAATTCCTCTTTA
Source organism: Prochlorococcus sp. AG-463-P14 (assembly GCA_003209275.1). Lineage (GTDB taxonomy): Bacteria > Cyanobacteriota > Cyanobacteriia > PCC-6307 > Cyanobiaceae > AG-463-P14. The sequence goes on from QCRX01000002.1 coordinate 94,840, forward strand.
TGGAGACGGATTGAATATAAGAGACTGGCTTTATGTTGAAGATCATGTTGATGCCCTCTTATTGGCTGCAACTAAAGGTAATCCAGGAGAAAAATATTGCATTGGTGGGAATAATGAGCGTACAAATCGTCAAGTAGTAGAGGTAATTTGCTCTTTATTAGATGATATTAAACCTTTGCCGAAACCCTATTCTAATTTAATTAAACTCGTTCCTGACCGTCCAGGCCATGATCAGCGATATGCAATTAATGCTGATCTAATTTCTAATCAATTGGCATGGACACCTTCATATAACTTTGAATCAGCGATTAAGTTAACTTTGATTTGGTATTTAGAAAATCTTGATTGGTGCAAAAAAGTACAATATCGATCAGGCTATAAAGGCCAAAGGTTGGGTCATTCTTAATTCCTGAAGTGTTGTGATGCAATCCTTAAATGACACAATTAGATCAAGTGAATCGTTATTAATATATGTTGATCATACCTGTAGATTTGAGAGAAATACGGGTATTCAACGCTGTGTTAGATCTTTGGCCAGGGCTTTTCAAGAGTTAGGTGTTTCTTTGCAGCCAGTGATATGGAACCGTTCGTTGAAATGTTTAGAGCCAGCAAATACAGATCATCGTATTCATTTATCAAAATGGAATGGCCCTAGTAAAGAGAAATGGGCTGATGGATCTATTCCACTTTCCAAGAGGATTTTTAAAGCAAGCTGGTTGATTATTCCTGAGCTTGTTAGTGGGCCATTTAATCCTAGTGGCGAAGATCTTCTTAGAGTTTCCAAGCAGCATGCAATTTCAGTTGTTTGGCTTTTTCATGATGCGATACCAGTTCGTTTCCCTCATTTTTATGGCCTCAGAGGAAATAGAACTTATATGGCTCATTATCACTATATGAAAGATTTGGCGAGTTTCGATTTGGTTCTGGCCAATTCGGAGACCACTGCGCGACATCTCAAAAAACTTTGGGATGAAGAGAATTTGACCCCTAAGGCTCAACTTGAGACGGTCCCATTAGCAGAAGAATTCCCAGGTGCAAAACGTTTACCTGAGACTTTGGAAGGAACTATTGTTCTTTGTGTGAGTTCTTTAGAACCTAGAAAAAATCACTGTGCATTAATGAAAGGCTTTGTTGAATTGGTTGCTTCTGGAGATTGGCCTCCTGATCTGTATTTGGTTCTTGCTGGATGGCCTAACGATCTTCAAGTTGTGAATTTAGTAGAACGAGCATTGCAGTTAGGGTTGCCATTGCGTTGGGAGAAGGAAGCAAGTGATGAAAGATTGTTAGAGCTTTACAGCAAGGCGATCTTCTGCGTATTTCCTTCTCTTGAAGAGGGATATGGATTGCCGGTTGCAGAGAGTATTTGGCATCATCGACCTTGTCTTTGTAGTAATAATGGTGCAATTTCTGAATTAGCCTTGGCTGGAGGATGTTTGATGGTAAATACTTCCAAATGGAGAGAGATTAGAGATGGAATGAAATGTTTAATTACTGATAAGGATCTCCTCGCAAAGCTTCAACATGACATTAGTAATAGACCTCTGAGGCTTTGGAAAGATGTTGCTTCCAGGTGGCTAGATTTAATGTATATGCAAGATTAGTTCTTTAGATTGAATTCACTAATGAGGGCTTTTCTCATATTCTTCACAACACTTTTCCAGTCTCCTGAACTCGGCTGACGAAATAATTTCATTGATGGGTACCAGTTGCTATTGCAATCCTCAAGTCCCCACCTCCACTCCGCAATCCATTTCAATGCAACCCAAGTAGGCACTCCCATTGCACCTGCTAAGTGAACAATGCAATTGTCTGTACTTATTATGAGATCACACTGAGCTATGACAGCTGCTGTGTCTCTGAAATCAAGCGACCTATTTACTATTTCTTGCCCTTCTACAAAGTTAAGCCCTTTATTTAGTTCTAATTGGCCTTGCCCAACTCCTTTCTGCAAAGAGACAAATTCAACTCCTTGAATTCCACTGAGTCCGAGCCAGTTTTTGAAAGACATTGATCTTCCTCGTGCATAAATAGGAAGCTCATATTGAGGATTACCTTGCCAGTGTAGGCCTATTAGGAGATGATTTTGCTTTCTTTTTAAATACTCTCTCCATTGAAGAGTTCTTTGTTTATTAGCATTAATATACGGGAATTGAGATGGAATATTTGTAGCATCTACCCCTAGCCTATTAGGCATACTTAAGAGAGGGCACCAAGATGGCTTGCCCTCTAATTGATCACTTGTTAAGAGATTACTGATGTACTTTATTCCCGTACCCTCCTGTATCAACTTAACAAGCTCTCTTTGACAAAAGAAACTTATATTTACACCCATTTCTTGCATTGTTAATGCGAATCTTGAGAACTGAAATGTATCTCCAAAACCTTGCTCACAAATTAATATAAGATTTGTTGGTAATGATTCTCCTTGGATTGGACCTTGCCAGGGAGAACCCAATCTTTTTTCGAAGAATTCATTTTGCTTTGACTTAAATCGCATTTCATATACTTTCCAACCCTCTTCAAATGCTCCAGTCAAAAGAAGATCATGAGCAAGATTTGAGAGGATTGATTGATTCGGTGACTTTGCAAGGTTTAAGCTTGTTTGATATGCACGTATTGCAGCCTCAGGTCTTTTCTGTAAATGAAGGGCGATCCCTAAATTAAAATAAGCGGCGAATTTATCTGAATCTTTGCAAATTCCATGAGCCATCGTCCTTTGAGCTAACCAAGGATCTTGTTCGCTAAGGCGACTTCCACAGTTGATCCAATCAATTCCAGTCCAGCTACTCATAGAAGTTGACTTTTTAGCGTTTTGGCTACTTCGACAAGATTTTTATCTTGCTTTAGCCAGTTTTTTTGCAGTGTCCAGCATTGACTCGCCATAGTCACAAAAGCTCCTAGTTCGCCAAGAATCGACTCGTTTGGGCTGATGTCAAAGATAGTTTTTAAACTTTCATGCCCAGTCCATAAATCAGCTTTATCCCATCCTTTTTGGTATTCATCTGGAGTGCAGTGGACACCTTCAATACCATTGTGTCGAACTCTAGGGAGCAGGCTTTGAAGGCAAATGAGATTGTTGTCTAATACTGCTTCAGATAGTGAGTAGTCCCAACCTGCTCCTTTATTCCCTCTAAGATCTCGAATCTTCAATGGGTGGTTCCACCAATAACGAGATATAAATGTCTCGAACTGTTTTCGACAGAAAAATAATCCATAACTAGATATAAATTGACTATTAATTCCTATATGTTTCCATGCAGGATTTAATTTCTTCGGGATTTGAATATGGGCATGATTTGAACAACCTGAGAAGTGAAGATTACCAGCAATAAATCTATTTTGAAAATTGGGTATCGATAGCGATAGGTTTACAAAATCTAGAGCATCATCACTAATTTCTAAGTCTTCTTCCAGATATAGAAAATGTTCTGCACCTTCTTGAAAGGCTCTTTCTATAGACTTAAATGTATTTCCTCTTACTCCAAGACATATTGAATTAGTTTGGATATTGATATTGCAGGGTAGATTTGAATTTTTAATTGTGAAAATTATTTGATCCATCTTGTTAGATGGATCGATCTGTATGAAGATTTTCCAGGACTCTATGCCGCGCTGCTTTTGTAAGCACCTAAGTATTTCTTTTAGTTTATCAACCCTATTCCAGACAGGGAGGCAAATAGCTTTCATCAATATTTGCTCAACCATCTTTCTGCATAAATCTTAATTGAATTTTTAATATCAGAATCTAAACTATTCACTATTTCCTTGGCTAATCGTTTTCCATTAGATCCGATCTCCTTGCAACGATTGTTATTTCTCTTGCACCAAATTAGTTGTTGTTTTAAGTTGCTTAAATCTGACTTTATAGGGATAAAGTGTTTCATTGGCTTGAGGAGTTGATGATACCATTGCATCCTTTTGCTATCGATTCGAATCACGCAGCTACCACTTGCTAGTTTCCAGAGGAGGCCCCAAGAATTCACATTCCCGTCTATATCTATGAGCCATTTATGGAGAGCACCATGCCAGGGACTGCTACGCGGAGCGACAATATTTTCCTGGTGAAGAACTTTTTCAATTGCCTCGAGTTCTTCTGTTGAGTTGCATTGGACGATTGCGGTGAAACGCGCATCGAGAAGCGTTTGATTTTCATTGCTTATTGAGCAGAGTTTATAACGAGGTAGAGATTTCAGTGTTTTGACGTTAAGTGAAGGATGGCCTGTTGTAGAGCCTCTCCAAAATGCAATGTTCATTCTCTCCTCCCATTTAGGAAGAGGATTGTTTTCTTCAAATTCTTCGATTAGTTGCGAATATCCATGTGAGGCTAGGCAATATGGATCAGGTATTAGGGGTGGTCCAAGTAAGTCACCATTTGGGGCGTCAAAACGAAGACAAGGTATTTCTGGATCTTCATCATGGACTTGAATTCTTATGACTCCTGTGGATCCTTTATTTGTTAACTCATTCGTAACTACTTCCCCCAATTGCAAGAGAGGTTGAAGGCGAGCTTGTACTCGTGAAGTGTCTGGAGGCAAGGTAATCTCAGGCTTTTGTCCTGGCAGAAGCCTGATCTGAATTAAATTTGTTTGATTGGTAGTCACTTGCACCATTTCCACATCATGAGAAGCTTTAGGGCAATTCAGGGTCTTTTTTAATGCGGATCTTGGTTGCCATAGTGCACCATTGGAACCCTAAAGGAAGTGGTAGGCACGCTTCCCTTAGGCCTGATCCAAATCCAAGGAAATATGGACTTCAGTCGCAGTTGTTGGCATTGCGACGTCTAGCGCATTTGCAGGGTACTGTTGATTTCTCTACATTGAAAATCAAGCCAGTTAACAACGGATTAGGTCACGTTATTGATGTCAAGGTTATTACTGATGGCACAAATTCTGTACTTGAACTACTTGATGAGAGATATTCAGATCTTTATGAAGAAGTAGTTACGAACCCTGAAAACTCTTTAAAACTAGGCTTTGAGGCACAAGTTTATTTGGCTTCTCAGTTAGATAAGAAATACGATTTTTACTGTTACATGGAAGATGATCTAGTTATTCATGACCCTTTATTTTTTCATAAGATCTCTTGGTTAAACCAGGAGTTGGGAAATCATTTAGTGATTCTTCCTCATCGAATGGAATTTTATGATTGGCCTAATCAGATTGATAAATTGTATATAGATGGACCTGTACCAGAAAACGATCTTGCTTCTCTTATTCCAAATCCTCCGAAACCTTTTTTAGCGGGTTCGCCTGCAGGGAAAATTCGATATGAATCTCCTTTGAATCCTCATGCTGGATGTTTCTTTTTGACGCATAGTCAGTTGAAGCATTGGACTAAGCAAACTTTTTGGCAGGATGGAGATACAAGTTATGTTTCACCTCTTGAGAGTGCGGCAACCCTGGGTATTGCAAAGACCTTTACCCTTTATAAGCCTGCCTTTGAGTATGCAGCTTGGTTGGAATTACAGCATTGGGGCACAAGCTTTATTTGTATGGTTCGTTCTCAGAGTCAAAAGGCAAGTTCTGCTAATACTAAAAATGGATAATTTTTCTGGATTAGGCGAGTGAAGCTTCTTCTAATTCATCAAAACTTCCCAGGTCAGTTCAGACAATTGGCCCCTTTTTTACATGATCAAGGCCATGAGCTTGTAGCGATCTGTTCGCACCAAAGGCCTTTACCTGCTCAATTTAGGGTTTTTCGCTACAAGGAACCTTCTAAACCTCAGAGTGGGTTACCTCATCCATCTCAATTGGCTCATGAGGTTTTTCAAAGAGCTGATCGGGTCGCAAAAATTTGTGAGCAACTTCGCCAAGAAGGATGGAGGCCAGATTTAATTTGTGCACATAGTGGTTGGGGTGAAACACTAGGTATAAAAGAGGTTTGGCCTCTTATTCCGCAAATTATTTGGCCAGAAATGTGGCTTAAACCTGAACATTCTGGTTGGGGCATTGATCCGGAAAAGCCTTTGCCTGGTTTAGATCAAAAGTTAGAACATGTTTGTCGAAATACTCTTACTAGAGCTGCACTTGACCAGGCATCGGCTTGGATAGTTCCTACTTCTCATCAAGCCAGAAGTTTTCCTAATGAGTTTCAGGGAGACCAAATGCAAGTTATTCATGAAGGAATTGATACTCAATTTGCCAGTCCAAATGACCGAGTTAGTTTTGAAGTTAGAGGTATAAAAATAACTCGTGACATTCCAACTATTACCTTTGTAAATCGTAATTTAGAACGTCTTCGAGGCTTTGATATTTTTATGCGTGCATTACCCGCTATTCAACGACATAATAATCAGGTTAGGATTTTAATTGTTGGTGATAATGAAGGTGGATATGGTGCAGGTCATCCAAGCGGGAGAATGCTTAAAGAGGTAATGCTTGAGGAACTTTCCAGTGAATTAGATTTGGAGAGAATTCATTTTTTAGGGAGGATTCATCATGCAGGATTAATCTCTTTATTGCAGGCAAGTTGGGTCCATGTATATCTAAGTTATCCTTTTGTTTTGGGTTGGAGTTTGCTAGAGGCAATGGCATGTGGTTGCTGCATTGTTGGTAGTGAAGGGATGCCTGTTGCAGAGGCTATCGATCATGGGGAAAATGGCTTATTAATTCCAATGAATGATTCGAAAGCTTTATCGCATGAGGTAATTAAACTCTTAGATGACAAGATTACTCGTAAGAAATATTCAAAAGCTGCAAGGCAAAAATCACTGCTCTGGGATCAAAAAATTACTTTGGAAAAACTCTCAACTTTTCTTGCTTCTAATAAGATCTAATTCACTAGAAATTTACTCTCTAAATAGATTTTCTAATTTTTTTGCTGAAGTCATTGTACTAAATTTTTCCCGTGCAAACTGCTCCCCTTTCTCTCCAAATTTCTTGATTAAATCTGGTTGCATTGATAGAGTGTGTAATTTATCGCATAGGTCGTCAGAGTCTTGATTGTTGAATAGCAGGCCATTGACTCCATGTTCAACTAATTCTTTGCTACCTCCTACACCACTGCTAATAAGTGTAAGTCCACTAGCCATTGCTTCTGCTTGAACAATACCAAAAGCTTCAGGAAAAATTGATGGGAAAACAAATACGTGACTTAATCTAAAGAATCTTGCTAGCTGTGATCTATCTAAACGGCCAGTGAAAGTAACAGAGTCTTTTAAATTATGTTGATCTAAAAAATATTCCAAGTCCTGTTGGTAACCCTTTTGGAAGGTACCACCTGCAATTAAAGTCCTGCTAGAGATTCCTTTATAATGTAGTTTTACGATCGCTTCAGCCAATACATGTAAGCCTTTTGTTTCCATTAATAATCCTGCAAAGGCAATGCAAAGAGGTCTAGATGAAGAGCCATCAGGGGGATTAGGTAGTTTCCGACCAGTTACTGATTCTCCAAATAGCTCTACTCTTGCACCTGGATATATAACATTTGAGTCGTTTCGTGCAAAGCCTGCTGCCACTAGAGATTCCCTAACTGCTTTACTCGCGGAAACTATTTTATAATTCTTTTCAGATGGTACATAAATTGAATCAAATGGAGGAGTTATAAATCCTATATGATGTATGACTGGTAGATTAGTTATTGTTAATGTTTTGAGTATTTCATGCTCAATTAAGTCAATATTTCCAATTAATACTCCATCCCAATTTTCGTTTTCTAATGTAAATTTTAGTACTTGATTATTGTGCTCATCAATCCGCCTTCTTTCCAGCAGATTTGATATATGAGTGACTCCATCTTTGAATGAGCCTTTTAAAAGAAGATTGCGTTGAATTGAATCATTTGTTGAGTTGTTTTGAGGGTCTAAATAGGATGCATTGCTACAAATGACTTTTACAGTGTGCCCTAGCTCTCTTAGCCCCCAGGCAAAATCAGCCATTGATCTTCCATATCCGCCAAGTTCCTGGGGTGGATACAAATTAGTTATTAGAAGCAACTTCATGGCTATTGGTTTGCTTTTCTCATAGGCTGATTCTCCAATCTTGAATGCCTGTGAGCGCTCTGCCAGTACTGATAGCTAGCTCAGATTTACTACCTCATGGCGGCCCTTTGAATGGTCGGAGGTCTGCTGGACAGACTTTGTTATGGCTTTGGGCTAAACAGGCTGGTGCGAACCCTTTAACACTTGCTGTTTCTGGCCCCGAGCAAAGGGAAGGTTTGTATGAATTTTCCAAATCTGCGGGACATACAGGTGAATTAAATCTTCTAGATTTTATAAATCCGGAGGCAATAGTGCCTCATGGAGCATTATTTCTTCCTGATCCTTCTATCGGGAGATGGTCTCATTGGCGATCGTTAGTGGGTTCGGCGGCTTTTTCCTTGATTGGCCAGATTCATACGCTTAGTACACCAGCCTCAATGACTTTGATAGAGGAATTGGTTACTGAACCAGTTCGACCGTGGGATGCAGTGATTTGTACTAGCCACGCAGGGAAGGCAGTTCTAGAGGCTGTGATAGATGATCGGGAGCAAAAGCTTTTAAGTCGATTGCAAGTTGATCGACCCAAGTCCATTGATAGACCTCAGTTGCCTGTAATCCCTTTGCCTATTGGTACTTCTCAAATTAGTCGAGATCTTCTGTCTAAAGAAATAGCTCGTCAAAAATTAGGTATTGATAGTAATAGCCATGTCGTCCTTTGGCTTGGCCGCTTGTCAATGCTCACTAAGTTAGATCCTTGGTCTACTTACCAAGTTCTTCAAGCTGCAGCAACTCAATTAGATAAGCCTTTGGTATTGATTGAATGTGGCCCAGATGACACATCATTTCAAGCTGAACATTTCAGACAGATAAGAGCTCTATGTCCAAATGTGCAATTTTGTCGACTTGGAGGAGATAAACCGGTCTCGGACGAAATCAAACTTGATTCATTAGCTGCTGCAGATTTGGCAATTTCTCTTGTAGATAACACACAAGAAACTTTTGGATTGGCAGTTGCAGAGGCTATGGCAGCTGGTTTACCAGTTGTTGCTTCCGACTGGAATGGTTATAAGGATTTGGTGCGTTCAGGAATCGATGGTTTTCTTGTTCCTACTAAATGGAATTCCTTAGCGGAAGAACTATCACCTCGATTGGGTTGGGCTAGTCACTTAGGTCT
>QCRX01000003.1 GCA_003209275.1 Prochlorococcus sp. AG-463-P14
GAGTTCATTCGGGGTATTCTTGGAGGAAGGTTTGAATCCATGCTGGTTTTGTGTTCCTTGACCTCAACGCAGTCTTTCAAGCTTTTATATTGATAAAAAATGGTTAGCTTAGTTAAACATCCTAATTTCAAAGGAATCTGAATTTTCTTGGTGCAGTCCACTCCCAGACCGGATCTTCCGCTGGCTTCTAGGCTTCAGCAAGATCTCAAGAATGATCTCATAGCAGGATTGCTAGTGGTCATCCCTTTGGCCACAACTATTTGGCTGTCGACGATAGTCAGTCGTTTTGTTCTTGCTTTTCTGACTTCCATTCCAAAACAGTTAAATCCATTTATTACTCTTAATCCATTATTGCAGGATTTAATCAATTTGGTTTTAGGTTTAACCGTGCCTTTGTTAGGAATACTTTTAATTGGATTGATGGCTCGTAATATTGTTGGTCGATGGTTGTTAGAATTTGGAGAAGGGACTCTTTCTCGGATTCCTTTTGCTGGTTCTGTTTATAAAACACTTAAACAATTATTAGAAACTTTTTTAAGAGATAATTCCACTCGATTTCGCAGAGTTGTTTTAGTTGAATATCCTCGAGAAGGTCTTTTTAGTGTAGGGTTTGTAACTGGATTAGTTGGCCCTTCTCTTCAGCCTGAGCTTGACGAACCATTGCTAAGTGTTTTCATTCCAACAGCCCCAAATCCTACGACTGGTTGGTATACATTAGTTCCAGAATCTTCAGTTCGTGATTTGAATATTTCTGTTGAAGATGCTTTTCGAACAATAATTTCTGCTGGCATTGTTAATCCAGATGAAAGAGAGGTGCCTGTAAATAGGAGTTTTTCAAGTTTGATTTCACAGTTGAGGACTTCTCCAACTCCTTCTTCTTCTTCTCAGAGTTAGATCTAAAATCAATATTTTATTCTGATTATGCAGTCAAGGTCAATTGCCAGAGAGTTAGCATTGTTGACCTTGGGTCAAGTATCAGATAAGTCTATTAAAGATATTCAATCATTAACTATTGAAAACTTGCTGAATAATGCTTTGGAAGGTCTTAACCAGCATTGGCGTGAAGGCTTAGATTCTTGCGCTAATAAATTAGAAATAGCGCAAGAACAGCTTCTTGACAGTGAACTTCAAGAAACAGACCAAGCTTCTATTGCCACTATTCGTCAATATTTAATGAGTTGTTTGGTAGATGCAGAATTAGTTTTAAATGGACTTTCAACCAGCCTTGACTTCCCCCGTTTACTGGCTATGAGTGAACAAGAAAATACTAGATTAGGAGCTATGGAAAGAGTAAGGCTAGTGGTTGAATACCGACAGAATATTGATAAGCGTCTTGATGATGTAATGGAAGGATGGAGGTTACATCGCTTACCGAAAATTGATCGTGATATTTTGAGACTTGCTGTTGTTGACTTACTTCATCTTGATACACCAGTTGCTGTAGCTTGTAATGAAGCTGTTGATCTTGCTAATCGCTATAGTGATGAGCAAGGTAGACGTATGATTAATGGTGTTTTAAGAAGACTACAAAATTCTTTTTCAACAGTTTCTTGATTATGATTTACGATGAATTGAATCGTGAATATAAAGATTCAAAGACTGATGATTCTTCTTTAAATAAATCAGATATAGATAAAGAATCAATAGATTCTCTGAATTGGGCTAAACAGGCTTATGAAAGATTAAAGGAGCAACAAAAAAAAGAAAAAATAGAGGAATCCGACTCTTCGAATTGCTCTCTAGTGGATAAAGAGCCTGAACCTACAGTTGAGTCAATTCAGGTTGAAAGTCAAAGTAATTTGCAAAACGCTTTATCTGAAAATAAGCTTAATTCTTCAGATCAATTTATTAAAGAAGCAGATCCAACCCTTGGAGATTTTGATGAAATATTTACTTGGTCAGCGGAGGTTCTTGCGGCTCAAGGTAAGACAGTTGAAAAAGTTGCTTTAGAAGAGATTGATTGGTTAAGTCGATTACGACAGGGACTTGAGAAAACACGTCAGTCTTTTGTTACTGAGCTGTTAGAAAAATTTGGCGACGATCCATTGACTCCTGAAGTGTTGGAAGATCTTGAGATGTTGTTATTGAGGGCTGATGCAGGTGTTAATGCTACTGATAAAGCTCTTGATGCATTGAGGCGACGTCTTAATGAAGAGGTTATTGATGCAAACGAAGGACTTAGGTTTTTAAAACAACAGCTTTGTCAAATACTTGATCAACCTATTCAAGCTACTGGATCTGATCTTCTTACTCCCCAACGAGATGTTTTGAATATTTGGCTATTTGTTGGTGTTAATGGTGTTGGTAAGACCACTACTCTTGGAAAGATTGCAAATCTTGCTGTACGCAGTGGATATTCTGCGCTAATTGCTGCTGCAGATACATTTCGTGCAGCAGCTGTTGAACAAGTCCAAATTTGGGGTCAACGCAGTCAAGTGCAAGTCATTGCAAATCAGACTGTGAACGCTGATCCTGCAGCAGTTGTTTTTGATGCAATTGGAGCTGCTAGGTCAAAAGAAATTGAATTGTTATTAGTTGATACTGCTGGTCGGCTGCAAACAAAAAATAATTTGATGGACGAATTACAAAAAGTTCGTCGGATCATTCAAAAACTTGCTCCTAAGGCAGTAGTTGAATCTCTGCTGGTATTAGATGCAAGTCAAGGTCAAAATGGATTGCGTCAAGCTATGGCATTTGCAGAATCAGCAGGTTTAACGGGTGTAGTAATTACAAAATTGGATGGTTCTTCTCGTGGAGGTGTGGCATTAGCAGTAGCTGCAGAAGCCAATTTGCCTATAAGGTTTGTAGGCGCAGGAGAAGGATTGAGAGATTTGAGGCCTTTTAATAGTTTTGAATTTGTTGAAGCTCTTTTGGCAAAAAGATAAATCGACGGTTTCTTGATATGGATCTTGCTACGTTTTTAATCCTGCAGTGGTTATGCAGTGAGTACTAAACCACCACGGAGACCCCTTAGTTCTTCTCTTCATAACAGCATTCCTCCGGCAATGTCGGCTTCTTCGTCATTGCGTGAATTACTTGATAGTTTGTCGAAGGAGCAGAGATGTAATCAAGAATTATTGACCTCGTTGGGATTTGCTCTTCGAAGTTTTACAAACCTAAGTCGTTTCCTAGAGCTAGTTCCTGTAGTTGCTTCTCGATTGGTTGGAGTGAAAGGGGCTTTACTTGTTCCTTTTCTCGCTGATGGAACTCTTTGGCGAGAACAGCTCCAAGTATTACCACTTGCCAGAAATCAAGATTTAATTAGGCATTTGGCTTTATTCGAAGCAGGTAAAAGACTTGGATTTGGTTCTGATGAAGAACAAGTTCTTGCGATGGATCGACTTGTCCAACGTCATATGTCTGGTGCAGGTATTTTTTCTACTTCTTTAGTTGCTCGAGGTAGACAGCGGGGTCGTTTATATGTTTTTGATCCTCGAGGTGAATTGGTTTGGAGTGATGTTCACAGACGTCATCTTCAACTAGTTGCTGATTTAACAGGTGTTGCGATTGAAAATGATTTAATTCTTCAGGATGCTCGACGCCACGAACATGTTGATAGGCAATTGAGCATTGGCGCTGAGATTCAAGCTCAATTGCTTCCTGATTCTTGTCCTGTGATTGAAGGAGTCGAATTGGCTGCTCGATGTCGTCCAGCTTTTCAAGTGGGAGGTGATTATTACGACTTTATGCCTACCCGCCCAGATTTGGTTGGTAGACGTAGAGAGAAAGGTCGATGGGCTCTTGTTATGGGAGATGTGATGGGCAAGGGAGTTCCCGCTGGTCTGTTGATGACAATGCTTAGGGGAATGCTGCGAGCTGAAGTTTTGAGTGGGTTACCACCTGATCGAATTTTGCATGATTTGAATCAATTAGCACAAGAAGATTTGTCTCATTCTCATAGGTTTGTGACTCTTTTTTATTCTGATTTTGATCCACGTTCCCGCAGATTGCGATATGCAAATGCTGCACATAACCCTCCTTTGCTTTGGAGAGCAGAACAAAGATCTATTTCCCGCTTGGATGCTCCTGGCTTATTGATAGGTCTTCAGGCTGAAGCAGATTATGGCTGTGGACATGTGATCTTAGAACCTGGCGATGTATTGCTTTATTACACCGATGGAGTTACAGAAGCCTCAGGAATTGCAGGCGATCGATTTGATGAAGTGCGTTTATTGCGCATTCTTGATGAGGCTTGTCGGAGTGGTAAAGGTGCGCAAGAGATTCTTGATCAATTATTTGTTCGTTTAGATCGTTTTATAGGACTAGACCATCAGTTGGAAGATGATGCTTCGATGGTGGTTCTAAAAGTTAACGACGCATTAATGCTTCCTACTTTGAAAGGTTCTTGGCCTGACAATTAGTTCACAAACTGCTTTATTTAGAGAGCAGGTATGGAATCTTGGTTTTGTCGGAAGCCTGGAGCGATAGGTTTGAAGAGGGTTTGAACCCTTTTGTTGAGAGGTTCAATGCCTCTATTGAATTTGATATTTATTTGCTTCAAGAGGATATAGACGGTTCCATTGCGCACGCTCGGATGTTGGGAGCTTGTGGAGTGATTTCTTCAGAAGATGCTGCTCGCTTGGAAGTTGGCCTTGAAACTATTCGAACTGAGGCTGCTTCTGGACAGTTCCAGCCAGGTGTTGAAGATGAAGATATTCATTTTGCTATTGAACATCGTTTAATTGATTTGTTAGGACCTCTCGGAAAAAAACTGCATACAGGACGCAGTCGCAATGATCAGGTAGGTACTGATATGAGGTTGTGGTTGAGAAGACGTATAGATGAGATTGATAAAGATCTGGAGCGATTACAAAAAGCGTTGTTGACGATGTCTGAAAAGCATTCAAATACCTTGATTCCTGGATATACCCATCTTCAGCGAGCTCAACCATTGTGCTTAGCCCATCATCTTCTTGCTTATGTCGAGATGCTGGGCAGAGATCGGGAGCGTTTATTAGATGTGAGAGCTCGAGTAAATATTTCGCCGTTAGGTTCTGCTGCTTTAGCTGGCACTTCTGTCCTTATAGATCGTCGTCATACAGCTGAGACTCTTGGGTTTTCAAGGATTTATGCAAATAGTCTTGATGCTGTTAGTGATAGAGATTTTGCAATTGAATTTATGGCAGCTTCCTCTTTAATAATGGTTCATCTTAGCCGTTTAGCTGAGGAGATTATTTTATGGGCTTCGGAAGAATTTTCTTTTGTTTCTTTAACTGATCGTTGTGCTACTGGAAGTAGTTTAATGCCGCAGAAAAAGAATCCTGATGTACCTGAATTAGTTCGTGGTAAAACTGGCAGAGTCTTTGGACATTTACAGGCTTTGTTAACTATGATGAAAGGCCTTCCTCTCGCTTATAACAAGGATTTGCAAGAAGACAAAGAAGCACTTTTTGATGCAGTAAACACTACTAAATCTTCGCTTCAAGCAATGTCTATTTTAATTGAAGAAGGCTTGGAATTTTGTCCTGATCGATTAACTTCTGCTGTTGAATCAGACTTCTCTAATGCAACTGATGTAGCCGATTATCTTGTAGCAAAAGGAGTACCATTTCGTGAGGCATATCAGATAGTTGGACGAGTCGTTAAGACTTCTCTAGCAAAGGGCATACTTTTGAGAGATTTAACTCTTGAGCAATGGCAAGAAATTCATTCTGCATTTGCTGACGATATTTATCAAAAGATAGCTCCCAGGCACGTTGTGGCTGCAAAGGTCAGTGAAGGAGGCACTGGATTTGAACGAGTTCAAGAGCAGTTGCAGTACTGGCGCAAACTTCTTGGTGCTTCAAAAGAGTGAGCTATACACTTCTCCCGCTAACCTATGGAAGTCAAAAGTGAAATGATTTTTTCTTGAATCATTCGCAAATGACAATTTGTAGTTCATTTAGTCCATTTTCGTCTAAGTAAAGTGAGTATTTTTGTTGGCAATTTGCCCTTCCGCGCTGAGCAGGAAGACGTCATTGAATTGTTTGCATCCTTTGGTGAGGTTGCAAATTGTTCTCTCCCTTTAGAACGCGACACTGGTCGCAAAAGGGGTTTTGCATTTGTTGAAATGGCCGATGAAGCAGCTGAGGCTGCTGCTATCGAGGCGCTTCAAGGCGCTGAAATGATGGGCCGACCATTGCGCATTAACAAAGCGGAGCCTCGAGGAAGTGCACCTCGTCGAGGAGGCGGCGGCTATGGCGGCGGCGGCGGCGGCTATGGCGGTGGCGGCTATGGCGGTGGCGGCAACCCAGGCGGTGGCGGCTATGGCGGCGGCGGCAACTCAGGCGGCGGCGGCTATGGCGGTGGCGGCAACTCAGGCGGCGGCGGTGATAGAGCTTCTGGCGCTAGAGGTTGGGAGGATCGTAGTTATGGCGGTGGTTCTCCAGATACTGGCGGTGGTCAAGACGAAGGAGGCCGTAGTCGGCGTCGACGAGGAACAGCTTCTGACGGCGGAGGATTTTCTGGAGAGGACAATGGGGGAGATTATGGTGGCGCAGAAGTTTGATTAATAAGGATTTACAGCCCGGCATCGTTTAGTTGTCGGGCTGCTTCTTCCAAAATTTCTAAACCTGCTGTTTTTTTTTGCGCTTTAACTCCAAAGTCTCTTCTCCATGCTCTTGCGCCTGGAACTTCTTCAACTAGTTGTAAAAGATGGCGTCCAATATTCCACAGACGTCCATTTTGTTTGAGGTGTTGTTCTGCGTGAGGGATTACCCCTTTAATCACATCTGATGGTTTGATGTTGATTGCTTTTTCTCCAAAAAGCATTGCATCCATTTTTTGCCAGCGAAGAGGGTGTGAGTATGCGGATCTCCCAACCATTGCTCCATCGAATATTTTTAGTGCTTCAAAGCATTCTTCTGGTGTTTCTAGGCCACCATTGAGTTCGATTTTAAGATGAGGTCTTTTTGTCTTTAAGTCTGCAACTCTTTCATATTGCAAGGGTGGAATAGTTCGATTTTGTTTTGGATCTAATCCTTTTAACCATGCCTTTCTTGCATGAATGGCAAAACGCTGTGCACCAGCTGAAGAGACTTGATCAACAAATTCTCTTAGCAGTTCATCGCTATCAAGATCATCGATTCCTATTCGATGTTTGATCGTTACATCTAAATCACTTGCCTTGGCCATTGCTTCAATACATCGAGCAACATTATTTGGATTGGCCATCATGCAGGCTCCAAAATTCCCTGATTGCACTCTTGGACTGGGACATCCAACATTTAAATTGATTTCGTCATAACCCCAAGCCTCTGCAATTCGAGCTGCTTCCGCTAATAGTTTTGGGTCATCTCCTCCAACTTGCAAAGCAATGGGATGTTCAATTTGGTCAAAATCAAGCAATGCATTTAGGTTTTTGCTGTGATAAAGAGCTTGAGCCACAATCATTTCTGTATAAAGCAAAGCTCTACGACTGATCTGTCTCATTAGGACTCTGAAGTGCCTATCTGTGCAATCCATCATTGGTGCAATGCTGAATCGATAGGATTGATGAGTTCGTGGTATGTATTTGTCAACCATCTTTTTTTTTGGCTGAAGAGTGTTCAGTCTTAGAAAAGGAAAGTCTTACAGGAATTTTTTGACTTTATGCAGAGCAACTTTTTATTTTGGACTCGTCGTTCAATTTTGATGGGCTTAGTGACAAGTTTTTTTGGCAGTTTTCTGCGTCCCTTAGAACTTTTGGCGGCATCTAAAGCCGATACTGATGAATGGACTTTATCTAATGAAGAGTGGCGTAAGCGCCTTCCTGCAGATGCTTATAAGGTTCTTAGGGAAGAAGGAACGGAAAGACCATTTTCTAGTGTATTGAATGATGAGAAGCGAATTGGTACTTTTCATTGCGCTGGATGTGACTTGCCTTTGTTTTCCTCTGCTGCAAAATTTGATAGTGGCACTGGATGGCCAAGTTTTTGGGAACCTTTAATTGATTCAATCAATACCAAAGTAGATTTCAAATTGATTGTTCCTCGTACTGAGTATCACTGTCGCCGATGTGGTGGGCATCAAGGTCACGTCTTTGATGATGGGCCTAGACCTACAGGTAAACGCTATTGCAATAACGGAGTTGCACTTATCTTCCGACCAAGTAGTTGATCTGATTGTCGTTGGTGGAGGCCCGGCAGGCTTTATGGCGGCAATTACTGCTGCCGAGAAAGGCCTTTCGTCTGTTTATGTTTTAGAAGCCTCTTCTAAGCCTTTGGAGAAGGTGCGTCTTAGTGGAGGCGGGAGATGCAATGTGACACATGCTTGTTGGAATCCAAGAGATTTAATTGTTAATTACCCACGTGGAAAGATGCCATTGTTGGGTCCTTTTAATCGCTTTGCTACAAGAGATGCAGTGTCTTGGTTTGCTGCTAGAGGTGTGGATTTGAAAGTTGAGGCAGATGGTCGCATGTTTCCTGTGACTAATTCTTCTGAATCTGTTGTTAATTCCTTGAGAGAGTCAGCAATAGCTGCAGGAGTCAAGCTGTTTACAAAAGCATTAGTAGAAAAAATAGAACTTTTGAATAAAAAACAATTTTTTGTTCAATTAAAAGATCAACGCTCTTTTATTTCTAATAGTGTATTAATTGCTACAGGTGGCCATCCAAGTGGACGACGAATAGCAGAAACCTTTGGTCATAGTATTATAAGATCAGTTCCTTCTTTGTTTACCTTATCTATTGAATCTGATTGGATAAAATCTAATTCTGGAATAGCATTGGATGATGTCCAACTTAGTTTGATAACTACACAAAAAACATATAAAGAGACTGGGAGAGTATTGCTCACACATTGGGGTTTAAGTGGTCCTGCTGTGCTTAAACTAACATCCTTTGCTGCCCGTCAATTATATTATGATAATTATAAGGCTGAAATAATTGTGAATTGGATATGTGTTTCGGACGAAGAGGCTAACTCATTGTTTAATTTTCAGCGTAATTCAAATCCGCGTAAAACTTTAGGCGCTTTACCACTTTGCTCTAAGTTGCCAAGAAGGTTATGGCTTGGCTTGCTGTATCAAGCAGGAATTGACCCTGATACTAGATGGTCTGAATTCTCTAAAAAATTACAGAAACAATTGCTTACTAATTTAGTTAATAGTCATTACAAGACTATTAATAAGGGTCCTTATGGTGAAGAGTTTGTGACAGCTGGTGGAGTTGAACTAAATGAGATTGATTTTGTGACAATGGAAAGTCGTTTGCAAAAAGGTTTATATTTTTCTGGTGAGGTATTAGATATTGATGGTGTCACTGGCGGATTTAACTTTCAACATTGTTGGACTAGTGGCTGGCTCGCAGGTCTGGCGATTGCAGATAGCTCTCACTAAGTTTCTAGCTCTTCAATAAGTCAAAGAAGGCTTAAATTAACTATTTATTTTTTTGGTTAGCATATTTTTTGACCCATCAATTTAAGTATTCTTTATAGCTTTATCTTTCTCTGAGAGTTTTGAGTGGCTTGAATTAAAGGTGCGGTTTCCGCAGCTTGTGGGAGTTGCGCTTGGCCGTCCAACATATGTAAATAAGAAACTGCTAGCAGAGCCTCATGAGTGGTGAAGTGCCATCCCCATCGCAAAACTCTGAGACTGATGGATCACAATCAGTTCCTCAGCCAGAGATAGAAGCCAAATTGAATGAACAGTCCTCTGTCCCTGATGAATCTATTGCTTCTGGGGAAGTCGATATAGAAACTCACCCTCAGTCAGAAACTAAGCCTAAGACTGAAGGAATCCAACCCGAAGCTGATTCGGTTGCAGGGACTGCTAAAAATCCGTTGGATAATGAGGCACGGTTACAACAGTTGGAGGAAGAACACGAAACTTTGCGAAGTCAATATATGCGGATTGCAGCTGATTTTGATAATTTTCGCAAAAGACAAACTCGTGATAATGATGACTTAAAGCAGCAATTGATTTGTAATACTTTGACTGAAATTTTACCTATTGTGGATAATTTTGAAAGAGCTCGTCAACAACTAGATCCTCAGGGAGAAGAAGCACAAGCCTTGCATCGCAGTTATCAAGGGCTTTATAAGCAACTTGTAGATGTATTGAAATTGCTTGGCGTAGCTCCAATGCGTGTAGTTGGTCAAACATTTGATCCAACATTGCACGAAGCTGTTTTGCGAGAACCTAGCGATGAAAAGCCAGAAGGTACTGTTTTAGATGAAATGCAGCGTGGATATCATCTCAATGGCAGAGTATTAAGACATGCTTTAGTCAAGGTATCTATGGGCCCAGGATCGCAAGGAGAAAGTTCTTCTCAAACTGATCAAGAGCCAGAGAAATCTTCTTCTATTTCAGACAATAAAAATTCACCTAATTCTGAGGATTAATGAGATGAGATTTAAATTGAATTTAAAATCTATGGCATCAATGTAATGGCAGATTTTTATGATCTTTTAGGAGTTAGCAGAGACTCTGATGGCGACACCCTTAAACGTGCTTATCGTCAGTTGGCACGAAAATATCATCCAGATATTAATAAGGAACCAGGAGCTGAAGAGCGTTTTAAAGAGATAGGCCGTGCATATGAGGTTCTTGCTGATCCCCAGAGTCGAGCACGCTATGACCAATTTGGTGAGGCTGGCCTTGGAGGTGCTGCTGGCATGCCTGATATGGGAGATATGGGAGGGTTTGCGGATCTATTTGAAACTTTTTTCAGTGGATTTGGGGGTGCTGGTGGACCTGCTTCAGGTCGTTCTCAACGTCGTGGTCCTCAGCAAGGAGATGACCTTAGATATGACTTAAACATTAGTTTTAATCAGGCTGTTTTTGGCCAGGAAACTGAGATCAAAATCCCTCATTTAGAAACGTGTGAATCTTGTAATGGTAGTGGAGCTAAGCCTGGTAGTGGCCCTACGAATTGTTCTACATGCTCAGGCTCAGGTCAGGTTCGTCGTGCTACAAGGACTCCATTTGGAAGTTTCACGCAGGTATCTGAATGCCCAACTTGTGGAGCGACAGGACAAGTGATTGCTGACCCATGTGGTTCATGTGGCGGTCAAGGTGTAAGTCAGGTTCGTAAGAAATTGAGAATTAATATCCCTGCAGGAGTTGACACTGGCACCCGATTAAGGGTTGCAGGTGAAGGGAATGCAGGCTTAAGAGGTGGTCCTTCAGGAGATTTATATGTTTTTTTAAAGGTTAAAAATCATCCAAAATTACGTCGTGATGGGCTAACTATTTTTTCTGAAGTTCATGTCAGCTATTTACAAGCAATTTTGGGAGATACAATAGAAGTAGAAACTGTTGATGGCCCAACGAAACTAGATATTCCTATTGGTACTCAACCCAACGCAGTGCTTACATTAGAGAACAAAGGTATTCCTAAGTTGGGTAATCCAGTGGCTCGAGGTGATCAACGTATTGCGGTAAATATTAAGCTACCAACTCGACTCTCTGAAGAAGAACGTCTTTTGCTTGAGAAGTTAGCAGGTCATTATTCTGCAAAAGGTCGACAACATCATCATCATAATAGTGGCTTATTTTCTCGAATGTTTGGTCAAGATTAATGAGTCAAAGCTCATCATCAGAGAAGTTTTATCTTGATCTAAGAGGTACACCTTGCCCATTGAATTTTGTCCGATGTCGCCTTGCTTTAGAAAGCATTCAACAAAACCAATTTCTAATTGTTGATTTAGATCGCGGGGAGCCAGAGAGAATGGTTATACCTGGATTAAGAAAAGAGGGTTATGAGGTAGAAGTTCTTGTCAAAGAAGAGGCCTGGTTGAGTATGAAGGTGATTTGTGGAATCAATTGATAAAAATACTTTTTCTGGGATTGTTGTAGCTTTAAAAGCTAATTATCTAGAAGTCGAATTAGATCTGCCTTCTCAGAAATTATTGAGTAAAACTTTTTATATTAAAGGCTTAGTTCGCTTTTTATGTACTCGTAGAAGTAGGCTGGATTATCAAGGAGATTATGTAAATGTTGGTGATTATGTAACGATAGAATCGATTAATTTGCAGAATAGTAGAGCTGTCGTAAGTAAAGTTGAACCAAGAAAAACTTTGTTGAGCAGGCCAGCCGTTGCAAATGTGACTCAAGTTATTGTTGTATTATCCTTTTGCAAACCAACCTTTGACCTGGACCAAGCATGTAGATTTCTTATATCGGCTGAAGAAAATGATCTTGATGTTTGCTTACTTCTTAATAAAAGAGATTTATTGTCTGAAGATTTTGTTCAGGAACAGTTAAATAGATTAAGATCTTGGGGTTATAAAACAATTGCTATTTCAACAATAACTGGACAAGGTTTTAGTGAATTTAAGCAAGTGTTATTAGACTCCTCCTTAACAGTTTTAAGTGGTCCATCTGGTGTAGGGAAGACAAGCTTACTAAATGCTTTATTGCCTAATGCCTCGTTAAAAGTAGGGGCTTTATCTGAGCGTCTCGAACGAGGCCGACATACTACTCGTCATGTTGAGCTTTATACATTAGAAGGAGGTGCTCGCATTGCTGATACGCCTGGATTTAATAGGCCTAAATTACCTTTGGACCCAAAGCTACTTCAAATATTTTTCCCTGAGCTTCGAAGTCAGCTAGCTAATTATCCTTGTAAATTTCGTGATTGTATGCATATAGACGAAATGGGTTGTGGCGTTGAAAAAACTTGGGAGAGGTATAATACTTATAAGAAATTCTTAGGAGAAATCATTAATTATCATCGCTAATTCCTGGGAGATTAAGATTTAAACCACCCGTAAGTTCTTCCATTCTACCTTTCATAGTATTCGTTGAATTTGTATAAGCATTTTCAAGAGCTTCCAATACTGCTTTTTCTGTTTCGATTGGGCCTTTTTCTGTTAGAGATGCATCTATCCTAACCTTGAGAGGTTGTTGGTTGCCTGATAGCCAGATGCTTGCTAAGCCATCCTCACTGCTTCCTTCTATTTGCATAGCCTCTAACTCTTCTTGGAGTTTCTGAGCATCTTGTTGAATTTGCTGAGCTTTACGAAAGGCTTCAGTGAGTTGCCCGATATTTGGGAATCCGAACCCTGCCATGGTTTTAGTGGAGGAGACTAAAGACTAATACTTTTGCTGGAATCCAAGGCGCTTTACTTCAGGATGAAGTAGAAATCCATAGGCTCTTTTTACTTTTTCTTGAATTAACTTGATTAGTTGATCGATGTCTTCAGCAGAAGCTTTGCCTGTATTGACTATGAAATTTGCATGAATTTTAGAAATTTCAGCTCCGCCAATTTGTGTTCCTTTTAAACCTAGTTTTTCAATTATATAACCTGCCTTGAGAGGTTCAGGGTTGCGAAAAACGCTGCCGCAGCTAGGTAGATGGTATGGCTGACTGCTTGTCCGTTTATGAAGGTTTTGGTTGGTTCTTTCAGTTAATTCTTGCTGGTTATGGCCTGGCTCTAGTCTGAAGCGTGCAGATAGGACTAATAGATTTTCATTTTGCAATCTGCTGTAGCGATATTTGAAGTTAAGTTCTTCTCTAGTGATATCAAAGGATTCTGTGCCATCTAGAGGAATCACGGAAACAGATTCCAGTCTTTCGGCAATAGAGCCTCCTTGTGCTCCAGCATTCATTACAGCCGCACCACCTACGGTCCCTGGAATGCCAATAGCCCATTCCAGGCCATGGAGGCCAGCTTTGGCTGCTCTTCTTGCAAGCGTGGGAATGTTTTCGCCTCCCCAGGCCTCTACAAGGCCAGAAGATCTATCTAGGGTGCTTCCATGAAGCTTTCTCATGCACAATGTGAGACCAGGCAATCCGGAATCATTGATAAGTAGGTTTGATCCCGCACCCAGCACTCTGCAAGGCAGTTTATTTTTTCTTGCCCAGTTGATTAAGAATTTGATTTCTTCTGCATCACTTGGTTCTGCAAGCCATTCAGCAGGACCTCCAACTCTCCAAGTCGTGAAATTGGCCAAAGGAGCCAGAGGTTTTAATGTAAGCCCATTGGGGCAAGTCAGGCCGCTTTGCGAGAAGGAAGGCATTGAGGGGGATGATCTGCATTGTTTAGTAACTTCCAAAGTTTGTTTATATCTCCTGCACCCATTATTAATAAAAGGTCATCTTTAACACTTTTTTCTTTAATTAAGAGAGCTAGATGATGATGATTTTTAGCTACAAAAATTGGTAAGAGTGAATCTATCTGTTTGATTTTTGCTTCAAGATCTTCACTATTTGCCAATTGAACTTTTTCTTCACCTGCTCCGTATACAGGTGCTAAGAAGACTAAATCAGCCTTACTCAGAGCGTATGCAAAGTCTGATAGAAACTGTTTTGTTCTTGAATAGCGATGCGGTTGGAATATGGCAACAAGTCTTTTGGGCTTTTTAGGAAGAGGACTTTCTCCTTTCTGAATGATTAAACGAGCTGTTTGTAGAGTCGCTTTTAATTCGCTTGGATGATGTGCGTAATCATCAACGACTTGTCGTCCTTCCCAAGTGCCAAGAAATTCAAAACGTCTTCCTGGACTTTTGATGAATTCAAGATTGGCTTGCAATTCTTTAAATGGAATTCCTTGAACTCGACATGCTGCAATAGCTGCGATCGTGTTATGTAGGTTGTGCAATCCAGGCATTGGTATTGCAATTTGACCAATAGCTTTGCCTTTTTCGTAAAAGTTGGCAATTGTTTGATCACCTTTGATGGCAATAGGTAATGCAGAAAAATCAATACCCTCCTTATTTTCTATCGAGAACCAAGCGTGAGGTTTGAAGTTTTTCCTTAGAGTTGGGCAATCATGATTTGCAAGAAGAAATTCACAGTTATTCCCAAATTCTTTCATTGTTCTGATCAACTCATCAAGGCTTTTGTAATGGTCACTATGATCAAGTTCAAGATTAGTAATGATCCCAACTGAGGAACGAAATTTGACAAGGCTCCCGTCCGATTCATCAGCTTCTGCTACCAGTAACCTTCCTTTCCCAGCATGACCATTGCTTTTGTAGTAAGGGACTAGGCCTCCAATAATGGCTGTTGGGTCTTCATTTGCCAATGCAAGCAATGTAGTAATTATCGTGCTTGTAGTTGTTTTTCCATGGCTTCCAGCTACAGCAATAGAGTCTTGTTCGCTAATAAGAGTCGCTAGTAAATCGGAACGATGGCAAATTTCTAATTTTGCTTTCTTTGCTTCTTGGATCTCTGGATTGCTATTAGGAATAGCTGTGCTTACAACTATGAGCGGCTTGACAGTCGAACTCTTATAAATCGAATGAATGTTGGCTCCAACCTGTTTTGAAAAGATTTTGACTCCTTGGTTAGCGAGCCTTTTTAAGTTGGATTTTCCTTCTTGATCAGATCCTGAGACGGAATAGCCTCTATTTGCAAGTATTAGAGCTAAGGCAGACATCCCAATTCCTCCAATCCCTATGAAGTGAATGGGTTTGTTTTTCGAGATCAGACTTGCCAAGAGCTTTGGCCTAGTGGCTTGAAAGATAAGACAATCTTGCTTAGAAGGCTCACATCACTAATCACATGAGACAGAGAGGGTTTATCAACTTCTAGATGGGATCAGGCTTTTCGGCATGGGCACGTTAAAGAAATAAAAGAATGGATCGCATGTCTGTATGATCAGCGCCCAATGACCTTGCGGTTTACCCGCTTTTAACATGACCCTACGAGTTGCGATAAACGGATTTGGCCGAATTGGTCGCAACTTCATGCGTTGTTGGTTAAGCCGAGGCGCCAATACTGGTATTGAAGTTGTAGGTATTAATGTCACATCCGATCCGCAAACCTGTGCTCATTTGTTGAAATATGATTCTATTCTCGGTCAAATTAAAGATGCAGAGATTAGTCATAGTGAAGACACGTTTATTATTAATGGCAAGTCCATAAAATGTTTCTCAGACCGTAATCCACTAAACCTTCCATGGAAGGAGTGGGGAATAGATTTAGTTATTGAATCTACAGGAGTTTTTAATACTGATGTTGGTGCCAGTAAACACTTAGAAGCAGGTGCTAAGAAGGTTATTCTTACAGCACCCGGAAAAGGTGATGGTGTCGGAACATATGTTGTAGGTGTGAACGCTGATCAATATCGCCATGAAGATTTTAATATTTTAAGTAACGCTAGCTGCACTACTAATTGTTTAGCGCCAATAGTAAAAGTACTTGATCAGACCTTTGGCATAAATAAGGGATTAATGACCACTATTCATAGCTATACAGGAGACCAAAGAATTTTGGATAATAGTCATAGAGATCTTCGTAGAGCGAGAGCAGCTGCTATGAATATTGTTCCTACTTCTACAGGTGCAGCTAAGGCTGTCGCCTTGGTTTATCCACAGATGAAGGGAAAGTTGACTGGAATTGCTATGAGAGTTCCAACTCCTAATGTGTCTGCTGTTGATTTGGTATTTGAGGCCGGTCGCTCAGTAAATGCTGAACAAGTTAATGCTGCATTGAAGGCTGCTTCTGAAACTTCAATGAAAGGAATTATTAAATATGGAGATCTTCCTTTGGTTTCTACTGACTACGCAGGTACTAATGAATCAACTATTGTTGATGAAGCTTTGACTATGTCTATTGGAGATAATTTGGTTAAGGTACTTGCTTGGTATGACAATGAATGGGGCTATAGCCAAAGAGTTGTTGATTTAGCGGAAATTGTGTCTAAACAATGGAAATAGGTACATAAAAGTTTGTTAGCTCTCTATTTTTAAATAGAGAGCTTTAAAAGTGCTTAAAACCTGAACAAGGAAGAATCTTTACTTCTTTGCCTGTTTCCCAAATTGTTTTAGGTGGACCGCTTCTTATAGTTCCAATTGTCTTACTGGTGGGCCAAGTTTCTCTAAAAGCTTTAGCCCATTCTGGAGGTAGGCTGATTACTAATTCATAGTCCTCTCCTCCATTTAGGCACCATTCGTCCCAATGGGATCCTTGTGGCCAGTCTTGACTTCTAGGCATAGATGACAGGCTTAAAACTGCCTGGCATCCACTACTTAAGCAGATATTTTCTATAGCGATTAGCAATCCATCGCTACTGTCAGTTCCTGCGGCTCTCCAGGGAGTGTCTTTGGGTTTGCATTTTTCTAGAGCTCTTAGTGCTGCTAATGGAGCGATTGGTTGTTGATGCGTCTTAATGGCTAATTTTTGGAGTGTATCGTCTAAGAACTCAGACTGGAGGATGGGGTCTGATACCAAAAGAGCTAGCCCTAATCGACTAAGACCATGAGGCCCACTAGTGACTAGATGATCTCCTGGCAATGCATTTGATCGGTGCAGTCTTAATGGACCGAGTGTTCCTATTGCTGTGATTGCTATGAGTTTTTGTTGACCTTTGGAACAGTCTCCACCCAGTAATTCTCCTCCAAATTGTTTGAGAGCTTTATCTATGCCTTGGTAGAGCCTTTTGACCCATTCCCAAGATGTGTCAGGAGGAACCACTAGCCCGACAGTAATACCCAAAATTTTTTCTGTTCCGCTAGATGCAAGGTCTGAAAAATTAGTTGTTACAGCTTTCCATCCCACATCTTCAGGAGAAGTTGTTTCTTTACTGAAGTGAACATCTTCAACGAGAACATCGGTATTGATAAGCAGCTTGTTCTTATTAGTTTTGATTTCTGCTGTATCGTCGTCAATCTGCCCTAAAGGCATAAAGCAACGAAGGCGATTCAGGATTTCTTTTTCCCCTATCTCAGCAAGAGTTTCGTGCACGCTTTATGCCTCAAGCATGGGTTTTTAGTCGATCTGCTCCATCTATTACTTTGATGGCAATGATTTTGTCATCTACGCCTAGCTCATTAAGGATTTCATTACCTTCAACTACATAGCCAAATGCAGCATTACGTCCATCTATCAGATTTCTACCAGCAGGGTTAAGTTCTGCTTCGTATAGAAAAAAGAAGAATTGTGAGGAGCCGTCATCCAAAGATTGGCCTGAATGAGCCCAACCCAGTGTTCCAAGTGTTGAGAAAGGAAGAACAGGTGTTTGAGTAAAGAGACCAAGATCTTCAAAAGTTTGGTTGTAAATTATGTCTGATTTCCCTGGAATTCTAATTTCTAAAGGTACATGACGCTCTTCGTTAGATGATGGATCTATATAACCAATTTCAGGTCCTTTAGGATCCCCAGTTTGCAGTACATAGAAATCCTCTGCTCTAGCAAAGGGCAGTCCGTCATAGAAATCTTTTAGTGCTAAATCAATAAATGCTCCCCCGGTAAGTGGTGCGTTATATCCATCAATTACAGCAATCATATTGCCTTTAGTGGTTTCTATTGAAACACTCGCTCTCCCTAGCAATCGAGGCAGATTGTTGAACTCTTCTGGGATTATATAGGGAAAATCATCTTCAAGAAGAAGAGCTTCTAAATCACCGATCTTTTTGAGACTTACTCTGCGCTCATTGATAAAATCATTTTTGTTTTTATGGCTAGCAAATTCGCTTAAATTGTTTAAGTTTTGTTTTAGCGAGCCTATTTTTTCTTCGGCTTCTTGACGACGATTTTGTGGTATCGAATCTAAAATTTGGGTTTTATTTTTGTTTAATAGAAATTCACTTGAAGATGATGCTTTTGTTACTGAAGTCCAACGATTCCCTCTTACTAAATTGCTGGTTTCTTCGAGGTTGTGTTGTAGCTCCCGGAGATCCTTCTGTTCTATGGGTAATGCGTTTCGCAAAATTGCATAAGGATCTTTCACAGCATTTCCAGGTGGCAATGCAGCCATTATTGGTCTGCTCCAGCTCAAACCCACTGTTATTACTACCGTTAGGAGAGCTGCAAGAAGTCGATAAATTGACATGATTGATTCAGCCACTGCACGACTTTCGCACAGCTCTCTATGATCGCCAGAGCGGTTCGGCGGGGATGATCTCCAGTAACGATTTTCGCACTGGGACCACAATTGAACTAGACGGTTCGGTTTGGCGGGTCGTCGAGTTTTTGCATGTCAAGCCTGGTAAGGGATCTGCGTTTGTTCGGACAAAATTAAAGTCTGTTCAAGGTGGCAATGTTGTTGAAAAAACATTTCGTGCTGGAGAGATGGTTCCTCAAGCACTTTTGGAGAAGTCAACACTTCAACATACTTATATGGAATCTGGAGATTACGTTTTTATGGATATGTCCAGTTATGAGGAGACTAGGCTTACCGCAGAGCAAATTGGTTCTAGTCGTAAGTACTTAAAAGAAGGCATGGAAGTCAACGTTGTTTCTTGGAATGACAAGCCTCTTGAAGTAGAACTGCCTAATTCAGTTGTGCTTGAGGTGACTCAGACTGATCCTGGTGTCAAGGGAGATACTGCTACAGGTGGTACAAAGCCTGCCATCCTTGAGACAGGAGCTCAGGTAATGGTGCCCCTGTTTATTTCTGTTGGTGAGAAAATAAAAGTGGATACACGCAACGATAGTTATCTAGGTCGTGAGAACTAATGCCCATGCAGCTTGATCACACTGAATTGCATCGATTGTTGGCTGCTTTGGCTGACAGCGATATCCAGGAATTCCGTTTGGAAGGGGAGGATTTTCGCCTTGAAGTAAGGCGAAACCTTCCTGCTTCTTCTGGAGTGGCTCCACTGGTTCAAGTTGAATCTAACGATGAAGCCGCTGTGTCTTCCCCTCAACCAAAAGTTGAGCCTATTGCACCTAGCAATCCGCCTCCTGCAGTCCCTGGATCACGGGCTGATTTAGTTGAAATCTCTGCTCCTATGGTTGGCACCTTCTATACAGCTCCTGCGCCAGGAGAGCCCTCTTTTGTAGAGGTTGGGAGTCGTATAGGAGTAGGTCAAACGGTATGTATCCTTGAAGCAATGAAGTTGATGAATGAACTTGAGTCAGAGGTTAGTGGAGAAGTAATTGAGATACTTGTTGACAATGGAACTCCAGTCGAGTTCGGACAAGTTCTGATGAGAGTTAAACCTGCTTAATTTTCTTCTTCTGTAAGTTCCCATGCTGCTTGCAAAGCTGCAAGCATGCTTTGTGGCCTTGCAAATCCTTTGCCTGCAATGTCAAAGCCAGTTCCATGGTCCGGAGACGTTCTTATGAACGGCAAACCTAATGTGGTATTTACTGCCGAGTCGAATGCAATTAATTTGACAGGAATTAATCCTTGATCGTGATATAAAGCCAAAATGCCGTCAGGCTTATTGTTTACTTCCTCGCCATTCCAGGCTCTGGCTGCTGAAAGCCAACAAGTATCTGGTGGAACAGGGCCTTCTAATCTGATATTTGGATGATCGGCTCTCCATTCATTAATAACTGGTATCAGCCATTCGATTTCTTCTGTTCCTAGTTGTCCTTTTTCACCTGCATGAGGATTGAGTCCAGCGATAGAAAGATTTGGGTTTGATTTAAATCTTTGACAGAATGAAAGTAAAGTATTTAATTTTGAAAGAATTAGTTCAGGATTTAACGCTTGAGAAACTTCTTCGAGAGGGATGTGTGTTGTTGCTAGAAGAGTATTGAATCTCCAATTACATTTCGGTGACTTAGCAGTAAACAGCATTGATACTTTTTTAGTTTTTGTAAGCTCCGCAAGTAGTTCTGTTTGGCCAGGGTAATCGTGACCTGCTTCATTCCATGCGTGTTTTGCTATTGGAGCAGTAACAAGAGCTCTTCCATGCCCTTTGATTAAGAAATTGGTTGCATGAATTAGTGAACGAAAACTAGCTTCTCCTGTTTCAGCATTTGGATGTCCTGGATCAAGATTGCCTTGTAAGGGAAGGTCTTCGATCTCTAAGTCTTTTGGATTGGCTAATTGAGTAATTCCCTTAGCCTTCAGTTCGGAATAGATCAAATGAATGTGTTGCTCACTACCAACTAACAGGGGTTGCATTTTCTTTGGCAAACGTAATGATCCAAGTGCTTTGAGGGTTACTTCAATCCCTATCCCAGCAGGATCACCCATAGCAATCACCACCCGGTGTTTGCCTAAAGAAAATTGATTTGGTATTTCCATGTTGCGTTGGTTACTTTTTGGTTTGTTGCTCTACGGCACAGGGGTTGGTTTGCGCTCAGGATGGATTGAAGTGCATTGGAGTCAAATGTTTCATGAAGTTGGATTTGCTGATGTTGATCCTGAAAAACCCATGAATTGGTCTGAATTCATTCTTGAAAGGTTTGATGTTGAGAGTTCAAAACCTTTGCGCCAATAATTTCAGAGGATGTTGCCTGAAGTTGGATTAAACAATCTTGAAGGCCAGATTGATAGTCGGGGTGCATTAATGAATAGCCAAGTTCTTTGCATAGCAATTGATTACTGACTCTGCGATTTTCTTCCCAGAATGACAGTGCCATTGCACTCATTTGTTTTGCAGCAACTTCAAATGATTCAACTGGTGGTAGAGAATGCCCAAGAAGAGAAGCTGCATATTCAAGTACTTTGATGTTCGATGTTGGTTTGTTGTCAGTCACATTTATGATATTTGGTCTTACTCCTTTTGCTGCCAAGTTTATTAGGTGCATAGTTGCACCTGCGATGTCATCGATATGAATTCTCGAGAACACTTGCCCAGGTTTATCAACCATTTTGCTTTTTCCTGCTCGAATACTTTCTAGAGCTGATCTCCCTGGTCCGTAAATCCCTGGTAGTCGAAGAATTTGCAAAGGTATATCTAACTTTTGCCACGCTTTTTCGCAAGCAAGTCGACGTTTACTCCTGTTTTGTTGAGGGCTTGGTTGTTTTTTTTCTGTGACCCACTCTCCTTGGCAATCTCCATAAACTCCCGTCGTTGAAAGGTATCCAACCCATTGAAGAGGCATTTTTTCGAATTCTTTGCCTAGAAGGGGTATGACGGGATCATCTCCATTAGTTGCTGGTGGAATACAGCTGATGAGATGAGTGACTTCTTTTAAGTCTTCTGGAGAAGGAATCCTTTGAGTTGTACTGTCGAAAAGGACGTCTGCGCCTGGACTTTCGAGCTTTCGCCTACTACAAAGAACAACTGCCCCAAGGCCTCTGGCTACAGATGCGATGTGCTGTCCACTGAAACCACCACCTAGTACCAAGAGCTTTGAGTTGGGGGGCAATGCAGGGCACCGCTTGACAAGTTCTGTCAGCATGAGTACAAATGTATCATCTAATGGATTTTGTTATGGCAAGTTCTTGTTTACGGGTTGCTAGCCCTTCTTTCATCATCATGCCTCGCAGCCGCGCGATTCGATTATTTGGTAAGCGATATAAAGCATGGAATTTGAGTTTTCTTATTCCTTTTGCATTTATGGTTTTTGCAGTTTTCACTGCACCCGAAAGTCCAGAGCAATTGGCATCGATTTGTGAAAGGCATAACCCTATCTTGGCTTGCCAAGTGTGGTGATTTTTAAGCAGCCTGTAGCAAAGTTATTCTTTCATCCGTAGTTGTAGCAATGTTTGATTCTGGATTTATGCTACTGGGATTTGCCCATTGCAATAATCTCAAGGCTAAACGTAGATCACCATCCATCCATGCTCTTATAGCCATGGCACGGCGAGGATCATAAAAACGTTGACGTCGATACCAATCAAAAGCTTCTGTGTCTGACTTATCTCCATTACATGACAGGCAGGCAGGGACACAGTTTTCTGTAATGCTTACACCTCCTCTACTGCGAGGCAAAATATGATCAATAGACTCGGAAGGATTGCCACAATAGATGCAGCTTTTACCGGTATATGTGTGTAGTGACTGTCGCCATCTTCGGACACGTAATTTGGGACATAGATCTTCGAGGAAAACGGCGTCCCTTGATTGCATCCGAGCGGCTCGGTTAATAGCAGTTTGCCGTGGCTAATCTTGTCGTCAATGTGTTCTATGATTCATTTGACTTAATTGTCACTGTCTTCTTGAGTGCTTGAGCTGCCTCTTGCAAAGCGTGGATAGGAAAGTAAATTGGTACTTCTCAGATTCTTAGGACTTACATTTCACCAGTGCCTAGTTGTGATTTAGACCTTACGTCGGCTGGCTTGGTAAAGGTTTCGTTCCCTTTTGATGCGGTTACTGAGGCTCAGTTGAGAAGCATTCGTCCACGTGGACGACGCCTCGCTCAGGGTAAAGGGTGGACATTTCCTATATCTGCTGTTGGCAAACTTCAGGAGTCTCTTGGTAACCGTTTTTTGATTAGAGATGATTTAGCTCAGTGGTTGGCTTGGCGCGAGGACTCTCTTCCTGAACTACCTTCCCCTCGCGAATTATTAGCTAATGCGGATTTTGAAGTTGTTTTAAGTGATGGACGTAGACCACTTAAACATCAACTGTTAGGAGCTCGATGGCTTGTATCGAGAAGAGCAGGAATTCTTGCGGATGATATGGGACTAGGAAAAACCTTAACCGCTCTTCTTGCTGCTCGTGTTGTCGTTAGGTCTGTAAAGGCGAAGGTGATGGTTATTGCACCTGTCGGCTTGCACCCTCATTGGCGGAAAGAAGCTCGTTCTTTGGGTATTCACATTGATTTGCAAAGTTGGTTTCGTTTGCCAATGGATTTACATCCATCGGGCACAGTTTTAATTGTTGATGAAGCACATTTTGCACAGTCTTTGGATGCAAAGCGAACGCAATGTTTATTGCGATTAGCTCGCCATCCACGTCTTCGATTTATGTGGATGTTAACCGGGACACCAATGAAAAATGGACGTCCCAGTCAGCTTTATCCCCTTTTGTTAGCCATGGGACACCCTTTGTCATCTGATCAAAGAGCCTTTGAGCAAAAATTTTGTCAAGGATATTGGCAAGATATTCAAGGAAGGCGAGTTTGGAATTCTAGTGGGGCAAGTCATTTATCTGAATTGAGTCGTTTAATTAGGCCTTTTATCTTGTATCGCAGTAAGCAGAAATTATTAGGATTACCTCCAAAAATTCGTGAAGAACATTCTGTTGCTCTTAATTCAAAAGAATTGCTTGGCTTTGATCATCGATTGCAATTAGCGATTGATGATTATCATCATCGTGTAGAACAAGGCTTAGCTTGCTCTAACGCTGAGGCTTTGGCAGTCTTGACTGCATTACGGCAAATCTCTGCGGAATTTAAATTGCCTGCAGTTAGTCAGTTAATAAAAAAATTAAATGAGGAAAAGAAACCTGTTGTGTTGTTTAGTAGCTTTGTTAAACCCTTGCAACTTATTCAGAGTGCTGTTGGAGGTGAGTTGTTAACAGGTCAGCAGAAATTACAAGAAAGAGAAGACGTTGTGAGTAGGTTTCAAGTAGGCGAAGTTAATTTGATATTAGCTACTTATGGAGCAGGAGGGTTGGGATATAGTCTACATCGTGCGAGGCATGTGATTTTACTTGAAAGGCCTTGGACACCTGGAGATGTTGAGCAAGCTGAGGATCGTTGTCATCGTTTAGGCATGGATGGCCCATTGATCAGTCATTGGTTTCAATTAGGATTTGCGGATCAGCTTGTAGATGCCATAGTTGCGAATAAAGCAGAGCTTATTCAACTACTAATGGGTGTTAGTCGATGTGTCATAAAACGACAATCTATACCAGCTATATTAAGTAAATGTCTACAAAAATCATTTGACGTGGATTTTACAAGACACATGTCTATTTAATAACTATATCTATTTTCATTCTTACTTTGAGAAGGAGCTTCTATTCTTTCGCTGTCAGATTGAGACGCACCAAATAGGTCGCCTAGATAACTTCCACAATCTTGGTAACTGTTGGGATCTTGCACTACAGCTTCGATGATCATTACTGCACCATGCTTTGGTGAGGTCTTGAACAGGCTGTTTGTTTGACGTTTGATTACCGCATAGGCCGCCTTCCAACTCACTTCATGATCATTACCACTAGTTCGCATAAAGCAATAAATCTGAGCTCCTTTTTCACCTGTTTCTGGTACTCCTGCATGTCCTAAGGAACCCCATAGGCCTGTGAAAAATATGCCAATTACAGTTAGGGGAAGAGAGATCCAATGTCTATTCCGGGTCATGGATGAATTAAAGCATCGCTTTTAACGTATCTATTCCTTGCTATCTGTCCAGGTTTAGGAAGGATTAATTAGACCTGATATTGAAAGGAATTTAACGACCACTGGTAACACAAGAAGAACCGTTATGAGCCTTAGGCATCTACAGCAGCAACTGCTGCACCAACTCCAAACTGTGTTCCTACCAAGCTCATTCCACTTATTTCACCAGGCGCTGCCCCTAGTAGAGATATAACAGGATTAATTCCTAATAAACGGCTACTCCATAAACCTACGACTATTCCTGACAGGACGAGTGTGATTGTTATTAGTACTGCAGGTTGCCAGAGAGCTTGCAATTCTTTAAGAGACTCTTTGGTGAGACCTGTTCCAATAATAGTGCCGATACCAATTTCAAGTCCTGTTCTGGTGCCTGGCGGCCATTCCGCTATTTCAATTTGGCCGCTCATGCTGATGAACCCTGCTCCTAAAAAGCGCCCGCAAAAGGAGCGGCTGGTATACCTGTGCTTAGAGTTATGAGGCCTATGGTGGCCCTAGCTAAAAGATATATGAATAGGCTCATGAAAGAAGACATAAGAATAAAACAATCGTGAATTTCAGTATGATTGTGCTTCTTGTCTTCGCCAAGGAGTCAAAGAGGCTTGAGCCTTAGGCTTCTATGTGTTGTCATCAGATCAAGCTAGCTATCGTTTACGATGACCACATCATCAACATCTTGTTCTTTTAGGATTACACGCACTGCAGAAGATCTTGCACAAACTATTACTTCTCTCTCGCAGAGGTTAGTTAAAATAGAGCAGCGTCAAGAAGCTCTTGAGATGCAATTGGCTGAATATCAGCAAGAGCCACCTGACGAGGAAATGAGGAGACTTGATGGTGTAGAGCAATTACTCAAGGAGTGCCAAGAGCTTTTAGACAGCTCTTCGCCAATTTCTAATTTGCAAGACACAAATATCTCCGAAGAGGTACAAGATGACTTTTTAGCTGCTTAATTCGACATATTGGTGGAAAATAAAAATGAGATTTCGCAACCATAGTGAATTCCATCTCTGATGCTGCAAATATGAATGCATCAATTTTTGATTTAGAGGGTGTTTCGCAAATCCCAAAGGCTTTTTACGAAGGTGATCATCAGCTTGAAAAGCTTGAATTTGCTTTAGCTATTGCAGAAACTCGAAGAGATCACATAAGGTCGGCTTTTTTGCGAGCCCAGATCTCTGATTTAGGTGGCAACCATGAGGAGCCAGGAACGTAAATTTTTGGATCTATTCGATGATTGTGATATAGATTTTCTTTTGAGGCAGATTTGCCTCATTTATTCCCGAAATTTGTTTCTTATTCGGAATTTACGTTAAGATCGAATGAGAGGGCTTTATCTGCTTAGTTTTGACATTTACCCTTGTGAGACCTCCTTCAAAAGTTAATTCTTTACAAGCTAGAAGAGAAGCTTATTTGAAGGCTGCAGAAGAACATTTTGGTTCCGCTGTGCTTGAGGCGGAAGCCGGAGATCTCAACGCCGCAGCAATTTTAATTTTGAAAGCTTTGGATCAGGAAAGAAGAGCAGGTATAGTTGGTCCTCAGGTTTTACAGTTGATAAAACCCAGAAGCTGATCTTTAACACCTTCTTAAGTCCTTAGTGTTAAAGATGTATATGATGATGCTATCTTTCTGGGTTGATTTATAGATAATTCAAGGTTTGAATATCTTATATTTTCAATCTTTTCGTTCACGTAAAGCGGGTGACCGGATTCGAACCGGCGACGTCCAGCTTGGGAAGCTGACATTCTACCACTGAATTACACCCGCATTTGTTTATGCTAATGCAATTCATAATAGCTTTTAGTTTAATTTTTTTCATTGAGTACAACTGAGGCTGCTTCAACTCCGGCGCCCATTTTTGACTCAAGCAGATCCAATGAATAGAGAGTTGCTTCTATTGCTGCTATTGCTGTGAGAATATCTCGATCATTTACAAAGCCAAGATGCCCGATGCGAAATACTTTTCCTTTCAAATGATCCTGTCCTCCTGCAAGGAGAATGTCATATTTTTCTTTGACAGCTTTTCTCAATTGTTCAGCATCAATGTTTTTTGGAGCTACTGCTGTGATTGCAGGACTTCCACAACCTTTCGCAGAAAAAACTGGCATTCCCATGGCTTGCATTCCAGTTTGAGCAGCTTTGCTATGCCGAGCATGACGTGCATAGATTGCTTCTAGTCCTTCTGCTTGCATTATTTCTAATGCAGATTCCAGGGCAAAATACAGATTGACTGCAGGAGTAAAAGGGTTGCTATTTTTTTCGGCAGTTTTTTTGTATGGATTTAGATCCAGATAAAACTTAGGCAAATTAGATTTTTTTTGGAGTTCCCAGGCTCTTTGACTCAGGGCAACAAAACTCAGGCCAGGTGGCATCATGTACCCTTTTTGAGAACCTGAGGCGATTACATCTAGCCCCCATTTGTCCATAGGGACATTGCAGGCACCAAGGCTGGTAACACAGTCGGCAATGATTATTGCTTTTCCATGTGCATGTACATATTGGCTAATTGTTTCGAGGTCGTTTAGTACTCCTGTAGAAGTCTCTGAGTGAGTAATTATTACTGCTTGGATTTGTTTGTTCTTGTCTGCTTCTAAGGCTCTTCTAAAAGCCTCAGGATCGAGAGCTTCTCCCCAGTTGGCTTTTATGACTTCAACATCAATTTCATACGCTTTGGCCACTTTTACCCACCGTTCGCCGAACTTTCCATTACTACCGCAGAGAACTTTATCTCCTTTGCTCAAAGTGTTGATAATTCCAGCTTCCATAGCAGCAGTGCCACTACCAGTGATTGTGAGTACATCATGTTTTGTTTGATGGAGCCATTGGAGTTGCTCCGATGTTTTGCTGACAATTGCTTGAAACTCTGTACTTCGATGACCAATGGGGTGTTGACCCAAGGATTTCAGTACAGTTTCTGGCACTGGGGTTGGCCCAGGGATCATCAGGGTTAGTTTGTCCTGCATGTTCTCCAGGATCACA
Organism: Prochlorococcus sp. AG-463-P14; assembly: GCA_003209275.1. Taxonomy (GTDB): domain Bacteria; phylum Cyanobacteriota; class Cyanobacteriia; order PCC-6307; family Cyanobiaceae; genus AG-463-P14. The sequence continues at coordinate 27,798 of QCRX01000003.1, forward strand.
AGCTTTCTCTTTCAAAATTAGCCTGACAGGTTCCTTTTATCGTTAATTCTTCTCCGAGTTTTAGGGGTTTCACACTGCCCGTATGGGTGGCAGCAGCAGCAAGAGCTGCCACCCAGGCTTTGATTGGAGATCCTTTTATGCGGGATCAACAACTGGAGTTACCTAATGGCAGTGATTCTGTGATAGTTGCAGTTACCTCTGCTTCGGTGCTTGCAGGTGGTCGTTTGGCTATTGGTATCAGCCATTGTGAATCTGGATTAGGACTTGATCTCACTCGAGGTTTAGAAATATGGACTTGTGTGCAATGGAATGAGGACAGTGCAGCTTGTGATAGGCAATCAACAATTCAATCAGATCCTTGGTTACATATTGAAGCTGGTATGGGTGTAGGCAGAATTGAATCAACAGGAGATATCTGCCTTTCTTCTTTTGCGCGTGAATTGTTAGAGCGAAATCTTCGTCCAATAGTTCCCAAGGGACGTAGCTTGAAACTGGAAGTTATTTTCCCAAAAGGAATTGAATTGGGTGAGCGAACAAGCAATAAAGCTTTTGGTGTTGTTGATGGCTTGGCCGTTATTGGAACACAGGCAGAGACAAATATAAGTGCCTCACCTAACCAACTAAAAGAAGCTATTGGAGAATTACGAGAGACGTGTCGGGCTTCTGAATTTGATGGTTTTTTGACTTTGGTCCTTGGAGAAAATGGCTTAGATTTATCTCTTAATTTGGGAATACCCTCATATTCTTTAATTAAAATAGGTAATTGGGTTGGACCATTACTGGTTGCTGCAGCTGAAGAGGGTGTTGAGAAACTTTTAGTTTTGGGTTATCACGGCAAACTGGTCAAGCTTGCAGGAGGGATATTTCATACTCATAACCATTTGGCTGATGGAAGAATAGAAATTTTAATGGCCCTTGCAGTGGTTGAAGGGTTGCCGTTGAGTGAGATTAAAGGTTTAAGGAAGTCTGCCTCTCTTGAAGAAGCTTTGTTAAAACTCGAGGCTATTGATCGACCTATGGCTGAAAAGTTGTGGACTAGCCTTGCGCAAGCTGTCGAGGCTCGGAGTTCCTCTTATCTAAAGCGTTATGGTGATTGGTCAATGTCGATTGGAGCCGCTTTGTTTGATCGCCAGAGGCATTTGAGATGGGTTGGACCCAACGGTAAGAAGATCCTTGAGTGTTGGGAGGTCAATCTGGCGGACCATTGATTATGTTTTATCTACTCTGAGAGCTCTGAGGATTGTTTTCAAGCATCCTTTCGGTCATATGCATTATTCAGTCTTAGAAGATCAGCGCAAACCTGCAATTGTCATCCTTGATTTTGGCTCACAGTATTCCGAGCTGATCGCCAGAAGGGTGAGGGAGACCGACGTTTATTCCTTGGTATTGAGTTACAGCACACCTGTAGATGTGCTGCGAAAGCTGTCTCCTAAGGGATTAATTCTTAGCGGAGGGCCTAGTTCGGTCTATGCAGATGGTGCGCCTGTTTGTGATTCAGAAATTTGGAGTTTGGGAATACCTGTACTTGGGGTGTGTTATGGCATGCACTTAATGGTCCATCAATTAGGTGGAAATGTTGAAGCAGCCACTGGAAAGGCTGAGTATGGGAAAGCGCCTCTATTTGTAGATGATCCAACAGCTTTGCTTACTAATGTTGTTGATGGATCAATAATGTGGATGAGCCATGGGGACTCGGTTAGATCCCTGCCTCCATCTTTTAGTCGTTTAGCGCATACTCAAAACACTCCTGAAGCTGTTATAGCTGACCCAAATCGAAAATTTTATGGCGTTCAGTTTCATCCAGAGGTAGTGCATTCCCAGCAAGGAATGGTTTTAATTAGGAATTTTGTTTATCACATATGTGGCTGCGAGCCTGATTGGACTACGACTACTTTTATTGATGAGGCTTTAAGGAATGTGCGAAATCAGGTTGGCAAGAAAAGAGTCTTGCTTGCCTTGTCAGGAGGAGTTGATTCATCGACACTTGCATTTCTTCTTCATAAAGCTATTGGTTCTCAATTGACATGCATGTTTATTGATCAGGGATTCATGCGTAAAGGTGAGCCTGAGTTCCTGACGGATTTTTTTGATAAGAAGTTTGATATTAATGTTGAATATATAAATGCCCGTGAGCGATTTATATCTAAGCTTCAAGGAATTACGGATCCAGAAGAAAAGCGCAAAATAATTGGAACTGAATTTATTAGAGTCTTTGAAGAAGAAAGTGCGCGTTTGGGCCCATTTGATTATCTAGCTCAAGGTACTTTATATCCCGATGTGATTGAAAGTGCTGGGACTAATGTAGACCCTAAAACTGGAGAGAGAGTAGCTGTTAAGATTAAAAGTCATCATAACGTTGGTGGCTTACCGAAAGATCTTCAATTTAAACTAGTAGAACCACTTAGACGACTTTTTAAAGATGAGGTACGTAAAGTTGGTAGATCCCTAGGGCTTCCTGAAGAGATTGTTAGAAGACATCCTTTCCCAGGCCCTGGACTAGCTATTCGTATTTTGGGAGAAGTAACTAATCAGAAGCTAAATTGTTTACGCGATGCAGATTTGATTGTTCGTGAGGAAATACACAATGCAGGTTTGTATCATGATATCTGGCAGGCGTTTGCTGTTTTGCTTCCTGTCTGCTCAGTTGGAGTAATGGGAGATAAGAGGACTTATGCATGGCCAATTGTTGTTCGTTGTGTCTCTAGTGAAGATGGAATGACAGCAGACTGGTCTCATCTTCCCTATGAAATTTTAGAACTTATTTCTAATCGCATTGTTAATGAGGTTGAAGGCGTAAATCGTGTAGTTCTTGATATCACGAGCAAGCCTCCAGGCACAATAGAGTGGGAATAATTTTGAAAGCAAAAATCATGGGTTTTATTTATTTTTGTACTTTGCTAAATTAAACCCATAGCAATTATTTAATCTCGCTATGCACTCTAATGAAGATTCAAGTTTTTTTAAGACAGTGTTTCTATTCTCCTAATGCTCAATTTTGTGATAGAGATAGACCTGTCTGGTTTGATAAGGAAAAAATATTTATGAATCTTAAGAGGACTATTAACCCCGAGTTAGCTGATCTTCATATTATCTATGACAGCCATTTTGGCACACTACACGAAACATTTTTATCCCAAGAAGAGAATGTAGAAATTGTTAATTGTGGAACGGAGGCTAGTAGCTTTTTGAAGACTCTTGAAATAGTAGAACAAAAGAAATTTGGCGATGATACAATTATTTATTTTCTAGAAGATGATTACTTGCATCGAGAAAATTGGTGCGAAGCTCTCCTTGAGGCTTATTCATTGCCAATTCATTATGTATCACTTTATGATCACTTAAATAAATATATATTGGATGGATATTCTAATTTACTTGCTAGAATTTTTATCACCAAATCTATTCATTGGAGGACTGTCCCTTCAGTCTGTAATACTTACTCTGCGAAAATGGGCCAAATCAAAGAAGATCTAGATGTTCATAAGCACTTTAGCTCCTCATCTTTAAATGGAATATCACAAGATAATTTAAAATTTTTACGTCTAGCCGAAATGGGAAGAGGGCTTGTAACTCCTTTGCCAGGCTATTCAACTCATTGTGACCGGTTCCTTTCGCCGACAATTGATTGGACTAAATATATTTAAACTAAACGATAGTATTTTGTGAAAGTTCTCATCAGTTTTGAAATTACCTGTGTTCCCTTAGCTCGTATGGAGTTGTAGCAACACTTTTTTCCGGCTCTATTTTTTTGGACTCTTTGGACTGGTGCAAACGTTCAGGAGTAGATAGTCTGGTTTACTGGCTAGAAGTTCATTGACTACAGTCCAAGCTCAGGACATTCAGCTGCAACGTCGCCTGCAAAAGGACAGTATTCAAATTGCAGGTAAGACTATTTATATAAACCCCTTTCTTTATTGGCGTCGTTTTGATAGCAATACGGATCGGTGGCTACGAGAACCTGGCCAGCTCGGCGAAGATCAGATTAGGTTGAATCGCACCAGATTTTATCCAGAACTCGATTGGACGTTTTTAGATGAGGAAGAGCGTGCTGTTAAGGATGCATCTGTGGAAATGTTTCTTAAGAGTCTTGAGCTTATAGGTACTTTTCATCCTCAGCTTAATTCGGGTCAACTTCTTGAGGTTGAGAGAAAAATGGCTGTTACTAAGAAACTAGCTTTTGAGCGATGGGTAGAGAAGTCTTTTAACCGACGTTTCAAGCAAGAGTCAAGAGAGAAACAGCGATTTGCTCGCGAACGTTTATGGCGTACATGGAAGGAGTGGATGAGCCTGGAGCCTACACATCAAGCTGTAGGACCAATTGTCGCACTTGTTGTTTTGGCAGGTTTTGGTGGATGGTCTCTAGGTGTTTCAAATGTTAGTTGTCCATCATTTTTGACGCCTACGGAGCAAACTGTAGTTAGGTAGACCCAAACATTTGACGCTGGCATGAGCGACGAGCCTTTTGACAATTTTCGCCTTTCGTTAATGCAGGATTTTTTGCCAGTTAGCTTGGCAATGGTTGAAAGGGCTAGAAAGGGTGGTCCAAGCAAGCTTATAGAGGCATTTACTAATTCAGATGATCCCTTTAATGAACTCCGTTTAGAAGGTGAACCTGTAGCGAAGACTGTGCGAGAAAAGCTTGATCAGGTCAGTCCAGGATTGGGGAACCCAGTTATGTCTGTGAAGGTTGACGTTAATACTGATATAGATGAATCTGAGCCAATTTTTGATGAAGAATCTTTGATTGAAGTTCTTGATCGTATTGAGAATCGTCTCGAAGAGCTTGAGCAACATTTTCAAAATGAAGGCCCCACAATTTCCAGTCCCTCGTCAGAAAAAGAATGAAATAGATGGAGACTAAAACTAAGCATTTGGGTTCAAAGAAACCAAAAATTGGTTCATTGAATCAACCAACGATTCTGATGTGCTTAGTAATACTTTGTTTCGGATCGATGGTTACTCGTCTTTTCTGGTTGCAAATAGTCCAAGGTTCTTTTTATCGGAAACTTTCAGATGAAAACCGAATTCGTTTGGTTTCTCGTCAGCCGATTCGAGGAAGACTATTAGATCGTAAAGGAAAGGTTTTAGCTGATAGCAAACTTACTTATACCTTGTCAGTTCAACCTCGCTTAATAAGCAAAGATCAATGGCCTATTTTGCGAGATAAATTGTCTTATTTGCTTGATATTCCTGTTGATGTGTTGAATGCTCGGTTTACTCGTGGAATTAGGAATGATCCTTTTCGTATTACTCTTGCAACTGAGTTAACTTCAAAGCAGGTTCTCCGTTTTAAAGAACAAGATCAGAATCTAGAAGGAGCTCAAGTTGATGTTGACTTACTTCGTTATTATCCTCATGGATCACTTGCTTCTCATGCTTTAGGTTATACCCAAGCTATTACGAATAATGAGTTTAAGATTTTAAGAAAAAAAGGTTATGAATTTAATGATCGCATTGGAAGAATAGGTGTTGAAGCTGCTTATGAGTCACATTTGCGTGGTGCATGGGGAGGCGAAATGCTTGAAGTTGATGCGCTTGGGACCGTACAACGTAGTCTTGGTATTAAGTCTCCTGTTGCAGGACGGGACCTTTCTTTGACTCTTGACTTTGATTTACAAGAGGCTGCAGAAAAAGCTTTAGAAGGAAAAGTGGGTGGAGCAATTGTTGCGCTAGATCCTCGTAATGGGGCAATTCGTGCTATGGCGAGCCGACCAACTTTTGATCCAAACTTTTTTTCTAAATTAGTTACTACTAAAAAAGAGTATGACAATCTATTCTTATCACCTAACCGGCCTTTATTTAGTCGTGCGATTAATGCTTATGACCCTGGAAGTACTTGGAAACCTATAACAGGCATGGCGGGAATGGAAACTGGTAAGTTCCCACCAGAGGTTCTTCTAAAAACCACTCGTTGTATTAAATACGGAGGACATTGCTTCCCCGAGCATAACGGTCAGGGATTTGGGACTATTGGTTATGAAGATGCACTGAGTTTTTCAAGTAATACCTTTTTTTATCAGGTTGGAGTAGGCGTAGGCTCTCAAGCGCTCTATGACGCTGCTGTGAAATTAGGCTTTGATACTTTGACAGGAATTGAAATAGGTTATGAAGAAAGTAAAGGTTTAGTTGGTCATAGGCAATGGGCTGAGAAAGGTCGAGGTTGGGCTAAGCCTGGTCAAACTCCTTGGATTCCAGAGGATATGGCAAGTGCTTCTATTGGGCAATCGGTTGTTCAGATAACGCCTTTACAATTAGCGCGTGCATATGCAGTATTCGCCAACGGTGGTTATTTGATTACTCCACATTTGGCTGAAAGTAACGTTGATTGGCTTTCATCAACATATCGAAGGAAAGTAGATATAAAAGCTTCTACTTTAGAGACACTTCGCAATGGGCTCAGAAAGGTAGTTAAGTCGGGTACGGGGTGGTCTTTAACCACAAATCAATCTGATTTACCACCAGTTGCTGGTAAGACAGGTACAGCAGAGGATAGTTCTGGGGGTGCAGATCATGCTTGGTTTGTTTGTTTCGCCCCTTTTGATCTTGGGGAAATTGTAATCGTTGCATTTGCTCAGAACACGCCTGGAGGCGGATCAGTTCATGCTTTACCAATGGCTAGACAAGTATTGGAAACCTGGAATCGCCTTAGATAAAGTTGATTTTGCCTATCTTTATTTTTCGAGATAGTTATGCTGCCTCAGGCAAGGTTATTTCTTGAGATAGACGAATATCTAAGATTTTTTTTGCTTCTGCTAATGAGCAAACTGATGTACGAAAAGGCAATAAAACCATTGGACTACGTTCAGGTCGAACCAACCAACTCTGATTCTCTTGTTTTAAAAGAAGAAAACCTCGGTAACGAATAACTGTTTTGAGACGTGTCATAGATCCCATTTCAGAGATAAATGAATGATACTTTCAAAGAATTCTCACGCAACTATATATGGTGTGCCTCTAATTTTCTAATCTCTTAATTATTGGACTTCTTCTGCTATGTATCAGGTGCTACTAGTTTGCTTTAAGGCCTTTATTTACTCTACATCTCAGCATAAACAGCATTCCTTTTGATAGGTGTCTTGATGTTTGCAGATGCTGGTTGAGGAAACTATATATGGTGTTGCTGGGAAAGTATTGAGAATAAAAATGAGTTTTTGGATGATTTTTTAAAGCTCTAGAGGGTGCATTTGAAGTAATCGTTGGATTAAATCTTGGATTGATTCGTCTTTTGCCGGTTTGCTGTTGTTGCTCATTAACTGCCGTCCTACAACTTGTGCACCTAGGTGTGTTAGTTGTATTCGTAAAGAGAGTAATAATTCCATGCCTCCTCCTCCGGAGAAACTAGCCATAGCTATTGGTCTTCCATTAAATAAATACCTAAAATCGTCTCCTTGAACGGATAGCCAGGCCAAAGCACTTGTGAAGACGGGAGGTATAGAGCCATTGTATTCCGGTGCACATATCACCCATCGAGGTATCGAGGCCATTTGACTACTTAAAGTTTTTGCTGAAGCGGGGATTCCAGAATCCTTATGAGTTCTGGGATTGTATAGAGGTAGATCAAGAGTTGTTAAATCAAGAAGCTCTGTTTTTTCGCCAAGGATTTCTCCTGCTTCTACAAATCTTTTAGCAAGTTGTAGGTTTTCGCCATTGCTAGCTGTTATGACGAGGAGAGTGCTTGGTGAGGCCATGGGAGTGGAAGGGTGATTGAGAAGCAGGGTTAAGAGAGTGTTGTATTAATAATTTGCTCCAGTTCGGCGATGATGTATTGCTGTTGTGCCATCTGAATCTAAAACTTTTCCGCTTTGAATTTCTGCATAAATTAGCCAATGGTCACCACACTCCATGCGATTCTTTACACATCCTTCAAGCCATGCCAATGCTTCTGGCAGTATTGGCTGTCCTTCCGGACTCTTGTCGAGTGTTAGTCCTTCGAATCTATCTGCGCCGGGTGGAAAAGATTGAAGAAACTTTCGCATAAGTTCTTTTTGACGATCAGCTGCCAAGATATTCAGTGTGAATTTATCTTCACAATGAAGAAGAGCTCCTACGGCGCGATCTTTTGCGACAGCGATGGTTAGTCCTGGAGGTGAGAAACTTGCTTGGCTTACCCAGCTTGCGATCATTGCTCCAGTTAATGGCTCACCTTCGCTTTCTTTTCGGGCAGTCAATACACATAATGAACCGACAATTCTTCCTAGTGCTAGTACGGCTGGATCGCTACGACTAGCACTCATGCCTCCTGTAGCACGACGTTGGTGACGTTTGTGCGCTTTAAGGAGATCACGACCAAAGGCTGTGCCAGTTTCTTCGAGTTTTTTAACCATCGCAGCATCAGGACTGAATTTAACCTTGATTGGTTTAAAGCCAAATTCAAAGCCACTGTCAGAGAGCTTGCTTTCTAATAAATCTAAAGCTTCTCCACTCCATCCATAGCTCCCAAAAATTCCTACTGGCTTTTCTTTATCTCCTTCAGCGAGAAGAACTCCTAATGCTGAGACTATTGGTGTCGGTGCATGACCACCTAAGGTAGGAGAACCAATTAGATATGCATCGGCTTCTTTGATAGCTTTTAATAACTCCTCCGTTTTCGAGAATTCGCAATTGAGGCTTTGAATTTGTACTCCTGTACGACTGATTCCATTTGCCAAGGCATCAGCAATGGCAGCTGTATTCCCATAGGCACTTGCGAAAAGTAATATCACCTTGACCTTCGATGTTTGGTGATTATCACCCCATCTGGTGTAGTCATTTAGTAAACTACGCCAACTCCCTTCAATTGCAGGACCATGACCTGGAGCAATTGTACGAATATCCAGTTCTTCTAGCTTTTCAATTAAGCTATTTACCTGCGTAGCCATAGGTGCCATCAGACAGTCAAAATAATATCTACGATCTTCATCTGTACTACTTCTATTTAATTCTGCCCATTGTTTTGTGCAGAGATGAGCGGCGAAGAATTTATCGCTCATTAGCAAACCAAGTGTTTCTTCAAAAGCTAAAAGTCCTCCTGGCCAGCGTGCCGTAGGAGCAGGAATTAAGTGTAATTGATATTTACTCCCAACTGAAATTATGGTTTGTTTTTTAATTGCTTGAATCTTTGGAATTGGAGGAATAAATGATTCCTTTACATTATTATCTTCGGGACGTGAGGGCTTTTGTTGACTCCATATCTCTCTAAGTAATTGTTCTCCTGGGCGTGAACATATTAATTCGAGACCTGAATAAATTTCTGCAAGGTTTTTTAGTAGTGCGACTCGATTTGGATTTACATGGCCAACTATGACTGATAGGTGTGTAGTGTTAGCAGGTATTGCATTCGCGAGTGCTTCTATGAAAACTTCTAAATAGGCTATTCCAGGCGGATGGATTAGTAAGGCAGAGGCATTATTCTTGTTTTTATCTTGGTTAGATGTGATTAAAAACGAATTAGCCGTACTTCCCCGCTCCAGCCCATATTCCACTTCAAATCGCAACCTATTTGGACTTAAGCCTCTAAGGCTGATGAGATCTTCGTCGATTGTCAGATTTATTACCTCTCTTTTGCCTTGTGATTGAGTTAGCTTGTTGATAGATGGCATTAGTAAGTACTCCCAACTCTGCGGTGATGAGCTGCTGTTTTGGCCTCCGCATTAGCGATATTTCCATTTACAACTAATGAGTAAATGATCCAATGGTCAGAGGTTTCCATTCGTTGTTTGACTATGCAATCAAGAAAAGCGAGAGCATCCGCGAGTACGGGCCCTCCTTCAGCAACATTTTCCAGTTTTGCTATATCTTCGAAACGGTCTGCTCCAGGAGGGAAGCGTTTTAAGAAATGCCGAAATAGTGGTAGATAATTATCTTCTTGTAGAACATTGACGACAAAGCGATCTCCTACTTGCATGAATGCCTCTATGGCTCGATCTTTTGCTACAGCCACAGTTAAGCCAGGTGGTTTAAAACTTGCTTGACTGACCCAGCTGGCAATCATTGCACTACTGCGCTTACTTGTGCCTTCTTGTTGACTAGCAGTTACCACATATAGACCACCACTGAGGCACCCCATTGCTTTGTTCAGTTCTATATCTTGGCTTTTATTAGATGCGATAATTTTCTTGCGATTTAATATTTGACCGAGATCGGTGCCTGCTTCTTCAAAGCACTGGTAAATATTGCTATCAGGGACTTTACGAACTCTTAGTGGTTTGAAGGCTTCTTTTTGTCCAAGAGTTTGGAGTTGACTAGCTACTACGTCAATGGGTTCATCATTGCCACTAAATGCGTCATAAACCCCTACCCATTGTTTTTGTTTTAAGGCTGCAAGCAAAGTGCCTATTGAACTTTGTAATTGAGCTTCTGGGTGGCTTGGCCAGGTTGGGACTACTACTGCACTGGCATCTGCAATAAGCGCGCTAAGTTCTTGAGGGTCTGAACCTTGAAGATCCACCAATTGAACATCTGCTTTTGCTTTACCTATGCCATGGGCAAGAGCTTGACTTAAATGATCACAAAACCCGTACTGACTGATATAACAAACGGCTACATAGTTATCATCTTTACTTCTTTCGCTACTCCACTCTCGATAATTAGTGATCCACGTATTTAAATGGTCGCGTAATAAAGGCCCATGGCCTACAGCGATAGTTGTAATTGTAGGAAGCTTATCGATTCTTTTAATTGCTTGAATAACACTTCGAGCATTTGGTCCCATTAGGCAGTCGTAATAGAAACGGAAATCAGGAGCAATTATTTCTGGATTCTCATCAAATACGCTTTCTGAGCAGTAATGCAGTCCAAACGCATCACATGTATAGAGGACGCCTGTTCCGTGATCGAATGAAAAAATAGTGTCTGGCCAATGGAGATTCGGAGCACTTAGAAATTCGAGACAGTGGTTTATACCACTGGTTGGATTGGTTCCTAGGGCTAGTTTGTCGCCACTTTTTATTGCGTTGGCATGAAAGTCTCGATGTACTTGATCCTCTAAAAATTTAATTGCGACTTTCGAGGCAAAAATTTGGATTTCCGGGTTTAGTTCCAGTAAATTTCCAATTAAGCCTGAATGATCTGGTTCTGTATGGCTAACTATTAGATAATCGATTTTTTTGACATCAATATTCTCTTCTAGAAGCGGAAGCCAACTGTTTTGAAATTTGATATGGCTCGTATCTATAAGTGCGGTTTTGGCTCCTCTTATAAGAAAGCAGTTGTATGTAGTTCCATTTCGTAATCCGAACTCAATATCAAAACGACTGCGATCCCAGTCTAGGGATCGAATTGTGGTTGTGTCAGCTCCAATAGATTGAGTTTGTAGTGATAGTCGAGGCGCGCCACTTGTCTGTTCAACCGTGGCGCAGGTGTTGTTAGCAGCCATGGGTTCCTTGTTCAATGTGGAGACTCTAAGAAGAACTGTCGAAAATCGGGAGGATGAGTTTCGCTTCAAATTTCAATCTACTTCTTTTATTTTTTAAGACCATGACAATCTTGGGAGCCAGTTCACTAGTCCAGGATTCAAGATAATGACTAATAGAACACATATCTGAAGACCTACGAATGGCAGTGCTCCCAAGTAGATCTCTTTAGTGGTGATTGACTTTGGAGCGACTCCACGGAGATAAAAGAGTGCGAATCCAAAAGGAGGTGTTAAGAAAGAAGTTTGTAGATTTGCGCCTATTACGACACCTAGCCACAGAAGAGCATCAGGACCTAGTAACTGTCTGGCTGAGGGCAGTAGCAAAGGAACAGCAATAAAAGCAATTTCGAAAAAATCAATAAAAAATCCCAATAAGAAAATTGTGAGCATGCTGAATGCAATAAACCCAATCTTTCCTCCAGGAAGGTTAAGTAACACATTTGCAATGAGGTCATCTCCTCCGACCCCTCGGAAAACCAAACTGAACGCAGTAGAACCAAGCAAGATTGCCATAACCATTGAGGTGCTTCGTAGAGTTTCATCGCAGACTTTGAATAGAGTTTTGCGACTAAACCCTCCATGAATTCCTGCTAGTCCAATTGCTCCAATTGCTCCAAGAGTTCCAGCTTCTGTTGGTGTAGCGATTCCAAAAAAGATACTTCCAAGCACCAACAGGATTAAACCTAGTGGAGGAATGATTGTTTGGATTAATTGGACGATGCGAAGAGGGTTGAGATCTACAGCATTAAGTTGTGGAGCTAACTCTGGTTTTAAGGCACTGATTAATAAGACATAGATTGCGAAGGCACCAGCCATCAAAAAGCCAGGAATAAGAGATCCAAGGAATAGATCGCCAACTGATATTCCTAATTGGTCTCCAAGCACTACTAAGACAATGCTTGGTGGAATAATTTGCCCCAGTGTTCCAGATGCAGCAATGACGCCTGAAGCGAGAGAGGGGTTATATCCTGCTCGTAGCATCGCAGGTAGGGATATTAGTCCCATTGTTGTTACGGTTGCAGCTACAACACCAGTTGTGGCTGCAAGCAAGGATCCAACGAGAACAACTGCAAGAGCTAAGCCTCCACGGAGTCTGCCTAGCAGTTGGCTCATATTTTCGAGTAGTCGTTGTGCGATACCTGAGGCTTCTAGCATTGACCCCATGAAAATGAAGGTAGGTATTGCTAGCAAAGTGAAGTTAGCCATGATCCCCAAAATTCTTTGAGGAAGAGCTGTCATAAAAATGGGGTCTATTTCACCAAGTGCTATTCCAAATATTGAAAAGATTACTGCTATGCCTCCAAGGCAGAATGCGACTGGATATCCGCTTAAAAGAACTATTACTAAGGCTAGAAACATTCCTGGCCCTAGAAATAGGGTTGGATCAATGCTTATTACATAGCCAAGGAATTCGATTTCAATCAAGATTCTTTTCCTGTGCTCTTTTTGTTGGATGAGTTAAAGAGGAGCTTTTTATTGTTGACCAATTTCGGATTGCTTCTGAAATGCCTTGTATGGCTAAGAGTAGAAACCCAGTCGGAATTAGAGTTTTTATTAAGTATCGAGGAAGACCATCTGGATCAGGAGATGCTTCAAAGATATACCAAGAATTAATGGTTGGTTTGATTGCAATTGCCGCAACGCCAAGTGCAAAAGGCAACAGTAATAGCAGAGTGCCTAGAAATTCTATTTTTGCTTTACGCTTCCTTCCCCAGCGTCCTTGGAGAACGTCTACTCTGACATGTCCGTTTTGTTGAAGTGTCCATCCTAGTCCCAACAAAAAAACCATATCAAATAGATACCATTGCCCTTCGATTAGTCTGTTTGAACTCAGGTTAAAACCAATAGCTACTCCTAAATACCTACCTACGACATTCCACAACCCTAGGGAAAGCATCAACAGAACTGACCATCGAGCGACTAAGGCAGCGACTTTATTGATACTGTCAAGTTGATTGGCAATCGCAAGCCATTTTTTCATGTTGCGGGGTTATTTGTTTGCATAATTAAATCGTAAATAGGAGAATTCATTAACTTTGTTCCAGGAGGACACTTCTTCGCGGAATGATTTCCATTGTTTGTACAGTTTTCGAAAACTTGCATTTTTAGCGGATGTATCCGCATACAGCTGGAAAGCTGCTTCTTGAGCTGCGCTCATAATGTTGTCGCTATAAGGAACTAATTCAGTGCCACCTCGGATGAGCCGTTGTAGTGCAGCTCCATTCAAGGTGTCATATTTACTGAGCATTGTTAGGTTTGCTTCATAGCAAGCTGTCTTGAAAATTGCTTTGTATTCACTTGGGAGTTTTCCCCATGCTTTTTTGTTGACCAGTGCACTTAGAGTTGGACCTGGTTCCCACCAGCCAGGGTAGTAATAGAAACTTGCTGCTCTAGCGAAACCCAGTCTTTCGTCGTCATAGGGACCTGTCCATTCGGCTGCATCAATTGCTCCACGGTCTAAAGCGAGATATACCTCTCCTCCAGGAAGAACTTGAACATTTACACCTAGCTGATCCATTACTTCTCCTCCCAGTCCTGGTATACGCATTTTTAGTCCTTGTAATGATTGCAATCCCTCAAGCTTTTTCTTGAACCATCCCCCCATTTGAGCTCCTGTATTGCCTGCTGGAAAACTGATTACACCAAAATCAGCAAAAATCTGATTCATGTTTTCTATTCCACCTGCTTCATAGAGCCATGCATTTTGTTGTTGGGCGGTGAGTCCAAATGGCATGCTTGTTCCAAAAGCAAAAGAGGGGTTTTTCCCTTTGTAGTAATAGCTTGCTGTATGACCGCATTCGACGGAACCTGCTTGGACTGCGTCAAGTACTTCGAGCCCAGGAACGATTTCTCCTGAGGCATATGGTTTGATTTGGAAGTTTCCACCACTAAGAGCATTAACTCGTTCGCTGATGGTTTCTGCCCCTCCGTAAATGGTATCTAAGGAGATTGGCCAACTGGTTGCCATACGCCAGCGTACTTTTGATATTCCAGTAGGACTTGCCGTTTCTTCTCGGCGGATCGTGCATGAGCTCAACAAACTTGCGCCTAGCGCTGATGTGGCAGCGGTTGCACCAGTGCCTAGAAGCTTTCTACGTTTCATGCTTCTCCTTTTTTCGGATCTTACGGGGAATATTGAACCTATAGTTCATCTCATTCATGAATTAAAGTGGCTTCTTTCTGAATGGCTGGTCAGGGTTGATCATGTATTCATCTAAACTTATTTTCTAGTTTAAGTAATTTTGTTGCGTGGATTGATATATCAAGCTATGAATGAATACCATTGAAGTTTAATTCAATAGTCAAATTAAATTTTTTAAAAATCATATTTTCTCCCAGTTGTTAAAAGTTGCTGCTTGACCATAGTGGAATCCTTTTTCATCCACGAGGCTCCAAATGCGAGCATTTTTTATAATAAAAAGACCCCCTTTCCTATCAACTCTTAATCCTTCATAGCCTTTAATGGATAGATTTTCTGAGGCCTTTTTTAGTAAATCTCTTCTCTCTTTAAGCTTATGCTTGGGAGCGGTAAGTCTTGAAGGCATTCCTATCATTTCTTCCCAGCATCTATCCCATAACTTTAGTGCTGAGGTGTTTGCATAAATCAAACAAGGGTCTTCTGCAGTGTTATGGGCTAGGACAGGTTGTTGTAGTGTAAAAAGCTCCAGAGCTTGTTGCGATTTTGAGCCAATAAATTTTGGAGAACTGATCAATTGTTCTTCGAAGGCTCGTTGATAAGAGCTTAAAAGTATCTCGACTACACGCAATATATTTTTTGAGAGCCATGGTTCGTTAATCACCTGAGGCCATTGCTTGTACCATTGCTTGTTGAGCAAGGGCTTGGCCTTGTATGTGTAAGTGATTGAGAAATTTTTGACGCGACTCTGGGAATCTTGGCTCTTCTGCGAAAGGCAGTTCTCCTGCGGAATCGAGGCCTGTATCTCCTTCCATGGCTGGTGTGATTACAACTAAGTCTGCGTTCAGATTACCCTCATATTTCCACCAAAGACTTGGATCTACGACAGCAGGATGCGGTTGACAAAGTAATTCATTTTCTATTGCCTCTTTGCTTTCGATTTCATTTGCGTTTTCTGTTGCTTTTGCGATATTGGCAAGTACTTTTCTTCGTTGTTCAGCTAAATCTGCAAGTAATTTGACTCTTGTTCGACCTCTTAGCTGGAAAAGGACAAAGGGGTCTTCACTAAAACGATCTCCCATTAGAAAATAAATTGCACTAATGTGTTTGCATGGATTTGCTTTGTCAGGGCAGCTGCATTCACTGCGTACTTCTTGTAGTTTGAAAGGAAATAATCGACGGCCACTTGCTGCGAAGGCGCGTTCAATATCAGCTGGCATGATTCCTGCTAAAAGTTGAGCTGACCAACGTGCTTTTTGCGTTAGAGCTTCAAGAACATATTCCCAATCTTCATCATTCAAGACATCTAGCCATAGCTTTACTTTGTAGGGGTCTTCTCCAGTTCCCTGAACTCTTGCATGGACTCTGCGACCTTCAAAGCGTATTGATGTGACGTTTCCTTCTCTCGCATAAGTCCAAGCTCGCTCAAGTCTTTTTTTGAACCTATACGAATTAATTAACTCCATCCATTGTTCTACCCACCAAGGTTGTTGTCCTAGCCCTTGATCGCTTAAGGCAGTAGTGATGGTTGCATTATTGGGATTGGAATTAGTCATGAGGTTTGATTTGATTAGGTTTCTTCTAAAGCCACTAGTTCTCTTAATTGACTTACTCCGAGACCTCCCAGCCAGTCTTCTCCTGATCCAATGATGTCTTCAGCCAGTCGGGATTTTTCACGAATCATTTGATCGATTTTTTCTTCTACAGAACCACTGGTGATGAATTTGTGAACCATGACTCTGTTTGCTTGGCCAATTCGGTATGCGCGGTCTGTAGCTTGGTTCTCAACAGCTGGATTCCACCAACGATCTATATGAAACACGTGGCTTGCGCGTGTGAGATTTAAGCCTACGCCCCCGGCTTTTAGTGACAAGAGGAATAATTGAGGACCACGCGGATCTTCCTGGAAACGATCAATCATTGCTTGCCTTTCAGTTTTACGTGTACTGCCATGAAGGAAGGGCACTTCGCAGCGCCACCTTGTTTGCAAATAGGCTTGGAGAAGATGTCCCCATTCAGCAAATTGAGTAAATAGTAAGGCGCGATCACCAGCGTCTATGACTTCTTCAAGAATTTCTTCTAAACGTTGAAGCTTGCCCGATCGAGTTATAAATCTCTCGTCGACTGAGCCCTCTTTTAATGCTAATGCAGGGTGATTGCATATTTGCTTTAAGCGGGTTAGAAGACCAAGTACTTTTCCATGACGTTGTCCTCTTGGTGCTGTTGCAATTGCATCGAGGGTTTCTTCAACAGTTTTGCTGTAGAGCCCTTGTTGTTCTTTGCTTAATCCAACCCATTCACTCAACTCTACTTTTTCAGGTAGATCAGAAATGATTGCTTTATCGGTTTTGAGTCGTCTCAGAATAAAAGGACTGACTCGTGATTTTAGATCTCTTAAGGAAGACATATCTCCATATCTCTCAATAGGTAGTCGATAACGTTGACGAAAGAAATCTTCTTCACCAAGGACTCTTGGATTGAGAAAATCCATCAGTGCCCATAATTCACTGACGCGGTTCTCAACTGGTGTACCAGTAAGAGCAATTCTAAATCTGTTGGCTTTACTTGGTCTTGCAATCTCCCTAGTTGCTTGACTTTGTTTCGCGGCAGGATTTTTAATTGCTTGTGCTTCATCTATAACTACCCCTTGCCAATCGACTGTTGCTAGTAGATCAATATCTCTTTGCATAAGTCCATAACTAGTTAAGACAAGATCTATGTTGTTGAGTACTTTGTTGAGTTCTGAATTTGTTGAAGGACGTTTTGGACCATAGTGTTCGCGAACTTGTAATTCTGGAGTGAACGCAAGAGCTTCTCTTTTCCAATTAGTTAAGACTGATGTTGGTGCAATAAGCAAAACAGGTCGTTTAAGCTCTTGTTCGGTTTTGAGGTGTTGTAGAAAAGCAAGTAGCTGTATAGTTTTTCCTAAGCCCATATCGTCAGCGAGGCAGGCCCCCTGATCAAAGCGGTGAAGGAAGGAAAGCCAGCCAAGTCCTCTTTCTTGATAAGGTCTCAACTGACCACTAAATCCTTCTGGTGCAGATAAGGGATCGGGGGCTTTTTGTTGGTGATATTGCTCTAGGACGCCTTGAAGTCTGGGACCAGCTTCAAAACGGTGCACTGGTAGACGCATGAGTGTGTCACCTTCGGTAGCAGTTAGCCTGAGTGCGTCATCAAGACTTATATCTGAATTATTACTGCAGAAGTGCTCTGCATTTTTTAAGTCATTTGGACGTAATTCGATCCACGCGCCTTTGTGAAGAACTAAGGGACTTCTTTTGTCGGCGAGTCTTTCTAACTCTCGTAAGGTTAGTGTCACTCCACCAATCATTAGCTCCCAGCTCCATTCAAGACTTTCCCCGAGCGTGAACCCTCTAGAGGTCTCAGATAGTTCTGCTTTGATAGCTAGGCCTAGGCGACTGGCTAATCCACCTGAAAGACTTGGAGGCAATTCAACTCCAACGCCAACATCACGTAGTTGTATTGAGGCAGTGCGGACTAATACAAAGGCTTCAGCAGGCGTTAGCTGCATAGACTCTGGTGTTGGACTTTCTAGTCCGCGTTCAATAGGAGGGAATACGGTAAGTGCTCTACCTAAACCTTCTAAAAGTACTTCGCCAGGGTGTTCTACTCGGATTTCGCCAAGTTGGAGTACTTGAGAGCCTGCTGCCCATGCTGAGGCCGCAGGAACTTTCAAAGTTGGGTCTGCTTCTGCTTGTAAGGCAAATCGCAATTCCCATAACTCGCTTCCTTCTATAGGGGTAAATAGTTCTAAACACGCTCTACCAGGTGCAACGGTTCCTGCAACACCCTCTCTCCAGTGATTACTAGCAGCTGCGAGGCGTTCAGCCTCTTCATCGGGTAATTTTATGATTCCAGTCTCTGAACCGAGAGCTTCTTGCCAAGTAGTAAGAAGATGGTCTAACCCTTCTGTATTGGGCTGAAACCCTTTGCGAAGTTGAGCATCTACAAGTTCTTCGAGGAGGGTGGCGACTCGAAGCCGACCGCTTCGAGGTCTGCATGACGCAACTGGATTTGCGGCTCGCATTGCTTCAGGTCTTAAGCGAGTAATGCGATTATTCCTTCTCCCAGCGGGCTCTCTCCATGGGAGAGCACAGGTTGCTACCAGCGGAAGTCTTGCCGCAAGTTCTTCTAGTCTGCGTCGGTCATCTTCGCGATTTAGTAGTGGAACCCATCTAGCCCTATGCGGATAGCATTCACCTTTGCTTAGTTCGACTTGTGGCAGCCATCGCCCACGAGCAATAAGACTTAGAGCCCAGCGTTGGAGATGGCTCCACCAGCGAAGTTCTTCTCCTAAATCAGGATTTTTTCCAGATAGAGGTAATTTTGCAAGCCATGCTGTGGCAGCTCCAGGCTCGATTGCTAGTCCTTGAACTTGCCAAGGCCACCATTCACACTTTTGAGGAATGGGTTCCCCAGCTTGTAGTGGCAGCCCAGTCCAAGTAGGTTCTTGTTGTTCTTTTAGATTTTGATCATTAGAAGACTTGGCTGTATTACGTGGATTGATTTTGCGACTAGGGAGAGTTAGGCATGCCGTCGCATCAATAATTCCATCTGGCAATAAGTTTTTTTGGCTTAGCCATGAGCGAAGCTCGTTTGGATCAAGGGTAAAAGGATGGATCGCTGGAGTATCTCCAGGACCTGCTGGGGTTGCCACTCTCCATGTATCTGCCCATACAAGAAGAGCTGGTCGACCAGAGCTGGTCGGAGTA
>QCRX01000004.1 GCA_003209275.1 Prochlorococcus sp. AG-463-P14
GGCCAAGCATTGAAGGTAGGTCCTGGAGAAAGCTTTGCCGCGCCGCAAGATACTGTTCATTACTGTGAAAATGTTGGGAATGAAGCAGTACTAGTTTTTGTTGTTTCTGCTGGAGTCGATGGCATGAAGGTAACAGTCCCTTATAAGAAGTAATTGGACAGTTCTAAAGAATGAAGGATGCCTGAACTTTTAGCTAACAGACATCAGATAAAGGGTTCAATGGAGTTGATATCTTTTGAATAATCTATCTCGCTATTTATTCTTATAAAGAGAAAAAATGCTTAGTGCCTAACGCTTTTTTTGTTTTTTTTGACTAGAGAATGTTTTGCTTAAATCGCTTAAATTTAATTCTTGAGGAATCTCTCCTGCTTATGACTTGTATAGTCTTTGTTTGTTTATTTGAAATGATCCTACAAGATTATTCATGTCAGTATAACCTTACAAATTAAATTTTATAGGGTTTAATTTTATTTGATTTATGCGAGGCTTCCTATGTTTTCATCACTGAACATGGGTAAGAGAGGCGCTAAAGGCTATTGGATTTCAACTTCAACCATCATTAACTCAGATTTATTCTCCCAGTATGTGCAGATGGTCACACCTTGGCTCGAATCTGTAGGCGGAACAATTTTTGCGAAAGATAATCAGCCTATAGGTAAGGAAGGAACTGAAGGAGCAAATCTGGCAGTAATTTGTGAGTTCCCTTCTATTGAAATCGCGATTGAGGCGTATGAATCATGCGAGTATCAAGAGCTAAGCAAGATTCGTAAAATTGCTACAAAGAATGCAACCTTTACGATTATGGAAGGTATGGATGAGGCCACAAAACTAAGAAGAGCAATGGGCAAGTAGCTAAACAACTCCTAAGCGCATTGCACTTTTGACTTTTAATACGATCGCATCATCAATATCGTTATCAGTACTTTTCACATATTCCTCCAACATTTGAATAAGGAATGCTTTCATTTGTTTCTTGAACAGCCTTTTTACCATTAGGAAGAGTAAGGGCTTTAATAATAGAAAAATTACACTCATGCTATTCAAATGTCCAATTACTAGTCTTGGTCGTTTGCATAATGTGACCAGTCGATTCGATCATCTTTTTGTTGTCAGAGAGAAGCTTTTCAACGGCTCCAGGCTTTGATTGATGAATTACAACAACCTTTTTTGGATCGTTAATGCTTACACCTCTAAATAATGGCTTAATGTCATTTTCCCTGTGCATTTTGTCAGCTTCTTTGCTGTCAAATCCAGAAGCCCATTGATCAAATGGGATTTTGATTTTGAAGGTGGTTATAGAAACCGGAGCAGAAACGACGCTCTTTGGTAGCTGATTGCCAACTAAAACTCCAATTGCAGCAGCAGCTATTGCAATAGTTCCATTGGTTTTCATAAGTAGTTCTACTTGCCAAAGCTTGTTAAGCATATTCAGTTTTTGAATCTTGGCAGAATTATTCCTGATGGTTTATAAGCTTTACGATAAATTATTTGTTTATTTAGACTTATTACCGGGATCAATGAGTTAGCCAGGTTGGAACTTACTGATACACCAAAGCACTATCGCAAGGACTACAGAGCCCATATATAAATAAGCAAATATCATTCTCCAACTAAACTTTGTTTTCTCTGGGGGGACCTTTGAAGGCTCTGGATTGGTCATTAGACGCAGGAATCATTAATTTAAGCCTAGACCTTTTTGCTGTTTTCGTTAGAGGCAGGTTATAAGCATTCCATGCTTGAAAACCTAAGTCTATTTCGAGAGAAACTGCTTTACGAACAAGAAGAAGAAATCTTAGCGATTGTCAAAGCCTGTCGTAACAGGAACCTCTCTGTAAACCTTAATCAATAGTAGTCGAATATTTTTCTTGTTGGATGACGATCTAAATGCTCTTCTAAGACCTCTGTCATTTTTGTAATCATGTAATTTTATGGAGTGAGTATTTTTAGCTCTATGGAACCGACCCCAGAATTTGCCAAGAAGTGTCGTGAGGATGCACTTCGGAAATATGAAGATGAGCGACAGGCTTTTGGCCTTCAGATGATGACCATGGGTTATTACAAGGTTAAGTCGCTTCTAAGTGAAGATGGCTTGAGAAAGGTTGGCAAAATTGATGCAAGAAGAGAAAACGATGAATCATTTAATCGAGAGTTCAGTGAAAAGATGTGGAAAAGTACTGAGGAGGCTTGGGGACAGGCCCTTGGACAGTTGATGATAAAAATTTCGGGAGCTTATGAACTTAAGATGGGCCAAGATATTAGAGTTGAGCTTCCTGAAGATCTCGATGAAGATCCTAAGCTTGATTTTTACGCATAAAATTATATTGAATTATTCAAAATTAAAGCTTTATAGATTGCCATTTATTCTCAATATGTCCAATAGAGTATAATATTAGTTAGCCAACTCCAAAAGGTTTAAATGGCTTAGGTTGGGATGCTTCTCGATCTCTATTGGCAAAAACAATTAAATAATCATATAAGCCCTGTTCAGAAATCCCTAAGTTATCTCCACAATCATTGAATATATTCCCAGAGAGGGATTTAGCAAGTTCTTCTGGGGGAATAGCCAATACTTCTTTAAGAATAGGTGAAAATATGAGGCCTCTAACTATTTCTTTTGCAGCAGTCTCACCGGCTTGTTCTGGTTCAAGACCTCTTGAGACTGCAGAACAAAACTTTTCTGAGAAAGTTTCGCTTAAATCGGAAATTGAAGTAGAGCCATTAGTATCTTTTGCTAATGCAACAGAAGGAAAAAGATTAAATGAAAGAAAGATAATGGAGGAAAGCAAAAGCGGAATAGATTGCTTGAAGAAGCTGAGAAGAAAATTCATGCCTTGATATTGGTTTGACTTGTTAGACAATAAATGAGTATTAACTACTTTAGTTGCCTCGACGATTGAAGAAGTCTTTTTGAAATCGAGAGATCATCCCATCAGCCTTGGCATTAACTTTGATGGTGAGTTGAGACATTAAACCTGAATCATCTATTCTATTCGTAGCATTTTGTTGTCATGCCAACCTAACCCTTTCTGTTTTACTGGGAGATATCCTTCAAACCTTCTATACATCAAGTGAGCAAGGGAGACTTGAAAAAATAGAATTCGTTCCTTAGTTTTCAAGGGTGATAACGATAACTAATTCCTCTTGAGATTTCAGTTCGCTCCAAATCAGACGAAATGACGCGATTTATCCATTCAGCCGATTGGCAAATAGGGAAGCCCTATCTAAATATAAAAGATGAACTAAAGCGATTTAGGCTTCAAGAAGAACGTGTGCATGCCATAAGACGTATTAGAGATGCAGCAAAGGCTCAGGCTTCGCATTTTGTTTTAGTAGCAGGAGACTTGTTCGATTCGCCGACCCCTTCAACTACCACCGTATTAGAAGTCCTTGAGGCGATTGGAGAGATGGAGGTACCTGTATTTGTCATCCCTGGGAATCACGACTACGGAGCTCTGGGAACAGTTTGGTATCGAGATGATTTTCAGCGTCATCACAATCAGTTAGCTCCCAACCTTAAACTTTTACTAAAGAGACAACCATTTGAAATTGATCAAGCGGTCATTCTTCCATGTCCTTTACTACGCAATAAGGACAATGCTGATCCCACACTTTGGGTGCAAAATTTTGAATGGAAGAAGTTGTCTGTTACTAAACCTCGGATAGTGCTTGCTCATGGGGGTGTACATGACTTTGTCGGACGGGATTATCTATTTGATGAAGAGGCTCAGAATGGTTCAAATAACATAATTAATTTAGAGAACCTCCCTGCGAATGAAATCGACTACATCGCTTTGGGCGATTGGCATAATCTGAAGCAAGTCAACTCACGAGCTTGGTATTCAGGCACACCAGAGCCGGATCGTTTTGATCAAGGATGTGACAATCACCGTGGACAAGTTTTACATGTAGAGGTTGATCGAGGCTCTCTCCCAAAAGTTCGGCCTCTACTTACTGGACGTATAAAGTGGCACAATCTAACTTTTAAGTTTACCGATGATAAGGATCTTGAAACTCTTGAACGTCAGATACAAGCATTAACTGATGGGCGAGTTTCTCGAGATTTGATGAGGATAGAGATTAGTGGAGCACTAAGTCTTGCGGGACATTGTCGATATGAGCAATTAAAGTCTGATCTAGAAAATACATTATTGAGACTCAGAGTTAAAGGTGAATGTCATAAAGAACCAGAAGCGGAAGAACTTGAAAAGTTAACAACACATTTACAAGACCCATTAATTGCTCAAGTAGCTACTCAGCTTCAACAACGCCTACAGAAAGAAAAAAAACAAGATTCTGAGGAAGCATCCATAACTCGCACAGCACTTTGTGAGTTGTATCGCTTTGCAATGAGCAGTTAAGGGTTATGCGTCTTATTAGTTGTCATCTTCAAAACGTACGAGTTCATAGTGATTTGTTTGTGGAGTTTTCATCTGGCATCACTTTGATTGGCGGAGCTAATGAATCTGGTAAAAGTACTTTGATAGAGGCTCTTCATCGAGCTTTATTTCTAAAGGCTTCAGCAACTGGTGGACCAGTCGAAAGTCTCAGATCAAAGTCTTATTTAGGTCATCCAATAGTTCAGTTAACTTTTGAAGCAAGAGGTGAGGTATATAGCTTACGGAAATGTTTTAGTGGTAGTTCTGGTCAAATCACTCTTAATAGTCAAACTAGTGGAAGTCAACTTTCAGGTCCAATTGCAGAGGACTTTTTAGCTGGTTTGTTAGGAGTAAAAGAAATACTTGGTAGTCGTCAGGCAAATAATCTTTTGCCAACTCGTTGGGCTCATCTTTGGGTGATGCAAGGATTTGCAGGAAAAGATCTCTTTAAAACAAGTAAAGCTAATTATGATTGTGATTCTTTGCTTAATCAGTTAGAAAAAGGAGGTGGAGCAGCAATTCAGCAGTCAACTCATGATCAACGAGTTAGCCAATTAATTGATAATGCCTTAGATGAAAATTTTACGAGTCGTGGCATAAAAAAAAATTCCTCTTTGTGGAAGCACAAGGAGGAGCTAGATGCTGCTGAGAGGGATTTAAAGTCAGCTTTTTCAAAACAATTAGAATATGAGAAGGCCAATGAGGAATTAGTTGAAATAAGTAAAAGAATTGAACAATTACAAAACATTGAACTGCCTAAATATCTTGATCAAAAACGAGTCTTGTCAGAAGGAACCGATGAGATTTTACGTCTTCAGACGAAAATAACTCTTCTTGAGACTGAATTAGAACCAATTAAACTAAGATCCCAAGCAATTCAAAAGATTTCATTTGAACTTAATGAGCTTTGTGAGGAAATTAAATCTAGGGAGGAAAAACGAGTTGATTTACAAAAAAAACATGTTGAATTTGAATCAAATCGATTGATTCTGTTTAATGACATTAAATTAAAGAGAGACGTACTTTTAAGCCTTAAGAAAAAGTTGCAAAAAATAGAACAGCAACGTTATTTGTTTCAACTATTAGTAGATCGATCAAGATCAAAAGAAACTATTTCAAGATTAAATATTGATTTGCAAAAAAATCAAATTTCATCAGAAAAGATAAATGATTTAAAAAAAGAAATAGCTTCTCTTTCAAAAATAGAACGTTCTGATATAGAGGATATGCGAGATATTCAGCAACGTATGCGGGATATTCTTATTCAACAGAGAACTATGGCAATAAGCCTAAAAGTATTAAGATCTAATCAAACGATATCTATCAATGGTAAAGAATTATGTGAAGGTCAGAAAAAAAGAATCGATGAGGATTTTCAGCTCAAAATTGGGGACGATGTTTTATTAGAGGTTTGTCCAGGAGGTGGAGATGCTCTTAGTGATTTAAAAAATCAATACTCAGCAATTGAAAAAGAATTTTCTCAAAGGCTTTCTGGTTTTGGATTAACTTCTATAGAAGTTGCCTCAATGCATTTTGAGAAACGGATAGGTATAGAAAAACAACTCTCTATTTTGGAAGCATCTTCTCCGACTAATATACAAACATTGAAGAACGATTTAAATGAGTTAAATCTGAAGACACTTGAGCTTAATAATAAACTCTCATCTTTAGAAGTTTGTCGAAGAGAATTTGAAATGGATCAATCTATACCTAATAGTCTTATTGACCTTATTTCTCTTCAGCAAAAAGTTCAATCAACATATAGCCATACTTCTTTAGCATATAATAATGCAGAATATGAACTTGAAGCAGCTCAGGCCAGTTATCAAAACTTAATTGATAGTCAAGCAAATCATAATAGCGATCTTAAAGTCATTGAGAATGTTCTCAGCGATCGCCAAGAAAAAGTTGGCAATCTTAAAAAACAATATGGCAATGATGACTCGTTAAAATCTCAGCTGAGTGTGCATAAGAAAGTTCTTATGAATGGTCAAGAGAATTTAATTAAATTAAAAAGTCAATTAAAATCACTGTCAAGTCTAAAAGCTAATGATGACTTAAGGAATCTTCAAACTAAGATTAAAGTTCTTGAAGAAAATAAAGAGCATTTAATAGCTCAGATGGGAGCTGCAAAGAGAACTTGTGATGAAATAAGTTCTAATAATCCATATTCTGAGGTTGAGAATGCAGAAGTTAAATTAGAGATAGTTCGAGATGAATATCAAAATATTTTGAGAATTACAGAAGCACAAAAGCTTTTACAAAAGCTTTTTCTTCAAGCTCAGACAGATCTATCAAGGCGTTATACAAAACCTCTGGCAGAGGCAATAGAAAGTTACCTTAGTCCTTTGGTTTCTGACCGACCTGTCACAAAATTAAGTTTTGATCAGAGCAGTGGTTTTAACAACCTACAAATGAGAAGAGGCAAAGAGTTCTATGAATTCGATGAACTCAGTGGAGGAATGAAAGAGCAGCTTTCTGCCGCTTTGCGATTGTCAATGGCTGATGTACTTAAAATAGAGAATAATGGATGTTTACCGCTTGTATTTGATGATGCTTTTACCAACTCAGATCCGCAAAGAATATTTCTTATAAAACAAATGCTACTTAATGCAGTGGAAAGAGGACTTCAGATAATTTTTCTTACTTGTGATCCTGATGCTTACGGATCTTTTGGAGATCTTAAAGTCCTTTTAGATCAAGACCATAAATCAATTAAATCTAATTAGAATAGATGTTTAGATTAATTATGAATCTTATGCGAGTGATTAGTTAGACACCTGTTAATAAATACGTTATTTAAGTTATCTTCTCAGGTTTATTATATTCTATTATCTTCTGAAAATAATTATTGCAAGAATTATTGCCGAAATAATAGCGAATGATGTGAGTGAACCAAAAATTCTAAAGATATATTTTTGAGCCTCATGTAACCAGTCATTTTCCATACTTATATTATGCCTTGTTAAATACTCTGTTAAGCCTAACCATTATAAGAATGAAAGTTATCGAAACATTTTAAATTCTAATGTAAATCTCCTGATTCAGAGTAGAAGTGCATTGCCGATATCCTGCTGATTAGTTCATATGTGGATAAAGGTTGAAGACTGAAGGATCTACGAGATAGTTGCTTATCCTAAAGATAATACTTCCTAAGAACTTTATTTCGAATCATGAGTATCTTCTTTGGGGTAAAGTCTTGCTATTTTCTTGGCCTGTTCCTCAGCTTTAGAAACTGAATATCTCTTTTCCGCTATACGCCGCAAGACTATTCCAGGGATAAACCAAACTGCTCCTAGAACTACCAGCATGAATATGGGGTTGTACCAGGTCATGCGCAAGATGCTATCTATCATCTTATTTACAAGTTCGTCCAAAGTATAAATCAGGATAATAAGGCACTAGATTTTCTTAAGATCAGTGAAAGAAGAATAGGCAAATCTGTTTATATTGCATTATTCGCTTGACAGCTTCTACTTAGTAAAACTTAGAGACTTATTAGAAATAATTAAATACTTTTAATCCTCTAAAGATTGTCTTAGGTCTTTTACTATTTTAGGATTAATGTTTATATGTAATTAACGATGTGTTTTATAGACAACAAGAATTAATAAACTTGCTTTAAGTCTTAGAATCCTTTTGAATTGGATTTTTCTGATATCTTAGATAGCTTTTCCTGATTCCCGTTTAAACGTTTAAAGCCAAAACCAATTCCAACGATAAGAACTAAAAGGAAAATAACCATTACCCAAATCACTAATGCGGTGGTTGATGACATTCCATTTAGCTTTAACGCCTGAGAGAAATAAGAATCCATATTCTATAATGTTAATTAGGTTTAGAATTTATTACCATTAGATTCTCACGTAAGATTTGTTTTGAGTGTAATTAGCATATAACTTTAACAATTGCCAACCAATTAGTTGGCTAATCTGACTCGGTTAGTGACCAAACTAGAATCCCAAACCAACTAACAAACATTACAGCCAAGAGAGCGTCTATAAGCCATTGACCCATATCAGGTTTCCCTCTAGCATTTTCTAAACTTACACTTTATCTAAGGCCTTACTCTGCATCTGAATAAGATTTAAATATTCTCTTTTCCGCAACTATTATTAAAAGCCAAGCAACACCAAGAGTAAAACTTAAGTCGTATTGGCCTTTAAGTAAATCAATTACAGACAGAGTACTTGCGAGGATAGCCATTGTGCGGATCACCCATCTACCTGGGGTGATCAAGGGCTTTTGTGGGTTCTCCATCTTTAAAAACTAAACCACTTCAACAGATTCATGACCAACCATTAATTATAGAATTGAATCATTTGGTACAAATGTATCTACAAAACCAGAGCTCAAGAGTCTTCGCTCAAGCATTTGATAGATATCTTGTTCGTTCAGGTAATAGTTTTAATGATAGTTTTCTTAAGTACCAGGATCTTAGAAAAAGTCGGCTTTGCTGACTTTTTGAGCTACATCTAGTTATATCTTTTTGGTATATTTCAGTTTTAATTTGTTAATATTTCATTCTAAGTCATTAAACATATGGAGACTATCGATTCATTCTTGGACATTTTGATATAGGATTTTACTTTCACATTGGATTCAGTTGATAAGTAAAACCTTGCTTTATATCTAATTCCAAAGAAATTGCATCAAGATATAGCTATCTCTTAGAAAAGAAAGGCTAATATCTATGAGATCACCTTTCTTTTCTAATATTTACGTAAGTTTCTATATAGATTAAACGTCTTTAACTGTATAGCCTTCTTTTGTGAAAAAGCTTGTATATCCATCTTTCGCACGTGCCCTTAGGACAATGATATGAACTGGGATTGCAATTATTGTATGGAAAAAAGTAAGAAGCCAAAAGTCCATAGGAACTCCTGGTTGGCCATAAATTGCAAAAAGAGGTGATGAAAACATCTTTAGAAGTTGTACTCCTATTATCTTCTATCTTAAACCCTTTATTTTTAAACTTACTATTTAAAAGTTAATGGACGTAGCTTCACGCACTAGAAAAAACTTAAAGATGTAACTAAAAGCAGGCCTCTTTGTTATTACAGCACTTTTTTAGGTGAAATTACTACATTTAAAGGTATCATTGTTTCTAGAGGTGCGCTGTTAGGGTAACTGCTCGAAACTCAATACCTTCTAGAACCTTCCAGGGCTTATCAGATCGATCTGCAAATATAACTTCCTTAAAGCCTAATTCTTGAAAATCCTCTAGGAATCTCTCTTCTTGCCAGGCCCCACTAATGCATCCGCTCCAAAGATCTGAATCTTTTTGAAGCCTAAGTGGAACTTCTTTGTTACTTACGATGTCGCTTATTGCCACTCTCCCCATAGGACTTAAAACACGGCGAATGTTTTTAAGCAAACGAATGCGGGCGGAGGGGTTTACCAGGTTTAGAACGCAATTGCTGAGAACTATATTCACGCTTGAGCTTCTAACAATTTGTACGTTGTTCGTGTCTTTCTCATCGAGAGACTCGATAGAACCTTTGATGAAGTTAACGTTGCTATAACCTATCTTTTTGGCAACTATTTGTGCGGCATTCTTTGCTAGGGAAAGCATCTCTTCACTCCTATCAATTCCAATAACAGAACCAGATCTGCCTACTATTTGAGAGCAAATAAATGCATTTTTTCCTCCTCCGCTACCAAGATCAAGTACGTGGTCTCCTCGCTTAACCCATCTTGTGGGGTCACCGCATCCATAATCTCTTTCTATAACGTCATTTGGAATAACTTCTAAAAATCTTGGATTAAAACCTACTGGTGTGCATAAGCATGCTTCCTTGGCTTTGGCAGCAGCGCCATACCTAGCTTCTACAGCCTGATTCTGGTTCAGTGGCTTTGAATCCTGATTATTTAGATCCTCGTTACAGCAAGTATTCGCCAAGGACGGAAACCACTCTTTGTACCATTTTCTTAGTCTACCCATCTTCTACCCCCTAATGACTCATGGGATTGCTATGCCAAGAAGCCTTTGATCAATAGGCTTCTTGGCACACCTTCTAGAGGCGGTTGCATGTAGGCATATTTATAAATTTATAGATTTTAATTATTTGTTAGCCCTTGCTTTCTTAGGCGTTCTTTGTTCTTATTAGCTTAATTTATTAGTTTTTCAGATGTCGATCTTTCTATGCTGTGATTATTAGCAGCTTTACTGTTGCTTTTTAATAACTTTTTAAGAGATTTCACCATCAAGGTCTAATCGACCTAAAAGTTAGATATGCCTGAAGAAAACTTTCCCGACTTTTCTAGAGAACTTAAGCATCTCGTCAGATGGCTTCGAGATGCTCTTATCTCTTTGCGTGAATTGTGTGTACTGGCTATTGCGCTTGTAATTGTTCTCAGTGAGAAGTTATTGGCGATCCTTAGGGAATGGAAGCAGTCAAGGGTAGACAGACCTTTGCCACAGCCTCAAAACGCCTTTAAGAGAACTAATCCTCTTGAGAGAGATCAAGACAAACCGATGCCTGATAATTCAGATAAAGAATTGAAGCGGATAAAAAAAATAGTAATTTCTGATAAATCAGATCTTGAGTCTGAATCACCACGTAAGAGCTTTTCTGTAGGTAGTTTTGCTTATCAAATTTTTGCTGGAATTAGTACCTTGGCCTTAGTGATAGGGGTTGGAAAGCTTGGCCCAATATCCCAGTGGGCGAACACCCAAAATGAATGTATCGAGAGGTCAGAGAGTATTGATGGTACTAAGAATGATGATCTTCCCGTTAAGGTGATGATTTGTAATGGTGGACACGAATAAAAGTACTAAGGGCTTGAAGCCAGAGCTATAGGAATTCTTTTAAAGCGTCTTAGGTCCTACGTAGTTCTTATCTGTTTATCAGAATTAACCAAGCTTTCAGATTATTTCTATCCTTGACATCATTTATAGGCTTTTTTCTTCAAAATCTGCGAATGTGGCCTTGTTGTTTAATCTCGAGGAAAAATTAAAAAATCTCTAGACGCTATATGTATGGCTAGCTACGCATATCACGCTAGAAAGCACTATTTGTAGAGGGGTTGTTTTTATTAGCTTTTTCTCCTAGAAATCGTATTCCCCATCACCCAGCCCTGTGCAATTTGCACGGGCTTTTTTTTTACAAGAATTTAATTTGTTCTATTAGTATTTTGAAAGCCTGGCTTTAGTTACCAATTGGAGCTTTTCATAGGAAGCAGTGTCGATAGGTGCCTTTTTTTTTATGGGGCTATCAGTAAGCACTTCGGTCTCTGATTCAGATAGTTACGGCCCTTCTCGATCAAGTCCAAACTTTTGAGCCGATTCTTCATGGATTGATCTATTTTTGATTTGTCTGGATAAATTACTAATCAGGTATCTATTTTTTATGCAACCTAGGGAAATTATTAGGTCTCACGCCTATCCAGTCTTTGCCGCTATCAGCACATTTAGTCTTTTGCTCATCGGTTTGTCGATGGTTCCTATTGCGCAGTGGGCCAAGACTCAAAACGAATGCATAGAGAGGACTTTTCGCATTAATGGATCAAATAATGCTGGAATTCCCTCAAAAGTATGGAGTTGCAATGGTGGTGGGGATTGACGTCAATTTACTTATTGTGAGAATCGATTGGTATGACTTCGAGCTCTTCTCTTAAAGAGCTACAGCTAATGACTCTTGCTTTTTATCTGAGCTCTATTGGTTAGAAGAGCCTTTAACGAGAACAAAAGTTACTTTCGCAAATCTTTTGCGCGACCTAGGAGAGTTTTAGCTATGTTCCTTCTTCTTTGTTCAAATTCCGTGTTACCTCCATTTAGTCTTTATTCAGGTGCTTATGTCGGGCTGTTATTGATTTCTATTGGAGTGTTTAATGAAATGTTCTCACAGAACCGTTCAAGCATTTTTAATTCTCGCAGTTAGCTTAGTTAACTATTTTCTACGATTATATTAAAACTCGTTTAAAAACCTTTTTGGTCCTTCTCTTTTTTAGAAGAAACTGGTTCTGACTTCTTTTTATTTAACTTAACCAAGAGAAGTTTTATACCATTTCCTAGAGAACGTAAAATTAACACGGCAAATGCAACCCATCCTGCTGCTATTGCAACAGTCAGCAACGTTGTTCCTAAACCATCAGAAGCATTTACCATTTGCAAAACCTATATTAGACATTATGATATTAATAATCAATTTTAACAAAAGCTCACATCACATCTATATCGGACTCTTCGCTTCTAAAGATCAAGATTGATTGTTAATTTAGCTTCTTTCTAAGACTTGTCTATTTTTTACATAACTATTCTTGCTCTGCATCTTTAATGCATAGACATTATTTTCTCATTCAATGAATACATAATTTTTTCAATCCCTCACAAATCCTTCTGATAAATCAACAACCATCAACATTTTATTCCCTTTTTGCTCATAATAATATATGATATCTGAGTAACAATTCACTTGTACATGCACCTATCTAATATATTGATATGGGCCTCTATCCCTTTCGTGTTAATTACGGCATATTTTGGAACTCGAAATGGATATTATGACAGCGAAAAATATGATGGTGATGGCTGTGCTCACGATGTTCAAAGGTAGGTTAAATAGTTATTAACCATTAATAATTCCTATAGAGATTACTTTTAGGTCTAAACTTACTTTAGAAATCTATCGAGTATATGAGCCCTCTGATTTATAATATAGTTTTTACCACAACCTTTTGGAGACCTCCTCACAACCTTTTATTATTTACTCTTATTGCTGGTGCCATTCTCACCGCAAACTTAACTCTTTTAGTATTAACCTTTTACGAGGATCATTATTGGAGTGATAAGAAGTATCGTGAAGAGTTAAGATTAAATTCTCAAGTAAAGAAAAAGAAAGCTTGATTTAAAACATGCCATCTAAGATGAAGGACTATCTTCCGTGAAGCTCGATCTTTGTTGAATTGAGGATATTGATTTTTTCTTGGCTGGTATTTATTGATGAGGCTTCTGATCACAAAAACACATCGAATTAACCTCCATCAACCTGACAACCGATCATTGCTCCTCCAACGGCTCCTGCTGGGATTGCCCACCATCTGTCTTTACCCCTTGAACTACTTGTAGCAAGTCCTGCCCCTAGTAGACCACCTATGAGACTTCCTTCAGAGCAGTCATTATTGTCAACTTGAGAATGAGGCCCTCCCTTATAGGCATTTGCTGAGTTGCCAGTGCAAGGCACTTCAACAATTTCATTCCAGCTTTTTACGTACCCAGGTGAATCTTGATTGCCAGGAACATATTCTTCTCTGTACTCATTACGTGTACAAGTTTGCGACTTGGAGTATCCAGGTTGATACTCTCCTGCGTTTACGCTCGAAAAACTGGTGAGAGTCGCGAAAAGAGTTGCTAGAACAAGCTTCATTTTGGATAAGTGAAAATCAGATGTTTAAAGGGGGTTTCAAATGATTCCAGTTAGTTACGGGTCATTTTTCCATTTTGCTCATCTTCATACCTATAGGGAACTCATATTTAAGGAAAATTTTCATTTCTTATTTGAATTCCCATCCTTTTCCTTTTGTTTTGCACTAATACTTACTAAAGTCGCTCCAAAGATAAAGAAAGAGCCTATTATTGCCGACTTGCTTAAAGTCTCACTAAATATAGCAAATCCCAAAATAGAGGCAAAAAGAACTTGTGAGTAATTGAATGATGTCGCTTTAGCTGCGGGAAGAATTGTAAGACCTTTTGTCAAATAAATTTGACCGAATTGTGTTAGTAGCCCTATGCCTATTAACCAAAGCCAATCAACTCCTAGAGGGATGACCTTGCTAGACCATATTAATGGCAATGAGACAGGAATTGATATTAGAGGAAAGTAGTAAATGATTACTAGTTGGTGCTCGCTCTTTGATAGCTTCCTTACACAAACATACGCTAAAGCAGTAAGTAAAGCTCCCGTTAATGCAATGCAAACTGCATTTAATGGCAACTGACTAACTTCTCGGCTAATCCATAAAGGGTTAGCGACCATTGTTATTCCAATCCAGCCTAAAAGAACAGCTGTCCAGATTTGATATCCAGTTCCCTCGCCTAGGAACAACCAAGCTGCTAAGGCGGTAAATGTAGGATATGTGTATTGAAGAACTGTTGCGGAGGCTAGAGGTAAGGAATTAAGCGCTTCAATAATGCAAAATAAAGCTGATGTGCCAAGTAAACCTCTTATGAAGAGCAATCCTTTGTTGATACCCCATGGTGATATCCCTTTTGTCTTTAGCATTAACCTTGTTATCAAAATGCTGATAATTGACCTTGAAAGAACAATTTCTGCTACTGGTAGACGACCTTCGAGTTTTTTGATACACACTGTCATCAGGCTGAAAGCTAAAGCACTCGCTAATAAAGCTTGATAGCCTCTTCTCTCCTTTAAATTCCATTTAAGTATTGAGCGCCAAAGAATCACAATGGGTCGATTTTTAGCAACCCTGTCTAGTATTAACAAGAAGTTAAAAAGCTTAGTTTTTTCATTACTGCTAGCAAAATTTAACTAGTTCGATTTCTTTAAGATCATCAAACAATTATATGGCATTACCTCGTCTCCACCCTCATACTATTGAAGCTGTAAAAGATCGTGCAGACATCGTAGATGTGGTTGGTGAGCACGTAGTGCTTAAAAAAAAGGGCAAGGAGTATGTCGGGATATGTCCCTTTCATGATGATAGTAAACCTTCTATGACTGTTTCTCCAGCTAAACAGTTTTATTACTGTTTTTCTTGTGGTGCTGGCGGAAATTCCATTAAGTTCCTGATGGAATTTCAGCGGCTAAGTTTTGCAGAAGTAGTACTTGATTTAGCGAGAAAATATCAACTTCCTATTGAGACATTAGATGGTCCTCAACAAGAACGTCTGCAGAAACAGATTTCTCGTAGAGAGAATATCTATCAAGTCCTTTCATTTGCTAAAGAATGGTTTAAAGAAAGGTTACTTTCTTCAGAAGGTTACTCTGCATATCAATATATAACAAAGAAACGTGGCTTTAGTAAGACTAGTATTGAGCAATTTGAGTTAGGTTATGCGCCTAATAATTGGGACGACTTATCTCAAAATTTAAAAAAGATATATAGCCTTAATTCTGATTTAATGCAGGCCGCTGGATTAGTTGTTCCACGCAAGGGAGGTGATGGTTTTTATGATCGTTTTCGTAATCGTTTAATGGTACCAATCTATGATCGTCAAGGAAGAGTAATTGGTTTTGGAGGGAGAAGCCTTGATGGTACTGAGCCAAAATATTTAAATTCTCCAGAAACAGAAGTTTTCGAAAAAGGTAAGCATTTATTTGCACTTGATAAAGCATCTTCGGCGATTAGAAAAGCTGATGTTGCAATTGTAGTAGAGGGTTATTTTGATGTTATCTCTTTGCATTCTGTAGGAATTACTAATTCTGTTGCCTCTTTAGGAACAGCCCTTAGTAGTCAGCAAATTACCCAATTATGCAGAATTACAGACAGCAAAAAAATAGTTCTTAACTTTGATACTGATCGAGCTGGTATTAGTGCTGCCAATCGAGCGATTGGAGAAGTTGAGCAGCTTGCTATGCAGGGCCAACTTGAATTGCGTGTACTTCATCTTCCCTCTGGGAAGGATCCTGATGAGTTTTTAAAAGAACAGGGTGCTGGTGATTACAAATCTTTAGTTGATCAATCTCCACTTTGGCTTGATTGGCAGATTGAACAAGTTTTTGGTGATCTTGATTTAACCAAAGCGGATCATTTTCAGAAAGCAGTAAGTGGATTGGTGCAATTGCTTGGCAAGTTGCCTCAATCAGCTCTTCGCTCTCATTACCTTCAGCAAGTTGCAGAACGTCTTAGTGGTGGACATGCACGCTTGGCTTTACAGCTTGAGGAGGATCTTCGTCAGCAAGTTAAAGGTCAGCGTTGGCATGGACGTTCGAATCGTCATGAGCAACCAGGAGAGGCGAGTCAGCGTGAACGAAGTGAGGCAGAGATTCTTTGCTTGTATCTTCATTGTTCTGACTATCGAGCAGCTATTCGAAGAGAGTTACGCAATAGAGAGCTTGAAGACTTTGCCCTGCAACACCATCGTTTGATTTGGGCTGCTATTAGTGATTTAGAAGAAGCAACTCTCGGTGTTGGCCGTCTCGAAGAAATTAGTAGAGGTAAAGATAATGGTGATGATCTTGAGAATATTCAGCTTCCTAGGCTTCTTTCTGATCATTTTATGGCTGAAAATAGTGAACTTTTTTCTCGCCTAACCCCATTGCTTGAACCTGGTGAAGTTCAGATTGCTGCAATGGCAAAACCCATGCTTCAGCTAAGAGGCACGACGGCTGTACTTGAGAGACAGAAATCGATTAAGCGTTGTAGGCACTTGCTAGAGGCCTGGGGCGGCCAACGCCTTCAGACTCTTGAAAGATGTATTTCTTCTTTGATTGAAGAAGAGAAGAAGCAACCTGATGAATCTTTTGATATGGAAACTCGTATTGACGCTATGTTTAATGAGCTCAATAGTGATGCATTACGTTTTCAGGAGTTGTATTACAGTGAGCGCAAACATATTATTCATTTAGATCAACAACGTTGTTCAGGTTTTGATGGGCAAGATGCAGTTTCTGTGTGATTTATTACTTATAAAATGATCCTTATGTACCGTTCAAGTTTAATTAAGTCTAGATCTTTTAGTTATCTTTATTTTTTATTCCACAATTCTTTGACTAAATCTACTTTTGACTATTTATGAATTACTCTTCTTCATTTAATCTTTCAAACTGCAAAGTTGTTAACTATTTATGGCCTCAGTTCGTCGAACGTATTGGTATCGATAAGGCTAAAAGAGCTGTTGAACAAGCATTTGATTTGCAGCGAATGAATGGTAATTGCGAAACATTTCCTGTGTTGCTTTTTGAAACATGTGGTCTTGCATTAGTCAGTAATGAATTGGTTAGCCTTCAGACCGGATTGCCTTGCAATAGAAATGGTATTGTTTTAATATTAAGTATTAGGGATAATTTGATTCAGCTTCTTTGTGAGGTTTGATTGTTTTAACTTATTTTATTGGTGCAAAACTTTTCTAGTGCATACTTTACAAGTTTAGGTCTGTCTTCTAGTAGGTAGGCTTCGTATTCTTTCTCTCTATTGCCTGAGACGCTTGTAGAACCTTTTAAAGCATCCTTTTTGAATGGGTGAATTTTGACTTTTCCTGGCTTTAATATATTTAATAACTTCCCATTATTGCAGCTTTGCGCTACGTGCACTGCTTCATGCCTTAAGGCTCTAGATATGTATATTTTTGTCGGATCATAGCCATCATCGTTCCCGGCCCTAGGGATTGAATATCCACTAACATCCATGGCATTTTTAGTGCATATCACAACGGTCCTTTGCTCTTTTTTCAGGAACCCAAAAAACCTTTTCCCCAGTAGGCAAAGAGGCGTATTTTCTTCTACCGAAAATTGCGCTTTATAGATTAGATCTAGTATTTCTTTGTCATTAGAGCTTAGAAAAGCCAGAAATTCCAACATTTTTTTGATTTGATTGTATTAGAAAGGTCTTTGTTCCTTTTAAGTTTAGGCTCTTACAATTGGTATCTCTGTGATACGAGTCGTTGAAGCATGACTTAGTTGTTTTTGGTTCATTCTCCATTGTGCGTTGAAAGCATATATTGCCCAGCTCACAGTGTTGTTACCATAGCGATAGTTGAGATTGTCGATAGTGTTCATCAATTTCTCTTGCTTGAGTTGATCTTCTTTGCTGGTAGGCATCATTAAATGTTGCTGAAAATGATTTGAGTCTTGTAGTTTTTGCATTAGGACCCCTGCTTTCGTAAAAGCGCAGTTGGATTTGAATATGCGCCTTGCTAGGAATGTTTAGCTGAGCAGTGGCTGATTCGCTGTAAAAAGATGGCATGAAAGAACTTGTTTTTGTAAATATGGTTATGGCACCTGCGAGTTGTTTTTGTCGTCTTAGCTTTTCGCTAGCGCGTATAACGTATGTAGCTATTGCCTGACAGAATTCTTCTAATTGTGTAATTGGTTGACTAAAACTTCTGCTCACGCAAGTTTCCTGTTTTGGCCGTTCATTTATAGCTATTGGTAGGCATGTTTCTCCTTTTAGTTCATGCTGTAGACGTAAACCTGTTACGCCATGCCGAGCACGTAGGTCATAGCTAGACATATCTCGCAGGTGTCGTGCTGAAGTAATCCCTTTTGCTCGACACCAGCGGGATAGTTTATGGCCTATTCCCCAAACGTCCTCTATGGATATTTTTTCAAGCCATATATCTGGGTCTTTGGTAGTTGTTAGGTCGAATATACCTGCATTTGTTGGTATCGTTTTAGCCAGATGGTTTGAGAGCTTAGCTTGACTTTTGTTAGTGCCTAGACCAATTGCGATTGGTAGACCTAGGCTTTGATATATTTCTGCTCTTAATTGGCGTGCCCAGGGATATAAGTCGTAATTGGATGGACGGGTTAGACATGCAAAGGCTTCATCAATTGAGTAGATCTCTAGTTGTTCACAATGTGCTTTTAGTAGGCTCATAAGACGTTTACTCATGTCTCCATAGAGTGCGTAATTAGAACTTCGGACTACTACTCCTAGCCTTTCTAAATCGTGCTTGGCTTTGAAATATGGCGATCCCATTTTGACACCTAGCTCTCGTGCTTTAGCGTTGCGGGCTATTATGCAGCCGTCATTATTTGAGAGCACTACTAGAGGAAGTCCATGTAAAGAAGAGTCGATACTTTCTTCGCAGGCGGCGTAGAAATTATTGCCGTCAATTAGAGCTATAGCTTTGACCATGTTGAAGGAGAAGGATGCTTGAGGTTGTGAATTGAATAAATAGCTACACCCCATATTTGTATGTTTTCGTAGCAGCTCAGGTCTATGGGGGGATGACTGGGGTGATCTGCTTCTAGGCAAATAATTCCACGATGGCGCTCAAGTCGTTTTACTGTGAAATTGCCATCCAAAATCGCTACAACGATGCTTCCGGGGCGAGCGTCTAGGCTTCTGTCTACTAGTAAGAGATCTCCGTCTTTCACGCCGGAACCAATCATCGAATGTCCACTGACACGAAGGAAAAAGGTACTGGCAGGGTGCTTAATTAATTCTTCATTGAGATCGATTCCGGTGTCGATATAGTCGTCTGCAGGGGATGGAAATCCTGCAGATACGCATTCACTCGCTAGTGGCAGTATTAAGCGAGATTGGCTTTCTCGCAAAGGGAGAGGTCGCTGACTTGGCTCCAAAAGAGACTGACCCGTAGTGGTATATCCGTACTACTATAGGTCAGTCTCTTTATTCGCGGTGGTAGGCCCCGCCATGCAAGATTGTGCTAGCTCGGTAAAGTTGTTCTACGAGTAGTAGACGCGCAATTTCGTGAGGGAATGTTAAAGGAGAGAGGCTGAAGCTTAAGTCTGCTGAGGCCTTTATTTCTGAAGAGAGGCCATCTGCTCCGCCGATGACAAAGGCGAGCCGTTGCGATCCAAGTTCTTGTAGTCGATGCGCAAATTGAACTGATGGAAGGGATTCTCCTTCTTCTGTAAGTATTACTAGAGCTTCGTCGCTTTTTTTTGCAGAACGGATTGCTTCTGCTTCTCGTTGAAGATTTCCATCACGTAGTTCAATGATGGTTAGACCAGGTAGTCGCTTAAGATATAAGTCTAATCCGTTTTGAATCCATTTTTTGCGTATTTTCCCAATGGAGATGATGCGGTAGCGAGATGGATTTAACACGTGTGGCTTAAATTTATTTAAATGTTGTCCTCTTCTTCAAGCAGTAGTCGTTGAAAAGAAGAGTATAGAAGCTCTTCTTTGCTTCCTTGTTTGAATCGAGGTTTGGGAAGAAGATCTTTCTTAGATTGATTTAGGTTTGTTTTAGAATGCTGATTGGTAGTTAATTGGCTTTGACTGGGTTCCTGGAGATAGTCGTTATTCGTTTGAGGTAATTGTGTCTTCTCAGCTTCTTTAAGCCGATTTATTAAATGATGAGGGACTGAGCCGTCTGGACTGGCATTCATTATCTCTCGAAATAGTGCTTGGGGGTTCTCTTCAGTTTCTATAGCGTGGAGTTTTTGTTTGTTTTGAAATTTAGATTGTGGAGGGATATTAGGGGTAGGTAGTTTTTTCGGTAGTTGGCGTCCTAATTCACGGAGTCGTTCAATATCTTTAGGATTAAAGGTCATCGGATCAGTAAGTTATATCGTTTAGGAGAGTGAGGCCTAAGATTTCTTGAGGGATCTCGTTCAACTTCTTCCCTTAGGGCCTGGCGAAGTTGTTCAAAGGGTAAGTCGTCAAAACTGTCATCATCAGCTAACGCAGAAGGCAGATTTAGATTATCTGTAGTGGAACTTTGCTGTTGAGAATCTAAAGAGGCCCAGGATGGCTGCAGAGGAGTGATGAGGAGAATGACGGCAGCGGCCAAGGCCATTAGGCGGGCACGCATTAGGGGAGATAGTGAGTTGTTAAACCATAGGTCTCTTTGTTGGGCTATGAGTGCTGAAATCTCATAGTTGATGTATTGGTTAAGCCTGAGTTGATTTTGATTGAGGTGGAGGAGAGTCGGGATTCATTTGTTGACACCATCTAGCAAGAGTGAAATGAAGCCTGTTATGGAAATGGAGTAGTCCTTAAACTTAAAATTGTGAAAAGAGGAATGATTTGATTCGTTAGATGATCTAGTTTTTCATTCTTGATTAAAGAGAAATGGTATTTGAAATTGAGAATAAGAATTATTTTTTTATTTAGATATACAAGGTGGTTTTGAGAGTCAGGCTCAGGCAAAGTTAGAAAATGAGTTTCTCAAGTCATCGCAGGCGTAAGCGTTTTGGACAGCACTGGCTTAAGGACGATGTTGTGCTTGAGAGGATTCTTATTGCGGCCGATATAAGTAGTGAAGATCGAATTTTGGAAGTGGGTCCTGGAAAAGGAGTACTCACTGAAAAGCTTTTGGCTTCAAAAGCGGCTTTTGTTCATGCCATTGAATTAGATCGAGATTTGGTTAAAGGCTTGAAACAGCGTTTTTGCCATCAACCACGGTTTAGTCTTCAAGAAGGAGATGTGTTGAAGGTACCGTTAATCCCTCTGGATGGTATTCCTGCTAATAAGGTTGTGGCGAATATTCCATATAACATAACTGGGCCACTATTAGAGCGTTTGGTGGGACGGTTGAATTGCCCTGCAGAAACTATCTATCAAAGGTTGGTAATTCTTTTACAAAAAGAGGTGGCAGAAAGAATTCTTGCCAAACCCGGTCAAAGTAGTTTTAGCGCTCTTAGTGTCAGACTTCAATTGATGGCCAATTGTAGGAGCGTGTGTTTGGTTCCCCCAAGATGCTTTCAACCACCACCAAAGGTGCAGTCACAGGTGGTAGTTATTGAGCCACTAAAGCTTAAAGATCGTTTAGATGTTGGATTGGCTAACCGAGTAGAACTTTTACTTGGCACAGCTTTTTTGGCTAGACGCAAGATGTTGAGAAATACTTTAAGAGGATTATCTTTTTTTAATGAGCTAGAGACATTGGCTAATGATGCAGGTATTGATCTTAAGAAGCGTCCTCAGGATTTGACTTCTCAAGATTGGTTAATTCTTGCAAGAGGTTTGAAAGGTTTAGATGAGATGGGTCAATCTGCATGATTATGGTTGATAAATCTGAAGCCTTAATAGATTCTTTGAAAGTAACTGCTCCTGCAAAAATTAATCTCCATTTAGAAGTCTTAGGACTCCGAACAGATGGATTTCATGAGCTAGCTATGGTAATGCAAACCATAGATCTTTTTGATTATTTAGAGATAAAGAGCACAAAAGATGGCTCGTTGAGTCTTAGTACTGATAATGAAGGACTGAGTACAGCATCAGATAATTTGATAGTTAAAGCAGCTAATTTGTTGCGTAATCGTTCAGGGTTAAAAAACTTAGGTGCTTCTATCCACTTAGAAAAACGTATACCTATAGGTGCTGGTTTGGCGGGAGGTTCTAGCGATGGGGCTGCCACCTTGGTAGGGCTAAATAATCTATGGAGTTTAGGATTCTCAAAAAAGGAACTTGTGGGGTTTGCTGCTGAATTGGGGTCAGATATGCCATTTTGTGTTGAAGGAGGGATTCAATTATGTTTTGGGCGAGGTGAATGCCTTGAGCCTTTAGATGGGAATGATTCTTCTTTAGCAGTGCTTGTAGTGAAAGATCCCATGATTAGTATTTCTACGCCTTGGGCTTATGGTCTTTCTAAGAAATTAAATGGAAGTAAATATCTAGAGACGGAGAGTGAATTTGAAGAACGACGTAAAGAGCTTAGAGAAGAGACTTGGTTAAGGCCTTTAAGTATTCAAAATCCACCACCTTTACGCAATGATCTTCAAAATATTGTGGCTTCAGTTACTCCAGCAGTGGACGAGGCATTAAAGATTTTGTCGAAAATGCCAAAAGCTCTTTCATTCGCAATGAGTGGATCAGGGCCTAGCTGCTTTGCTCTTTTCCCTGACCTTGCCTCTGCCAGGGAATCTTTAGAAGACAATCGGATCATTTTGCAATCCGCTGGTCTAGAAAGTTGGTGTTGTAATTTGCGATCACAAGGAGTGACCTTGGAACCATGAGTGAATTAAACAAAAATTTATTTGAAGATGATAAGTCCAAGCCTTTAGTCTCCTCAGTCTTAGAAAAAGATCAATCAGTTAAGAAAGGACCTCTTAGCTTTCTTTCTGGAGCTTTGACTAGCTTGCTTCTGGCATGGGTTTGTCTGAATTTGAGCAATGGAATAGTGACATATTTCACTTTGCATTCACCTAATTACAGTTCTCCTATTGCGCAAAGCGTTGCATCAGGGTTCAAAACATTGGTGATAGGCATGTCTTTTTTGGCTACATTCACTTTTTCGTTTATAGGTTTGGGCCTAACTCTTGTGTTTATTCGAAGTCTTTTGGGTGGCAAGTCTGAAGATCCAGCCTAATGTTTTGATAAAGCTATATTGATTTTTATTGAGGTGTGCAAGAGATGACTGTTCATGATCTTGGGCTGCTGATCTTATTGCTTAGTCCAGCAATGTTGCTTTCAGTATTGCTTTTATCTACTTTTGCGGCAGGGGGATAATTGTGCACAGTCTGAGATAGCTTGGCTTATTAAGCCGGCATGACCGGGTTTGCATCAAGGCTGTGACAGGGACTCTTCTATTTAACGCGCTTCGCGAAGCCATCGATGAAGAGATGGCAAGGGATCAGTTTGTTTGTGTCATGGGAGAGGATGTCGGCCAATATGGTGGCTCTTACAAAGTAACTAAGGATCTCTTCGATAAATATGGAGAATTGAGAGTTCTTGATACCCCTATTGCCGAAAATAGTTTTACAGGAATGGCCGTTGGTGCAGCAATGACAGGTTTGCGCCCGATTGTTGAAGGAATGAATATGGGTTTTCTCCTTTTGGCTTTTAATCAGATTTCAAACAATATGGGCATGTTGAGATATACAAGCGGAGGCAATTTTACGATTCCTACTGTGGTACGAGGTCCAGGAGGTGTTGGTAGGCAACTGGGCGCAGAACATAGTCAGCGACTTGAAGCTTATTTTCACGCTGTTCCAGGAATAAAGATCGTTGCCTGCAGCACTCCTACAAATGCCAAGGGTCTTATGAAGGCAGCAATACGGGATAATAATCCAGTTCTTTTCTTTGAGCATGTACTTCTTTATAACTTAAGTGAAGAATTACCAGTTGGAGATTACTTATGTGCTCTAGATCAAGCTGATCTCGTTCGAGAAGGAAAAGATGTCACAATTCTCACTTATTCGCGAATGCGTCATCATTGTCTTAAAGCTTTAGAGCAATTAGATAAGGATGGAATTGATGCTGAGTTGATCGATTTAATTAGTCTAAAGCCATTCGATATGGATACGATTGCAAAATCTATTAGAAAGACTCATCGTGTGATTATCGTTGAGGAGTGCATGAAAACCGGTGGAATCGGAGCAGAATTGATGGCTTTGATTACAGAAAAATGTTTTGATGACCTCGATGCTCCTCCTGTCCGACTCTCGAGTCAGGACATACCCACTCCATATAACGGGACTCTCGAAAACCTAACTATTATTCAACCTCATCAAATTGTGGAAACAGCTAAACAAATAGTTAATAAGGGGATTTGATCAATGGCTCGACAGCAGGGTTGGTTTGCCCTCATCCTTGCTTTGGCAATTGCTGCAGGGTCAGTATGTTCAAGTTATCCATTTCAGTTGGGGCTTGATCTTCGAGGTGGAAGTCAGTTAACTCTTGAGGTTCAACCAACAGAAGAGATTAAAGAAATCAAGTCTATTCATGTTGAGGCTGTTAAGGCTGTTTTGGATCGAAGAGTCAACGGTTTAGGTGTTGCTGAATCAACATTGCAGACAATTGGTACTGACCAGCTTCTTTTACAACTCCCCGGAGAACAGGATCCTTCCCGAGCAGCAAAAGTGTTAGGGGAGACGGCCCTGTTGGAATTCCGAGCTCAGAAACCAGGTACAAAAGATGAAGTGGTTGACTTGCAAAGATTGAGAAGACAGATAGAAGCCATTCTTAAACTCAAGGAATCTAAAGACCAAGATGGATTAGATCTTAAAAATATTGAGCTGGATCAAAATCAACTAGAATCTGCACGCAAACTTCTAGGGATTAGTCAAAAAACA
This sequence comes from Prochlorococcus sp. AG-463-P14, assembly GCA_003209275.1. Taxonomy (GTDB): domain Bacteria; phylum Cyanobacteriota; class Cyanobacteriia; order PCC-6307; family Cyanobiaceae; genus AG-463-P14. The sequence continues at coordinate 24,986 of QCRX01000004.1, forward strand.
TCTGATGATAAAGATCAATTAAAACAATTACTTGAGAAAGTTAATGAAGAGATTGTGTTGCGTTTTGAGCCTTCATATTTGACTGGAAAGGATCTTGTGTCAGCTGGAAGACAACAGGAACAAAACCTTTCGAGCTGGGAAGTTACATTGTCGTTTAATCAACAGGGAGCTGGTAAATTTGCTCAGCTAACTCAATCAATTGCTGGTACAGATAGATTATTAGGAATAGTTCTTGACGGGCGTTCTATAAGCGAGGCAAGAGTTGGTGAACAGTTTAAAACTGCTGGTATAGCTGGAGGTGCTGCAACTATTAGCGGTAATTTTACTGCTGAAGGAGCTCGAGACTTGGAAGTTCAATTACGCGGAGGATCATTGCCTTTACCTGTAAAGACACTTGAGGTTCGAACAGTTGGCCCAAGTTTGGGGGCAGATAATATCCGCCGAAGTCTTTTTGCAGCTTTGTCGGGACTTTTGTTGGTCGCAATATTCATGTTAGTTATCTATCGCTTAGCAGGATTTGTTGCTGTTATTGCCTTGAGTCTTTATGCATTATTTAATCTCTCAGTATATACACTTTTACCGGTTACTTTGACTCTCCCTGGGATTGCTGGTTTCATTCTCAGCATTGGCATGGCTGTAGATGCAAATGTCTTAATATTTGAGAGAATAAAAGATGAATTGCGTAGAGGAAATACTTTGATTAGATCTATTGAAACAGGTTTTTCTGAGGCTTTTTCCTCAATACTTGACGGACATCTGACCACTTTAATTAGTTGTGCTGCTCTTTTCTTCCTTGGAACCGGTCTAGTAAAAGGTTTTGCTGCAACACTTGGGATAGGAGTTCTTCTAAGTTTGTTTACAGCACTTAGCTGTACAAAGGTTTTGTTGCGATTCCTAATGGGATATCAATCTCTTAGAAGGATTACGAACTTTATACCAGAAAAACAGTTACCTTCACCTTTGGTTTGATCTATGTCAATTTCATCAAATACCAATCTAAAGATCAATCTTTGTCTGCAAAGACGTAGGGTTTGGTTGGTTTCTGGTGCAGCTGTTTTATTAGGCATTATTGGATTAACTTTAAGTTGGATAAATCCTTCCATCAAGGCACCTCTTAGACCAGGCCTTGATTTCACGGGAGGTACACAAATACAACTTGAAAGAAGCTGCAATCAAACTTGTGAAGAACTTAAGACATTGCCTATTTCAGAGTTATTGGGTGACCTTGTTTTACCACAAGAAAATAATACTCCCGCACCCAAACTCACAAGAGCAAGAGTTCAATTCTTGGATGGATCCAAATCTATAGTTTTACGTCTTCCATTTCTTACTGCTGCTCAAGGTCAAGCCGTAATAGAGGCTATAGACCCTCTTGTCGGCCCATTTAAGAATGGCTCACAATCTGTTGACACTATTGGTCCAAGTCTTGGGGCTGATTTACTAAAAAGTAGTTTGATTTCTCTTTTGTTCGCTTTTACGGGAATAGCTATTTATATAACTCTTCGTTATGATAGACGCTATGCTTTTTTGGCTCTAATTGCATTAGCTCATGACATAATCATTGTTTGTGGAATCTTTGCATGGTTGGGTATCTTCCTTTCAATCGAAGTAGATAGTCTTTTCGCAGTTTCTTTATTAACTATTGCTGGCTATTCAGTTAACGATACTGTCGTTGTGTTTGATCGTATTAGAGAACGTATAAGAGAAGATTCTTCCCTAACTTTGAGTAAACAAATTGATAGAGCGGTTTCTTCAACATTGAATAGAACTATTTATACAAGTGGAACTACACTTCTGCCTCTTGTCGCTTTGATTTGTTACGGGGGTTTTACTCTTTATTGGTTTGCTATTTCTTTGGCTTTGGGAGTTATTATTGGTAGTTGGTCTAGTATCGCTTTAGCTCCTTCCTTGCTTAGCCTTTGGGAAAAAACTGATACTGTAACTTTAAACACTGTTGAAGATTTAGAAGATCTGAATAATGAAGTTTCAGCTGATAAATAAAATTTAATGATCATAAATTATATAAGAAAAAAATGGTTCCCATTGCTTTTAATTAGTCTTTCTATTTGGGACCTTAAAAATGAAGTTCGCTTATTGTTAGAGACTTTTACTTATACATCTATGATATTTGCAATACGTCATCATCTTCTAGCTGTGATTATATTAATTTCAAGCCCCTCAATGCTTCGCACAAATGGTTCAACAAGAAAAACAAAGTGAGATTCGTCATTAAAGCCATTCTTCATATCCATTGATCCATTATTTTTCTAACTAAGATATTTTGGATCCCCACTTGTAAAACTACTGCTAATGGGAGAGCCAAGATTACTCCTGGTAAACCTAATAAAGCTCCAAGACTGAGTTGTGCCATTAAGGCAACAGTTGGGAGTAGATTTACAGTTCGACTTAACAATAGTGGTGTTAAAAGGAATGCCTCAAAATTTTGTAAAACTAACCTGAGCACCAATACTTGAAGCATAAGTGTTGGTGATATTAATAATGAAATAGCTAAGGGAAGTATTGTTGCTGCAGTCGGACCAATCGTTGGAAGGAACGTTAGGACTCCACATACTAAAGCGCTCAAAAGAGCTAGTGGAACTTTAAGTAAGGAAAGCCCTGTCCATGTAAGGAAAAAAATACTGCTTGCAGAAATAGTCATACCAGTAAGCCACCCCCCTAGAGCAATCCTGCATTGATTTAGCAATTCATTGATTTCACTCCTTAGTGGTCTAGGTGTAACTGCAAGCACCATTCTTCGATGAGCTCCAGGATCTAAGGCAAGTAAGATTGCAAGAAGAATAATAAGTAGTAGTTGAATGAAACTATTAGCAGCTCCTCCAGCAAATCCCAGTAATTTAGACCCAAGAGGTTGAATTTTATCCCAACTAAATTTCTCAGGAATCGATTGTTCTAGGCCAATTAGACTAGGTTGATTACCTATTATTGCTTTTAACTTAGCCACTAAACTAGGGGCAAGTGAGCCTAACTCTTTGACTTGAGTAAGTAATTCAGGGACTAAAAGTAGAAATATGACTATTCCAGTAAGAAGTAGAACAATCAGAACCAATGTTAACGCAAGAGGGCGAGGGATTGATGTTTGACTTTGCAGATTTTGTATCAGAACATCAAGCGCTACTGAAAGAACTACAGCTCCAAAAAGTACAAGTAGAACCCATCTCAATTGCCAGGTTAAAATTATTAATAAAATTAGTGTTAGTGATGCAAGTAATGTTTTAGAGTTCATCTCATTAATTTTTCTTTTTTCCAAGGATCTAATAAATCATGTATAACCACTTCTCTTATAAGAACTTGAATGACCACAGCTAGAGGGAGAGCAAGAAGAAGTCCAATTGGACCAAAGATTATCGTGAAAACAAATTGGGCTGTAAGAGTTAACCCTGGCAGTAGTTTTACTTGCCTATGCATTACTGATGGTGTTATTAAATAACTTTCTAAATTTTGAATAAATATATACATCCCTATAACTGCAATCGATTTCCAGGGAGCGTCTAGTAATGCAACAGAAAAAGGAAATATTGTGCTAATAGCTGGACCAACATTAGGAATAATATTTAGTAAACCAGCTAGAAGTGCATTTGCTACTACAAGCTTTACGCCTAAAAGTGATAGACCTATTCCTGCTAGTAATGCTACACAAATAGAACTAATTAATACTCCAACCATCCATTCTCCTAGTGCATCTCCGCATTGGCTCATAATGGATCTTGCCCTTCTCCTATAGAATGAAGGTATTAATAGGATTGCAACTTCTCTATATGAAGCTGGCTGAATAGAAATCATTAAGCTTACAGCTAAGACAAATATAAGTTGTAAGATTCCTATACCTAGATTACTTGCAAAGCCCAATATTTTTTTAATTCCATCTCCTACACCGTTGGCAAGTGTTGATCCGTCGGGTAATGGATTGAAGCCATTAGAGAAAAGTCTTTCATCCCAGATCCCTTTAGGGTTGTCACCATAAACTTTGTCAGAAAAGCTATCAATGCTTCCAATTGCTAATTCCCAGAGCTCTCTTGCGGCTGTGGGTAATTGAGCAATTAACTGTTGAAATTCTTCAGTAAAAGGTGGAACTACTATTACTAAAGCTAAGCTAAATATTGTTAAAATTCCTAGTAAGCAAATTCCTAGAGCAAGGCTTCTTGGCATAGCTTGCCTAGCACGTATTTTTTGTACAAGTGTGCAAATTGCTGTCGCTAATACAATTGCTGCGAATAGTTGAATTAATACTTCTCTGATACTCCATAAAAGAACTCCCCCTGAAAGAAGAGCAGATAAAGCTAGCCAGTTAGAAAATTTCAACGCTTTTGGTCCATCTCTGTTTAGTTCTTACCTGAAGCTTCGGTATATCCAAGACCATGGCTATTCGCATATCTGTTCGCAAAACGCATGAACCGGTCAAAATCTGCTTCTGATTTCCATGTATAGGTGGCTTCCAACGCGCTTGGATTCCCATTTACAAAACGTGCATTTACATCTCTAGTAACAAGAACACCTTCTTCATCAACTAGTCGCATGCCGGTGATATCCGTCATGGTTTCTTTTGTTAATGCTTCAGGTTGCTCAAATGTGAAGAAGGCTTGTCCAGTTCGACCATCACGACTTCTCGTCAAACGTATTTCTGGTACAACTTTTTCATCTATACCTTGGAAGAATTCAATCGCCGCACCTGAGGTTGAATTGGCCATTGATCCTTTCGACTAAAGTTGGATATTAGGCCGATCTTGTGATCATTGTGGACCTAATGGACAAGGCCTTTATCAACAAGCATTTGTGCTGCTTGATCCGGGCTTAGTCCTGAGAGGTCTATATGTCCTTTGTTTTTGACTTTAGAAAGTTGATGTTCATAACAACGATCGTAATAATCAAGAATTGCATTGCATGCGTTTCTCCACTCTTTCTGTGAGATAGCTTCTAAGGCTTTGGCTGTTCTTTGTGGACCTAATCTTCGAGTAATTCTTAGAGTCGCCTCTTTAAGATCTTGACCATCCTGATCGCCATATACCTCAACAAGACGAGAAATCCTTTCTTCCTTAGAACGAATTGTTTCGATTAAAGGTGCTTCTTTCATTTGCTTGAAAAATGCTTGAGGGACCCTGCAGCGACCAAGATTTGAACTTTCATCTTCTAACCAAATTGCATCTACTGAATTGTTATTAAACTTTTCAAGTTCTTCTGCAATTAAGTTTTCATATTGCTCATTACTAGGTTGAATAGGTAGGCCAAGAGAACCGAAACTACTCCCTCTGTGATTGGCCAGACCTTCTAAATCAATTATTGAGACCCCTTTCTTGGCTAGGGATAAGAGGAGTTCTGTTTTGCCACTACCAGTTTTTCCTCCTATTAGGTGTACTGACCAGCGTTTTTCAAATTGTTTTAGAGCCCACTTCCTATAACTTTTGTAGCCTCCAAAGAGTAGTGCTGGCTTTAAGTCGAGGATATTGGCTAGCCAGGCGACACTTGATGAGCGCATCCCGCCTCTCCAGCAGTAGAGACGAATAAACGCATTCTCGTGGTTCTTTGCTGCATATTCTTTTTTTATATTAATTAGAGACCTTTGCAAGTCAGTCAATTTGGGCGTTATTAATTTGAGTCCAAGGAGAATAGATTTATATCTTCCTTGGTGCTTATAAAGGGTTCCAATTTCTTCTCTTTCCTTATCGCTGAATAAGGGAACGTTTATTGATCCTGGCCAATGGCCTTGTTTGTACTCCTTGGGACTGCGAAGATCTAACAAAGGCCCCTTTAAGTTTCGGAATTTTTCAATCGGATAATTGGGTTGGATTCCCATTCCTGACATAGTGGGCAAAGGACGGGTCATCTGAGACCGTTTTATATCAATGCATTCAGATAGCAACGATTCGAAAAATTCCAATATTGGAGAGCTGCTTCAGCAATTTTCTAGTGCGAGTGAACGAAAAAAGCGAGGGCTTCTTAAGTCTTTGGAATCTAGAGTTTTGGAGATAGTTGAAATGGGTCATGATGCTTTGGCCATTTTTGACCCTGACGGTGATGAATGGGCTGCAGGCTCGGTTCTTCAGCTTCTCCAGAAGCATTATCCTGAATCGCTTAATAATATTCTTTCAAGTGGTTCAAGTGGATGGTTTAACGCTCCATCAACAGCGGGTATTGAATATGGACCATTGCAGCAAGCTTTACTAGAACAATCTTTTGAAAGTGCGGATCGTTTCACTAGTTCTGCATTGAGGCAACTGGCTGGATCTGGAGCAGAAAATAGAGGATATGTTTATTTTAGTGAGGTCGAATCAATCGCTGCAATTGATTTGGTGACTATAGATAGGTTATGGATTGCCTATTCGCAAGGAAAATTTGGGTTTACCAAGCAAGCAAGCTTACTTAAATCCTTAGATGGAAGGTATGACCGCCTTTGGACAAAAATCGGTTGGAAGAACGAGGGTGTTTGGACTAGATACCCTTCATCCTTTAATTGGTCTTTAAATGCTCCAGAAGGTCATATGCCTTTGGTTAATCAGCTTCGCGGGGTTCGTCTTATGGATGCCATTTTGAATCATCCATCATTAATTGCGCGTATTTAAATTAACTCACCCAATAATTTGTTAGTTGTTCCCTAAAGCCGTTATGTTCAAATAGGTTGGTTCTGTTCCGATGCTCTCCAGCTCATCTAAAGCTGTAAGGCATCTTTTTGAGGGGATTCTTTTGTTGAGAGCACAAAGGTTGCTCTGGTCGGATTTCACTATCCCTTCAACCCTTAGGCTTTCCCCTTTCCTAAAGGTTCTGTTAGAGCCAATCCAATCAAGGAATACTTTTGAAAGAGTTGAATTAGGTCTTCATGAGGCTTTAATAAATGCTGTGAAACATGGCAATTTAAATGACTCAGGAAAAGTTTTAAGAGTACGTCGAATAATTACTCCAAATTGGCTTATTTGGCAGATTCAGGATGAGGGAGATGGTGTTCCTTTTGAGTCTAGGAATTACTCTTTACCTCAAGAGTTAGATGCATATAGTGGTAGAGGCTTGTTTTTGATATATCAATGTTTTGATGACGTTAGATGGAGTCGAAGGGGAAATCGCTTGCAATTGGCTTGTAAACGTAAGTTTGATATTAATGATTAGGACAACCAGGATCATTGACTTCATGATTAAGCCATCTAGTCGCTTGAAGGATTTGAGCTTCTATATCAGAAATCTTTCCGTTCGCTAATAGTTGAACTAATGATCCAGCCAATAACTCCGCTGCCCTTCTATTGTGGTTGCTTTTAAGTTTATGCCAATTCTGATCATTTAAGCTTAATTCAGAATGTAGTTTAATAGCCAACTCCTTTGCCTCAGTAGACCAACTCTCTTTGACCTTACTCATTAGTTGATAATCCTAAGCAAATAGTATTCTACTACGAATTCAAAATAGGTAACCAAAAGGAATTTAATAGTCACGTCAATATATTAATTGTGTGATTTATGATGTTAACCTTTATCTTCTATCTATTTATTCCTTTCGAACTATAGCCGGGAATATTTTTTTCTAAAGTGTGCCAAACTTTTATTTAATGACAATTAAAGATCTTTTATCGAGATGAGTTGATCTAGCGAAATCAACCTCTTGGGAGCTTTGACCTTCTTTCCAGGAGTTTCGGAGTGCTCTTCTTCGTCTATTTTCTGCATAAATTAGTCGATCAGCTGCAGATTTTGGACTTTCCCCTGGTAGGAGAGAAGTCCTTAAATATATTCCGAAACCATATGCCTCGACGTTGACATTACCATCCATGATTACTAGCTGAAAGTTCCAGCCGTTTAACCATTTTAGTTGGAAGGGATTGCTCATTTTTCCCTTCTGATTTGACCTATAGGTTCTCTAAAAGATTATTCCTCCAGTGAAATATTCATGACCTCTTGTCAGGGAATCGGAATCCTACTAGCTTTAATTGGCAAACGGCTTCATTGCATTCCATATCCTTGTCATAAAATGAGATTGAGCTTTGATGCATTCAAACTGGCTATTTTTAAGCCTTAATTCTATATCGTCATTTATATAATCTTTATAATATGGTTCATGGAAAAACTTGTAGAAATTCTCTAATAGAGTTGAAAAACTAGGGGAATCGGCTAATTGTATAGAATCTGCCAATATAAAAGAACCACCTGGCTCTAGTACTCTCCAGCATTCTTCAATAACATTTTGCCTTGCCTTTGGTGGTAACTCGTGAAATAAAAAAATACATGTTATCGCTTGCATACTCTCATCTGCAAATGGCATTTTTTCAGCATTCCCCCTAACAAGTTGTGCTAATTCGTTATTTCTACTATTTATAAGACGCGAAGCTTGTCGAAGATAAGAAGTAGACAGATCCATTCCTATTAGTTCAACTTCAGGAAGGGCTGAGCGGATCTGCAGAAGAGTTCTTCCTGTTCCTGTTGCGATATCAAGAACTCTAAGACTAGCTGGATTGCGGGAATGAAAGCGCCTTAGACCTAATTTTAGAGGGGCAAGAACTCTTCTTCTCATTGCGTCAGCAGTCCCGTTGAAGAGAATTTCTACTTGTAAGTCATAAAGCCCTGCTGAGTGATCACTCAAATACCCATCTGTTTGATGGTGAAAATTTTGTAGGTAGTAGTCGGGATATATTTCAGGGTCTATATTTTTTGGTATTTCACGAGTATTTCTTCTTTTCCGTCGTTCCCAGGTGGAGGGAAGGTCTCGCCAAATCAAGGGATATTTACTTGCCCAATCAAGCCAGGGGGTATCAAAAAGTTGAGTTGTTGGGTATATGCCTTGCTCCGCTTCTTCCCAATCCACTTTTTCCAGTAATGACATTGAATGTCGAAGCTCTTTCAATAATTCTTTTGAAACAGGTGTTGTTACTGGAATTCCCCCTGGAGAGAATAATTCCATAACTTTTGTACTGAGCTCCTTATGGACAAGTCCTGCAAGGCCCTTTCCACCTTGCAGGGTTTGGTAAGCAATCTTGACTAGGTTTGGCGAAGTCATAAAGAAGATGTTGGCATATTTGATTTGTTTCTGCTGGTTCGATCATGAGAATCCAATTTCTCTTTGAATCATTTGCAATATTTTTTTGGAATTTCTGCTAATAAGGCTTGCATTTCAGTCCAATCGTAGTTTGGCTCTAGTTGGATCAGTCCCCTTCTATATTTTTTTAGTATTGTTAGTGCATTCTTTGATTCTTGGCAGGCTAGATCCATATTCTTATCACGAAAACCCTGCTCTATCTTTTCCATGTGACTGTCAAAAATAGTGCGATAGTTCAATGAAAAAGAAGAGACGTTGTAAATGTCATCTTTGCTTCCTAATTGGTTAAAGTTTAATGTAATAAGAGAAATAATAGTTATGTACAAATGCATGTATTTGACTTATCTATAGAAAGATAGAAGTTGTAAGTAAGTTTTGGTATTTTATATAAATGAGTTATATAACCCTTGTTTGATTCTGCTATAAAATTTTAAAGCAAAATCAAATAAGGGTTATTTCTCTTACTCATTTCCTTTTATTGAAGGCTTAAGCATCGTAGTACATTGTGAATTCATGCGGATGAGGTCTTTGACGTAATTGTTGAACTTCATCGTATTTAATCTCAATCCAATTATTGATAAAGTCGTCACTAAATACATCCCCTTCTGTTAGATATTGCTTGTCTGCTGCAAGCGCTTCAAGGGCTCCATTAAGAGACGCTGGAACAGTATCAATACTCGCTAGTTTTTCATCAGGCAATTCAAATAAATCTACATCAACTCCTTCGCCTGGATCTATCCGATTCTTAATGCCATCTATGCCGGCCATCATCATTGCTGAGAAAGCCAAGTAAGGATTAGCCATTGCGTCACCTGACCTGAATTCCAATCTTTTAGCTTTTGGGCTTGGTCCTGTAAGTGGAATACGAACTGCGGCAGATCTATTACCTTGAGAATAGACTAGATTCACAGGTGCTTCAAATCCAGGAACAAGTCTCTTGTAGCTATTTGTTGTTGGGTTAGTGAAGGCTAAAAATGAAGGTGCATGTTTAAGTATTCCACCTATATACCATCTTGCAGATTGAGAAAGATTTGCATAAGTTCCTTCCCCAAAGAATAAAGGTTTTCCTCCTTTCCATAGACTTTGGTGTACGTGCATGCCAGTTCCATTGTCATTGAAAACAGGTTTAGGCATAAATGTAGCTGTTTTCCCATATTTTTTAGCGACATTTCTAACTACATATTTGTAGGTCATCACGTTGTCTGCAGCTTCAATTAGCTGAGCAAACTTCATCCCTAATTCATGTTGCCCTGCACCTGCGACTTCATGATGATGCTTTTCAATTGGTATACCTAACTGACTCATTAGAAGAAGCATTTCTGATCGAATATCCTGAGCACTATCATTAGGTGCTACAGGGAAATACCCTTCTTTTAGTTGAATTTTGTATGCCAGATTTCCTCCTTCTTCAACTCTTCCAGAGTTCCAAGGAGCTTCAATGGTATCGACGCTATAGAAACAACCTCCTTCAGAGGAGCTATAGCGGACATCGTCAAAAAGAAAGAATTCGGGTTCTGGACCAAAAAATGCGGTATCAGCAAGTCCAGTACTTGAAAGGTATGCCAGAGCCTTTTGAGCCAAAGCTCTTGGACAGCGTGAATATGGCTCACCACTACGAGGTTCTTGAATCGAGCAAATTAAACTAAGTGTTTTATGACGGTAAAAGGGGTCTATCCAGGCTGTATTGGCGTCTGGCACCATCGACATGTCGGATTCATTGATCGCTTTCCAACCCCTTATCGAAGAGCCGTCAAAAGCAAGTCCAGTTTTAAACGCTTCCTCATCAACCATTTCAGATGTCACGGTTAAGTGTTGCCACTTTCCGTGCAGGTCTGTGAATTTGAGATCAATAAGTTCGATGCTTTCTTCCTTGATCAGACGTAGGACGTCCTGGGGAGATTTACCCATGGCAAGTTGATGCGACCTAAGCAGCTAAAACTTATTGAAACTAGTCAGCACCTGGTTCTTGTTTTGTATCAACGAGTACCATTTTAAGACAGAATCATTATCAGCACTGACTTTTGTAGAATTTTTTTTGTTGGACTAAGTATTTTTGTTAACACGAAACTAGCTGATATCTCTTCAAGTCCTGTTAGCACCTATTGCAATCCTATAGAAATGTTCGCTACAGACTACGTCGCCTGTTTAGGCTCAGACGCAAATGAACTAGATCAGGGCCTTGGCGATTAGGCAAAAGTATCCCTCTGTTGATCAAACTCACCAAGCAGCTTTCCGGCCGATCTCTGTGCCGGAAAGACTTTTACTTGGTCCAGGCCCATCCAATTCACATCCTTCCGTCCTGGAAGCATTGTCCTTACCACCCATTGGACACCTCGATCCCTTTTATGTATCTCTAATGGGAGAGGTACAAGAATTATTGAGATATGTCTGGCAGACAGATAATCGCTTGACGCTTCCTATGAGTGGTACAGGTAGTGCTGCTATGGAAGCAACAATTGCGAATTCTGTTGAGCCAGGAGACACAGTTCTAGTAGCAATTAAAGGATATTTTGGTCATCGTCTTGCAGATATGGCATCTCGATATCAAGCCAAGGTAGAAACAATTAATAGGCCTTGGGGAGAAGTCTTTTCCTTAGAAGAATTAGAAACAGCAATTGTTAAATATCGACCAACCATTTTGGCAATAGTGCATGCTGAAACTTCTACAGGTGTCTGCCAACCAATGGAAGGAATTGGAGATCTTTGTAGAAAATATGATTGTTTATTGCTTTTAGATACTGTTACTTCTTTAGGAGGTGTTCCTCTTTTCCTTGATTCTTGGAAAGTTGATCTGGCCTATAGCTGTACTCAAAAAGGTTTGAGTTGTCCTCCTGGCTTGGGACCTTTCACAATGAGTTCAAGAGCAGAGAAAAAACTTGCTAATCGCAAAGGTAAAGTTCCAAATTGGTACCTTGATGTTTCTTTGTTGAATAAATATTGGGGAAGTGATCGGGTGTATCACCATACTGCTCCAGTAAATATGAACTTTGGTATTCGTGAGGCCCTTCGTTTATTGGCTGAGGAAGGTTTACAGAATGCTTGGGATCGTCACAGACTAAACGCTGAAAATCTTTGGACTGGACTCGAAAAACTAGGATTAGAACTCCATGTCTCTGAAGATTTACGCTTGCCTACACTAACCACTGTAAAAATCCCAGAGGGAGTAGATGGAAAGGCTTTTAGTCTCCATTTACTTAATAAATATGGTATAGAAATAGGAGGTGGACTTGGTGATTTAGCAGGTAAAGTTTGGAGGATTGGCTTGATGGGATATAACTCAAACTCCGAGAATGTTGAGAGAGTTTTAAACGTCTTCGAGTCAGAACTACCTAATTTTCGCGAGAGTATTGTCTCCGCTGCATGAACCATTCTTGAAGTTGTTTGCTTGCAATATCTTTCATCACACCACTTTTTATAACTATGTGGTGATGAGAGCTTTTGTGGTTAGCAAGATCTAACGTCCCCCCAAAGGCTCCTCTCTTTGGATCAGAAGCTCCATAGATAACTTGTCCCATCCTTGCTTGAATCAAGGCCCCTGCACACATAGGACAAGGCTCTAGGGTCACTATCAGGGTGCAGTCGTTAAATCTCCAGTCATTTCTTATCCAAGCGGCTTGTCTCAAAGCAATCAATTCCGCATGCCCTAAAGGATCGCGTTGGCTTTCTCTTCTATTGCTTCCATGGCCTATGCAGTGGCCATTACTGTCGAGAATCAAGGCACTTACAGGTACTTCTCCATCCGCGCCTACCCTTTCAGCTCTTGTAATGAGCCTAGCCATCCATTTCTGGCAATCTTCATCCTTTAGATCCAACGGACGCTTCAAATGTTTTTTGGGCAGATTTCTTTAAGAACAATGCCATCAAGAGTGACAATGAGATATTCATTGCTTTAGTTCTTGGCTCGTAATTCCCAAATAAGTCAATCTTCTTCATTAGAGCCATTTGCGTCACCGGATTATCTAGATCCTCAATTGCAAAAAGTGCTTGAAGATGCTTGCTCCCTTCTTTGCCAATGGTTTGCGAAGGCGGGACAGACTGGTCCTTTGCCATTAGTTACAGGACTCCCAGAGATATCTCCACGTATGGAGGGTCTTTCGGGGGAAGCTTTGATGGCTGATATCCAGCTGCTGATGGATGGTTCATATCAGCCTTCTCACCCAGGGGCACTTGCCCACTTAGATCCGCCTCCTTTAACTGCCTCGATTGTCGGCGACCTAATAAGTGCAGGATTAAACAACAATCTGTTGGCTGAAGAGTTGTCTCCAAGTCTTTCACGACTAGAGAGAAAGCTTTGTAAATGGTTTGCAGAACAATTAGGGATGCCTTTAGGCTCTGGTGGAGTTGCTGCAAGTGGAGGAACACTTAGTAACTTGATGGCTTTGGTTGTGGCTCGACAGTTGTCTGGCCTTGAGTGTGATCCAAGTGCGGTTATTTTTGCTAGTGCTGATGCCCATGTTTCTTTAGCTAAGGCAATACGCGTGATGGGGTTGCCATGTGATGCATTACAACGAGTTTGTACAAATACTCAAGGTCAGATTTCTCTAGAAGACTTGGAGGAGCAATTAAAACGGCTTAGATCTAAGGGTAGGAAATGCTTTGCAGTTGTCGCGACAGCAGGCACTACCGTTAGAGGAGCAGTTGATCCTTTAGTTGAGCTCGCAAATTTAGCTTCTCGTGAGGGCCTCTGGCTTCACATTGATGCAGCAATTGGAGGTGTTTTTGCGCTTTCAAAAACAACGTCTACTTTGATACGGGGAATTTCAGCCGCAGATTCAGTTAGTGTTAACCCACAGAAGTTATTGGGAATTACAAAAACTTCTTCTTTGCTTCTGATGGCAAGGAAATCAGATCTTAAAGCGGTATTTTCTACCGGACTTCCATATATTGAACCGGCCTGGGAGGAAGCGCATGGAGGAGAAATGGGCATTCAGGGAACAAGGTCTGCTGAAGTACTAAAACTATGGCTTGGTTTAAGGCAGCTGGGTAAGGATGGAATTAAGCAACTACTGGATCAATCTATTCTTCGGCGCAATTACCTTGAGCAGAAAATTGAGCCATCAAAGTTCAACTTATTAAGCGGTCCTCTACATTTGATTGCAATGACGCCAAAAGGCTTAGACGATAATGCAGCTGCAGCATGGTCCGTATTAACTCGCAAATTTCTGTTGGAAAAGAAATTGATGCTTTCTAGACCTATACACGAAGGACGTTATTACCTCAAAGCGGTAACTGGTAACCCTCATACAAGTCTCGAGCTATTAGAGCGATTGGCAATACTTTTGAACAATTCTGTTGAAATAACAAATCAATGAATGAAATGCCTTCACGTAGCCGTTTAGTGGCAATCATCACTGGATTCTTCTCTATCTTAATCGGAATTGTCTACTTATTGTTGATAACTATTCTTGATGCTCGTGGTCCAATGGTCCCTCCTCCCCCTGAGGCCCTGGGCGGGGTGGTAGTTGCTGTTGATTCTTTTGAAGAGGCTCAACAACCTTCCTAAAAGCAATTTTAAGGAATTGATTAAGTGACGAGTTACGGCGATTTAAGTCGTAATGATGCTGGACAACCTCTTGTATACCTCCATCACCCCAATCTTGGTCTTGCTGAAAGTAAGTAACAAAGCTTGCCCCTGCTACTCGAGTTAGCCATGCAGCAGCAACACCTTGAACCGCTCTACTTAATAAGAGACTAGGGAGACTTGTGCTTAGCGCAGTATCAATTATGGATACACCACCTTTAACTATTCCTAGTCCTGCCAGTGTCCTTCCAACTGATATGGCTAATTCCTGGGCTCTATCTTTAGTTAATTGAATTCCATATATACGTGCTATCTCTAATACCATTTGTGCATTAACTGCAGCTGCTCCTAGGAAATCAATACCAGGTAAGGGTGTCGCAATGACTACTCCACTGCTAATCCAACTGTAACGATCAATACGTAATCGAGCTTCTTTTTCTCGTTGTTTATCTAGTAGATCTCGTCCTGTATCGCCAAGATTTCGGCATTGTAAGAGAATATTGTCAGCAAGAAGTTCTTCTCCATCTTCATAAAGTACTTTTGCAAGATGTCTAAGAAGATTGTCGATTTCTGCAGCTGGTTGGATTGGATAGCTACCTGGACGAGGAATTGATTGTGGTGCTGCAGATGTTGAAAGGACATCTGCAGGCTCAATTAGACCTTTGCAATGTCCTCTAAGCAACGCCAGAAGTTTGCGTTCCTCTTGCTCTCCACGAAGGTCACATTTGTTAAGGATAATGAATAATCTTTTTCCTAAATTAGCAAGACTATTAATGACTTCTAACTCTGTAGAGCACAAATCACTGTCTACAACTACGAGCATAAGGTCAGCACGAATGGCAATTTGTTTAGCTTCTTTTTCTCTACTTCTTCCGCTTTTTCCGGCCTCAAAAATACCTGGCGTGTCAACTAATTGTAGTCCTCGGTTAAGACCCTTTAACCTAAGTCGATAACTTTTACTGCTAGTTGTTGAACCCATTCCAGGTCCAACCTTCCCAACGATTTTTTTAAGTAAGGCTCTAATAAGTGATGTCTTTCCACTAGAACCAGTACCGAAAACTACCACTACTAAATCACCTCGATTAAGTTCCCTTTCAACTCTTTTCCGCTCTTCAATAAGACTTTTTCTGGCTATATTGTTATGTAGACGCTCCAAAAGTCTATCAATACTTTCTAAACTTTGTTTAGCAGCTTGATTTTTGGTACTTGGAGCTGTTCTGGCTTTATTCTTTCCTG